>JALYXY010000040.1 GCA_030946875.1 Pseudomonadota bacterium | reverse complement strand
CAGCGAACCGCTGCGATCGCGGCTTGCAAGGAAGTGGTGGTTCCTGCGGGGTCAGGCATCAATTGCTCCTTTGCCAGGCCAGTAGCAGCGTGCCACGCCACGTCCCAAGCGCGCCGCCGGTTTCGGGTTCCTGCGTTAAACTTTTATGCGCCTCGCCCTTTACGCGGCCGGCTGAGCCGCCGCGTCTGGGAATACGCTTGCGCGCTTGCGAGCCGTGAGGGATCGAGGTCGTACAGGCGCCTCATGATGCCCGCCAGTACGGAGCTCGGTGACCGCCGGATAATCGCGATGCTCGAATAGCGTGGATCGCGTCCACGGCCATGCTCTCACCGGCGGCACGACCGCCTTTGAGTACCGCCGCCTAGCACCCAGCCCACGGCATGTGGTCGTAACCCGGCCCGGCGATTTGCGGCAAGCCATCGTCCTTCTTCGGTATGGACGTCCAAGTCACCCTCACCGCGCTCAGCACCAAGCTGCGCGCGCCGATCCTAGGCAACACTGCGCGGACATCGATCTGCGTGTTCATCTTGAGGCGTGCTAGGGCGGCACTTGGACTTGCCGCATTGCCGCAGTAGGTAGTGAACGTGCGAGCAAAGGGTCCATCGTGCATTTTGCTGGGAATGTATGCGGAGGTCCATGTCCCCGGCCATTCGCCCTCGACCTCGACCTCGTGGTTTTCCTGGCTCGCTCTTCTATCGTGGGAGCCCTCAGAAGCCGGGACTACACATCCGCTCCGCGAAGCAGTTATACGAGACCAACCTTTGAGTAGCTCTCACTGGTTTACAGCTGGGAAAGCGCGCGATCTCCGGACTTCCTCCGGACAGGCACGGCGAGTCACCAGGACGAACAGCAGGCCCGGCCCGCCCCGGCCGCACACTAATCACATCAGTTCGATCCCCGAGCAGTGTACGAGGAGTTCACGTACGCGAGTTCCGCCACAACCGCTGAACGACCTGGACAAATGGCCAGCCTGTCGCCCACGCATCGATAGGCCACCGTGTCTCGGAGCTAACGCGCAGCACGAGTGCGCGGATGCGAACCGACCGTTGCCATCTGTGAAACCCCGACGACTACGATTAGCGCCCGAGCTGCATCAATACCCAGTTGCCGTTATCCCATACGGAATAGCCTTTCTCGTTGCGCCAGTAACTCTGGCCGTTGTAAGTAAAGGCTTGGTTGTAAGGTGCGTTGTACGGTAGCCACGATGTCTGCCCCGTGCGCGGATCGACTTGCGCGGAGTTGCCACGGATAGCACCCTGGTTGTATCGCTCGGCAGTACGGCTGGTCCTGTTGCTATTGTCGTACATACCCTGGCGGTAGCTCTCGTTGCCCTGCTGTACCGTTCCGTACGCCTTTTGCTGACCTTTGAACCAATCCTGCTGCGCCTGCGCGGCCCCCCCCAGGTTTGTCCCGTTGGCAGTCATCAAATTCCAGTACGCGAATTGCTCAAACGTCATTGGTCCCCGGTATTGCTTGTACTGCCCGCGCAGCCAAGGGCCGTACTGCCGCATGTAGGCGTTCCATGTCTGCTGTTGCTGGGCGGCAAGACTGGCTTGGGAGCGCGCCAGAGAATTCGCCATACACTGATCGAAGTCCGGACGACCGAGGCAGTTCTGCGCTTGCGCGGACAGTGCCATAAGGCCGGTGACGAGCATGATCAGCAACCTTGCCATCATCTTCTCCCTTAATGCGGACACGAGGGAATGCCCGCGCTCGCGCGGCCCCTTGTCGGCCGTCAAGCCTAAAAAACGGGTGCGGAGGCACCTCACACCGGCCCGACGCACCGCCTAGGCGACCGAACTCGACGAGTGATGCTCCGAATGACGGACTTCAAGCGGCGCCTAGACGCACGCGCGCCACAGCGGGGAAGTTCACTCACAGGTTTACGAACAGCTTACGCAGTTGACAGCGTTAGCGCTTGCTACGCTGCTGGATGTACTGAAACACGTGGTCTGGCGAGTTGCCGACCTCTCTCACGGCTTCGCGCAACACATCGGCGCTAACGCCCAGCTTCTCTGTCCAGTAATGCAGTCTGCGGTCGTCGTCAAAGCTGACCGAACTACGATCAAACTCGTACGGCGCCCGCTCCTTGTTGCTCACCCAGTCCCCATCTAGCACTACGCTCCTCTGTGGATTTTGGTCGATTGCTCTTTCGCGTCCTCATGCCTAACGTAGACCACGTTCCTGGGCGGACGATCTCCGGCGGCGGCTTGTCTGACGGCAACGCGCCCATTTGGCGGCAGCACATTTTGTTAACTGCGTTTGGTAAAAACTCGCTCGCTAAGCCGAAACACTCTACGCTTCTGCTGGTTTCTAACCGCTTACAAAAGTGAGCTGGACCTAGCAATGTTACGGATTTGCATGGGCGCTGACTCGGCCGGTGTCCTGATGGACCCGCGTTCACGACGGATCGAAAGAACGCGCGAGTGCGAGCATCACGACTCCGACCATAGGGTCTTAGCTGGCGGCGAGCAAGGCGATTTCCGTCAGCGTCAGAAATGCGTAAGAGTTCCTCACATCTGCTTAAAAAGATAAAGATATTGCCGCGACACCGGCAGTCGATCGGGGCGATCTTTCAGCAGCACAAAGTAGTGGCGCTCCTCGTCGTCGCGCAGCAACCCCGAAATAGTTGCGGCGTTGACGATGGTGCCTCGGTGAATTTGCCAAAAACGACCGGGATCTAAGCCATCAAGGAGCCCTCTAAGGGACGTTCGAATTAACGCTTCTCCATTGCGCATCACCACGCGGGTGTATTTGTTGTCCGCCTGAAAATAGACAACGTCATCAATCGGAATAAGCTTCACCATGCGTCCTACTGCGGCCTTTAGCCACTTGAGGTGTTGGGTCGACGCGGCGAGTTCAGCGCGCAGCGCAGTCAGCACCGACGTGAGATCTGGAGGTGGCGCATGCACATTGCGCTTCAGCCGTAGAACCGTTTCGGCGAGCCTGTCGCGGTCCACCGGCTTCAGCACGTAGGCGACGACTCCTGTGCGGAAAACTTCGATTGAGTAGTCGTCATGTGCCGTCAAGAAGACGACATGGCAGGGCGGTGCGATACGCGATGCGACGTCCACCCCGGATCTTCCTGGCATGCTGATATCTAGGAACGCCACGGACGGGTGGTGCGCGGCGAACGCTTGGAGGGCGGCATCTCCATTGGCCACCGTGGCAACGATGTCCAGCGCCGGCCACAGCTCGCGCAGAAGATCGATCAACTGCTCGCCTATGGGCGGCTCGTTCGCGGCGACCAATGCTGTAATACGCGTGTTCACAATTAGGCGATCTTTCGGTCAATGGAGCGTAAGCGTCACGACGAGCAGCACGAGCCATAGATTTGGTGTGCAACCATTTACCCTGCGCCTGGAAGCGGTTGTCGAGAACGCTCGCCTGGAGATACGCGTTGCGGATCTTAAGGGCACGGCATCGTGGACTATGCCGACATCGGCGTACTCTGCGCAAGGCTCCAGGCACTGTACGGCCGCAGCGCTAGCATCGAGCTCGTGGAGAATGCGAGTGCAGGGATAGAAGCGGTGCTCGAGATTGCATACGCCACGCGGAGAATTGCCTGAACGGGCTAACGCATGCCCCGGGGTATAAACTGACTGTCTGCTTGACGCTACGCCTTCGCCCCAGCACACAGCGAGGCTACTAACCGGAGATCGATGATGATGACGAGAGCGGCTGTAGTTCAAATGATGGTGACGGTTGCGAGTCTCATGCTGGCGGTGAGTGCCCTAGGCCAAGTGCCGGCAGGGTCGACTGGCGAATGCAAGGACGGGAGCTTCTCGTCAACTCCGACGAAGCGCGGAGCATGCGCGGGGCACGGCGGTGTGAAGTACTGGTACGACAGCAAAAAAACGGCGGCGGGGACAGAGACTAAGTCTTCAGTAACGACGGCTACCCCCAACGTAGACACAACGAGAAACTCAGCCTCTAAGAGCTCGAGCATGCCGACGACCGCTGCAGCCGGTGGCGGCGACGGTAAGGTGTGGGTCAACACTTCATCGAAGGTGTATCACTGCTCAGGGGACAAGTGGTACGGAAAAACGAAGAAGGGCGAATACATGTCAGAGGCAGACGCCAAGGCCAAGGGGAATCACGCTGACCACAAGAAGACATGCAGCTAGACGGGAGAGATGAACATGGCAGACGACAAGAACAAGCGCGGCGCCGCCGATCGTGACCGCGTTAACGTGAACGAAGACTACGAGCTCCGATATTGGACGGAGAAATTCAAGTGCACCGAGGCCCAGTTGCGCGCCGCAGTGAAAGCGGTTGGCGTAATGGCCAAAGATGTTGAGGTGTTTTTGCAGAAGAAATGATTCGTGCGCGTTTGGTTGGCTTCGGCCGAACTGGATGCCATGCTAACGCGGGAGCTTCGGAAAGGTGGCGGGCTACGCCGGGACCACATCGTCCGGAGGTCCCAAGATCTCCGATGGCTCCCGTGCAATCGTGAAATACGAACCCCGCCCGGCTCCAGGCTCAGATGTCGCCGTGGTGCTAGCGGTAGGGGGTCGCCTGTCCACGATGGGCGAGCTCGACAGTGTTTCTGATTGAACTGTCCTAAACGGTATTTGACCATACGGACACTGTCGGCAAGATGGCAACTCGCAGCGGAAGGACGGAGGGATCGCGATCGGACCGTTTGGGGTCAATACCGCGAGCACCCGACGGTCGGCTTCGCTGCAAGAGCAGCCGTTTAGGTTGACCGGGCTGATGTCGCTGAACGACCCATGCGCGACATTGGCGGCCCTGAACTCGCCGCTCCGAAGCTGCCGGTCGGATCCGCACCGAGGCCTTGGGTGGAAGCCACGCAACAGCCGGCATACGCGGCATACGCAGGTTGGCGAAACTCTGGGCGATGGAGACGCGGCGCGGGCTTGACACGGTGCGGCTCACCACTTCGGGCGCCCTTCGTGCAAGCCATTGGCCGGCAGCCCCGGCGGGCACCCAATGCGTTCGAGGGCATGTACGGCGACTACCTGCTGGGGCAAGGTCGGCGATTGTTCCCCGACCTGCGGCGGGCGTTGAACTTGCCGGGAAGGCAGCGGCTGCTCATCCCGGACGAACGCTCGCAGGTCAGAACCGTCACTTATTGCACTGATATCAAACGGACCCCAAAGAGCACGCCGCCACATGACCCTGCGACGCTGTCACTGAGCGAGCGGTGCACGACGGCGCTGCACGCTCGAGCTTTTGGGCGGTGGTCAGCGCGGGGGCTCATGGGATGGACAAGATCGGCGTCGACTCAAACATTTAACACTCCAACGTGCGTCACCGTACCGACTTGATGGACGAGCCCGGGCAACCTGTGCTCTCACGCGTGTTGGTGGCTGGGCGTTGCCTCCTATCGGCTCTCTGTGCCATCGGCCGCGGGCTTCTCACCTCCAAAGGAATACATCATGAAGCGAATCATCGTTGCAGCGACGTTGCTGATCTCACTTGGCGCGGGTGCCGCGGGCTTGCCCTGCACCATTCACCCCAAAGACGGGATGTCGGATGCGGAGCTCTCGAAGCTTGCAAAGGTTAGTCGAACGGATGCAGAGCGCACAGCGCTAAAGGCAGTCAATGTCAGCTCCGCCTATGTCAAGAGTGGAGAGCTTGAAGGAGAGGGCGGTTGCCTGATCTATAGCTTCGATATCCAGGTGCCAGGCAAGCAGTCCATCGTCGAAGTTGCGGTGGATGCTGGTACCGGCAAAGTTCTAGCCAAGACCTCCGAAAATCCGCAAGCGCAGGCTACTGAAAAAGCCGGGGATGCTGCCGCGAAGCGCTAGGTTCCTTGACTGACCCAGGTTTGCAGCATTTGACTCACGCTTCTTGCGTGGCGATGTGGGTCTCATTGTCTTTCGAGACTCCGGCGGCATCGCACGGGAGACGCGGATGACAATGAACTCCACCTTACGTAAGGGAATTGGGCTGGCGGCTTGCGCGCTTCTCATCGGCGCTTCGCAGTCCGGATGGGGGAGTCAAACTGTCCCGCCGTTTCAGGCCATCGAGCTCACAGGGCGTCATGTCAGCCGCGCGGACTTGCTCGGCAAGCCTGCGATCCT
>JALYXY010000035.1 GCA_030946875.1 Pseudomonadota bacterium | reverse complement strand
TGCCATCACGGCCGCCACGACCTCGTACTTGGCTGAGCGGTCCGGCCGAAGGTGCATTTCCGGCTGCGTGGGCTGCGCCGCGGCCGCCTGAAGTCGCTGCTCGAGTGTCGCGCGGTCGGGGATAAGCTCGCCATCCCAGTAGATGCGGCTGGATGCATCGATGTCGACCTTGAGCACCACCGGCTCGACCGGAGGTGGCGGCGGATGACCCACCGGCATGTTGAGGTTGACCGAGTGCAGCTGGATGGGGATCGTGATGATCAGCATCACGAGCAGCACCAGCATCACGTCGATCAGCGGCGTGGTGTTGATGTCGATCATCACGTCAGGATCGCCCGAGGCGGAACCTACATTCATGCCCATGGCACGCTCCTTTGGTTGAGTGTGGAACGTGGCCGCATCATCCGCCTCGCACCGGGGGCTCCGTGATGAAACCCACCTTGACAATGCCTGCGCGCTGGCAGGCATAGATGACCTTCCCGACGCCTTCGTAGTCGGCCGCGCCATCGCCCCGGATCTGCACTTCGGGCTGCGGATTCAGCGTGGACACTCGTTTCAGGCGATCCACCAGCGCTTCGGTATTCGCCATCCGGAGATCGTTCCAGTAGATGTTGCCTCGCCTGTCGACCGAGAGCGTGATGTTCTCGGGCTTGGTCTCGCGTACCTCGTTGCGTTCTTTGGGCAACTGCAACGGTATCGAGGTCGTCACCACCGGCACCGTGATCAGGAAGATGATCAGCAGCACCAGCATGACGTCCACGAGCGGGGTGGTGTTGATGGTGGAGACGACCTCGTCCTCATCGGAATCGGCCGGACCAACGCTCATTGCCATGCGTACTCTCCAGGGGCGAAATGCGTTCTGCACCGGGGCGCCAAGCCGCAGCGCGCTGCTGACTGCATTGCTTAAACCGGTTGCGGTGTGGGTGTGGGCGAAGCCATGAGCACGGCGTGCAGATCAGCGCCGAAGCCGCGAACCTGCTCCATAGCCGACTTGTTGCGCCGCACCAGCCAGTTGTATCCCAGCACCGCCGGCACCGCAACGGCCAGACCGAACGCCGTCATGATCAACGCTTCACCCACCGGGCCCGCCACCTTGTCGATCGAAGCCTGTCCCGCGATGCCGATTGCCGTCAGGGCGTGGTAGATACCCCATACCGTTCCGAAGAGGCCCACGAACGGTGCCGTCGAGCCCACGGTTGCAAGCAGCGCCAGCCCGTCCTGCAAACGGCTCTGGATGTTTTCCATCGCACGTTGGATCGACATCGAGATCCAGTCGTTCATGCTCACGTTGCCACGCAGCCCGGTGTGCTTCTGCGAAGCCTCGACGCCCGACTGGGCGATGAACCTGAAGGGGCTTCCCTCCTTGAGCGCCGCAGTCGCTTCAGCCACCGAGGGCGCATTCCAGAACTGGTCGTTCGCGACGCGCGCCTGACGCTTCAGCTTCGCTTGCTCGTAGAGCTTGGTGATGATGACGTACCAGCTTCCCATCGACATCAGCGCCAGGATGGCGAGGGTGATGCGCGCGATCATGTCGCCACCCTTCCATAACGCCTCGAGACCGTATGGGTTGTCAACGATCTCTGTTGCGGGCTTGGCGGCCATGCTGCCCGCCGGCGACGCGGGCGCTGCGGCCGCTGAGGGCGCTGCGGCAGCCGGTGCAGGCGCCGCTACACCGCTCGTCGCCGGAGCAGCAGGTGTCGCAGCAGGAGCGGTGCTTGGGGCGCCCGGCGCTGAAGGCTGACCCTGCGCCGCGACGTGCGGAGCAAAGCCGGACGTCATCGCGAGCAGGACCGCGGCGGCCGTCGCGAGACGGATCATCTTGAACATGTTTTCTCCAGGAAATTGATAGTCGATCGGGAGAGTCGGATTGCGAAATCGGCAAGCATGCCAAGTGCGCACGCGCCCGCCAGTCTGCCTCTTAAGCAGACCGCACCTCCCGGTGCAGGGGGCGAATGCTACTGGCCTTCGGTCGAAAAATCAAAGCGCTGCCGACCGCTCAGCGCCGCTCGCTTTGGACTAGCGACCATTCGGGACGGTTGCATCGCGGCGACAGACGGCTGTGGCCGGCCAAACAACGCAAAAGGGGGCACGAAGCCCCCTCTTGCGTTTCCGAACTCCTGTTACTTGAAGGAGTAGCGGAGCGTGCCGTAGTACATACGGCCGCGCGGGTCGCCGTACGACGGATCGTAGCCTACCTGGAAGTTGTTGTTCTGGTTGGACACCGGAGGAGCGCGATCGAAGAGGTTGCGAACTCCCAGCGTGATCATGAAGTTCTTGAATCCTTCGTAGCGTCCCTGAAGGTCCCAGATCTCGTAAGGCGAGACACGACGGCTGCCACCATTGACAAGGTCCGGCTCCGAATAGCTGTGCTGATAGCTTTCGGACACGGTTGCACCGAACGGTCCACTCGACCAATCGACGGCCACATAGTGACGCCACCTGGCGATCGAACCATCCGGGCCCCGCGACCCGACGTAGTCTGGATAGTCGGCGGCATCGAACGTCGATTGCTTGAAATGCATCGTGTACGTGCCGTTGAAGCGTGCCGTGAATCGGCCGATCGACGTCGCGGGGATGCGATGCACGATGTCGATGTCGAAGCCTTCGGTTTCCTGCTTGCCGACGTTCACCAGATTCTCGATCACGTACAGGATCTGCCCCGGCAGGTTGGGGAACTGCGGATCGGGCGCACGCCGCACCACGTTCGTCGGTGAGTAGAGCGAGAAGTTGTCGAAAATGTTAGTGGCGTCCAGATTGGTGATCAGGTTCTTGACCTTGATCTTGAAATAATCCAGCCCGATCGAGGATCCCACGACCGGCTCGAACACGATTCCCGCGTACCACTGATCCGATTTCTCCGGCTTCAGTGCCCGATTGCCGCCACGCTGCGAGTTGAACTGCAGGTTGCAGTCGAACACGGATTGGGTGATCGGGCAACGCAGCGGATCGTCGAACGAGCCATTGGTGTTCGTGAAGAGCGCCGGCTGGTAGAGATCCGACAAGGTCGGCGCGCGGAAGCCCGTCCCCCATGCGCCGCGGACCAGCACCTGCCGCGACGGTTGCCAGCGCACCGTGAGCTTCGGATTGGTGGTGTTGCCGAAGTCGTTGTAATGATCATAACGCGCCGCGACGTTGACTTCCACCGTCGGGATGATCGGAACGTTCACTTCCGCGAATCCCGCGTACACCTTGCGATGCACTTCCTCGAGCGACGTGATCGCACCGGCACCGCCGATGATGTCGCCGCTCGAAAGGAATGGAGCGTTGATCTGCGACAGGGACTCCTTGCG
>JALYXY010000006.1 GCA_030946875.1 Pseudomonadota bacterium | reverse complement strand
CCGCTGCAACGCGATTGCGCCGGGCACCGTCGACACTCCGTCGCTGCACGACCGGATCAACGCCTTTGCCGACCCCGAAGAAGCGCGCAGGAACTTCGTTGCGCGGCAACCGATGGGACGCCTCGCCACCGCCGACGAGATCGCCCCCATCGTGGTGTTCCTTGCATCGAACGAGTCCGCGTTCGCAACCGGCAACGTGTATTCGGTCGACGGAGGCATGACGATCTAGCGAGCTGCCGTCGTTACACGCCGCGCATCTTTCGCGCGCATCCTGCCGACATCCCGTCGGCGCGAGCGCGAGCACCGGGCCTATCTTGTAAACTAGCGCCTTATCCGCCCGATCCGAGGAACGCCCCATGAAGCTCGTCCGTTACGGCCCGCCCGGCAAGGAAAAGCCCGGTCTCATCGACGCCGATGGCAACCTGCGTGACCTCTCGCGCAAGGTGAGGGACATCGACGGCGAGTCGTTGTCGCCCGCAGCGCTCAAGGAGCTTGCACGCCTCGACACGCGTCGGCTGCCGCTCGTCAAGGGCCGCCAGCGGCTCGGGCCCTGCGTTGCGCAGCCCACCAAGTTTCTCGCGATCGGCCTCAATTACGTCGATCACGCCAAGGAAGCGGGCATGCCGATTCCCGAGGCGCCGATCCTCTTCTACAAATCACCGACGTGCATGGTGGGTGCGAACGACAACGTGATGCTGCCCAAGGACTCGACGCACGGCGACTGGGAGGTCGAGCTCGGGGTGGTGATCGGCCGCAAGGCAAGCTATGTCGAGGCCAAGGACGCCCTCAAATTCGTCGCCGGGTACTGTCTCATCAACGACGTATCGGAGCGCGACTTTCAGCTGAAGCGCAGCGGTACGCAGTGGAGCAAGGGCAAGGGATGCGACACGTTCGGGCCGATCGGCCCCTGGCTCGTGACCACGGATGAGATCAAGGATCCGCAGGTCCTCGACATGTTCTGCGACGTGAACGGCGAGCGCAAGCAGACCGGCAACACGCGCACGATGATCTTCGGGGTGGCCGAGATCGTCGCCGACACTTCGAAGTACGTCACGCTCCTGCCGGGCGACGTGATTGCCACTGGCACCCCGCCGGGCGTCGGCATGGGCATGAAGCCGAATCCGCAGTTCCTGAAACCCGGCGACGTGATGACGCTCGGAATCCAGGGGCTCGGCGAGCAACGGCAAAAGGTCGTTGAGTGGAAGAAGACGCGCTGAGCACGCGTCGGTCTGTCTTTCCAAGGCGCCACCCGGCGCCTTTTTCATTTGCGCAACGGCGCGCACCTGCGCGTTTGTCGCGCGCCACGTCGGCTCCCGAGCGCGGCCGCGTGCTGTCGTTACAATGCGGTACGCGCTGTCGCAATGATGCGTGCGCCGCCAAGGTCGTACCGCATGTCGATCACTCCACTCTCCCGCGCCGAACCGCTGTACGCGCCTATCGAGCCTTACACGATGGGCCGACTGCCGGTGGACGACTTGCACGCACTGTACTGGGAGGCCTGCGGCAATCCGGGCGGCGAGCCCGTGGTGTTCCTGCATGGAGGTCCGGGCGGCGGATGCCTGCCCCACCACCGGCGATTCTTCGATCCCAACTTCTGGCAGATCATCCTGCTCGACCAGCGTGGCTCCGGTCGCTCGACGCCCGTCGCCGAGATCCGCCAGAACACCACGGCCGATCTCGTCGAGGATCTCGAGCGTCTGCGCCGCGCGTTGCAGATCGAGCAGTGGCTTCTTTTCGGCGGCTCGTGGGGCTCCACCCTCGCGCTTGCTTACGCGCAAGCACATCCGGAACGCTGCACCGGTCTCGTGTTGCGGGGCGTCTTCCTCGCGCGGCGGGCCGAGCTCGACTGGTTCATGCATGGCATGGGAACGCTCTTTCCCGAAGCCGCGCGGGCATTCGTCGAGTTCCTCACTCCCGGCGAACGATCCGACCTTCTGCAAAGCTACTACCGGAGACTCACCCATCCGGACCCGGCGGTGCATCTGCCGGCGGCGAGGGCGTGGGACCGGTACGAATCCGCGTGCTCGACCCTGCTGCCCCAGAACGAAGTGCCGTCGCGCCAGGACCACGATGCGAGCGCGCTTGCCATCGCCCGCATCGAGGCGCACTACTTCATGCACGCTGCTTTCCTCGACGAGGACGCCCTTCTTGCGAACGTGTCCAGAGTGCGTCACCTGCCTTGCACCATCGTGCAGGGTCGCTACGACGTGGTGTGTCCCATCGTGACGGCCGACGCACTTGCGCGCGCATGGCCCGAGGCCGAGTACATCGTCGTGCCCGATGCGGGACATTCGGTTCGCGAGCCGGGCATCGCGCGCGAGCTCGTCGCTGCGGTGGCGCGCATGCAGGGGCGACGCGGCGCACCGAAGCGCCTTCGCGGCGTTGCCCGGCCCCGCTAGCATGACCGCGGAGAGCGAACGCTGGCTGTCACGCAGCCGGGCGGCCGTATGGCATCCGTGCACGCAGATGAAGGCGCACGAAACATTGCCGCTCGTGGCAATCGCCCGCGGACGTGGCGCGTGGCTCTACGATTTCGACGGTGGCCGTTATCTGGATGCCGTGAGCTCGTGGTGGGTGAATCTCTTCGGGCATTGCCATCCGCGCATCAATGCTGCCATCGCGGCGCAGCTTGGAGAGCTCGAGCACGTGATGCTCGCGGGCTTCACCCATGCTCCGGTAGTGGAGCTCTCGGAGCGTTTGACTGCGCTCGCGCCCGCGGGGCTGCGCCATGTTTTCTACGGTTCCGATGGCGCATCGGCGGTCGAGATCGCGCTCAAGATGGCGTTCCACTATTGGCACAATCGCGGTGCGCCGGAGAAGAGAACTTTCCTCAGCCTCGAAGGCAGTTACCACGGCGAAACGATGGGCGCGCTCGGCGTCACCGACGTCGCGCTCTTTCGCGACACCTACGCGCCGCTGCTCATGCAGCATGGGCGCGTCCCTGCACCCGAGCCGCTCGCCGGCAACGCGGGGCCCCGCGCACGGGAAGCCGCCGATCGTGCCGCCCGGGCTCTCGAGCTTCACCTCGAAGCAAACCACGCCAGCATCGCCGCGCTCATCATCGAACCGCTCGTGCAGGGTGCTTCCGGCATGCGCATGCATCATCCGCATTTTCTCGAACGCGCACGGGCAGCCTGCACGCGATTCGACGTGCTGCTGATCGCCGACGAAATCATGACGGGCTTCGGCCGCACGGGGACGATGTTCGCCTGGGAGCAGTCGCTCGCGGATGCGCCCGATCTCATGTGTGTATCGAAGGGCATCACGGGCGGCTATCTGCCACTTTCGGCCGTGCTCGCGAGCGACCGCATTTACGATGCCTTCTACGATGAGGAGATCACCCGCGGCTTCCTGCATTCGCACTCGTACACGGGCAATCCACTCGCCTGCCGTGCGGCGCTCGCGGTACTCGATCTCTTTCGCGACGACGATGTCATCGCGCAAAACACGTTGCGTGCACAACGCTGGCGCGAGCTGGCGCGTCCCCTTTGTGACCACGCGCTCGTCCGCAATTTCCGCACTCGCGGCATGATCATGGCCTTCGACGTCGCGACCACCCGAACGGACTTCGCCCGCTGGTGCTTCGCGCGCGGACTCGAGCAGGAGCTGCTGCTGCGTCCGATCGGCAATACGCTCTATTTCATGCCGCCGTACGTCACCACGGACGAGGAATTTGCCGGGCTCGTATCCGGCGTCTGCTCGATTCTCGAGCACGCGTGATGGGTCGCGCGCGCACCGCCGCCTTCGCCATTCTGATCGCGCTCTGCGGCAGCGTTGCGCATGCTGCGCTTCCGAGGGGAATCGCCCGATCATTCGTCGAGGCCGGCGTGCCGCTCAACAGCGTGGCGGTGGTCGTGCAGGAGGTCGATGCCCCCCGCCCTCTCTTCACCCACCAGCCGTTGAAGCCGATGAGCCCCGCGTCCGTGATGAAGCTCGTCACCACCTTCGCCGCCCTCGAGCTTCTCGGGCCGTCATACCGTTGGCGCACGGAAGCGTACGTCGACGGCATCCTGCAGCAGGGCACGCTGAAGGGAGACCTGGTGCTGAAAGGCTACGGCGACCCGAAGATCACTATCGAGCAATGGCAGGCCCTGATGTCGAGCATCCGGGCTGCGGGCATCCGCGACATCGATGGCGATCTCGTGCTCGATCGCACGGCGTTCGACGTGCCCCGGCACGATGCCGCCGCTTTCGACGCCGCCCCCCTCAGGGCATACAACGTCGGGCCGGATGCCTTGCTCGTGAACTTCAAGACCGTTCGCTTCGTGTTCGCCGCCGATGCGAGCGGGCAGCCGAAGGTATCGGTCGAGCCGCCGCTTGCGTCGATCCATGTCGTCGCGACACCCTCGGGCGCGAGCTCTACGTGCAGCGACTGGCGCGCCGGCCTTCTGGCGAGGTTCGTCGATCGCGGCAGCGACGCCGACGCGTCGTTTGCGGGCTCCTATCCCGCAGCGTGCGGCGAGAAATCCTGGTACGTCGCGTTGCTCGATGCACCCTCGTATGCGCATGCGATGTTCACGACGTATTTCGCCGCAGCCGGCGGCTCGTTTCGCGGTGCCTGGCGCAGCGGTGTCGCCCCGCGCGGAACGCCCGCTGCCGTGCTCGAGTCGCCGCCGTTGTACGACATCGTGCGTGACGTGAACAAGCTGTCGAACAACGTCATGGCGCGCCAGGTGTTTCTCACCCTTGGCCTCGCAGACAGTGGCCCTCCCGCCACGCCGCTGCGCTCCGCGCGAGCTGTCGAGCAGTGGCTGCGCGCCCGCAAGATGCCGATGCCCGAGCTCGTCATCGAGAACGGCTCCGGCCTCTCTCGTAGCGAGCAGATCAGCGCCTCGGGCCTCGTAAGGCTTCTGGTCGCGGCGGACAAGAGCGCGGTACGCAACGAGTTTGCGACGTCTCTCGCCGTGGCGGCGACCGATGGCACGGTCGAGAACCGCTTTCGGCAAGGGAGCGTCGCCGGCCAGGCTCTGCTCAAGACGGGTACGCTCGAGAGCGTCCGGGCGCTCGCCGGCTATGTGATCGATGGTGACGGTCGACGCTTCGCCATCGCCGCGATCATCAACGATCGCAATGCGTCGCGCGGTCAGCCCGCGCTCGATGCCCTGGTGCAGTGGGTCTATGCCTACGGTGCGGCATGGGCACGCGCCACCCGCTAACGACCACTCCGCAGATGAACCGCTGCGCAAACGCGCGCCTACATGCCGGCGATGGGACGGTTGTCCTTGAAGAGCATGTAGCCCTTCACCACGCGGTAGATGACCCAGATCGAGGCCACGCCCCAGATCGCGAGCGCGAGCGGAATTCCGATGAGCGTCATGAAGACGAGCGCACCGACGAGTCCCCACAGCAGGGAGTACCAGAAGGTGCGGATGAGCCAGCGAAAGTGCGACGCCACCCAGGTGCCCCTCGCCTCGTCGCGCTTGACGTAGGCAACGATGACTCCAATGAACCCGAGCAGCCCGAAGAGCGGCAGGGCAACCGGAAACCCGGACGAGACGAGCGCGGCAACGGCGCCGACCCCGAAGAGCCCGTACGCGAGGAGCGCGGAGGTGATCGGCGGCTCGGGGACGAGCTCGGTACGCGCAACTTCGGGAACTCTTGATTCCATGGCGACCTCCTCGGTTGGAGTGAGCGCTACATGCGGTCGGTGTCCCGCGGTTCAAGTAGCGCAGGCAAAAGATCTTCGCGAGCCGTTCACGCCGGGATCCGGCGGATCAATAGGCCGTCCCGTCCTTGTGCGCAGCCACCACGCCATCCTCGCGCTCGATCCACATGAGATCGTCGTCCGGGTAGAACGCATTGTCCCCTTCGACCCGATTGCCGACCTCGAGGTAAGTCGCGGGCACGGTGCTGCGGTTGATCATGTGGTGGGCGTCGCGCTCACCCGCAGGATAGCCGGCGCACATGCCCTGCCCGAGTACCTGCTCACCCGCATTCGTGACGAGCACGACCTCACCGGCCAGCACATAGACGAATTCATCCTCCAGGGTGTGCCAGTGCCGCAGCGCCGACTGCGCCCCGGGGCCGAGCGTGACCAGGTTGACGCCGAACTTCGAAAGACCGCATGCCTCGCCGAGGCGTCGCTTCATGCGATCACCCATGCGACTGCGAAACGGCTCCGGGTAACCCGAGCCGCGGCGCTCGGCCACGCTGGCAGGATCGATCGCGGGCACGCGCAGGTCGGTCACCGGGACTCTCCGAAGTTGATCGCGCACTATACCGTCGCCCCCGCGGGCTGCGCGTATCCTTGCAGGGTAACCAACCGTGGGACAGCGCGCTAAAATGCCTGCCGGTCCCAACTGTGACGCCCCAGTTGCGCTGCCACGCCCCGGCGTAAAATCCCGAACACCACAAGGAGATTTTCGATGGCCCAATCCGATACGACGAAAGATAACAGCATGGTCGACGAAATGTCGTCCATGGTCTCCGACGCGCAGGACATGCTGCAGCGGGCTAACAGCGAGACCGGAGACCGTGCGCGCGAGTTGCGCTCACAGGTGGAAGGCAAGCTGCTGAGCGCCAAGCTGCGCCTGCAGGAGCTGCAAGGCCAGGCCGTCGACCGCACGCGCGCCGCAGCCCGCGTCACGGACGACTACGTGCGTGAAAATGCCTGGCAGGCCGTGGGCGCCGCAGCGCTCCTCGGCCTCCTGATCGGCATGGTCATGGGGCGGAGCTCGAGCGACGACTGAGCACACCGCTTCAAAGGCCGAGCTCGCTCCACATCGCATCGACGCGTTGCTTCACCGCCGTATCCTTCGCGATGGGGCGGCCCCAGGCGCGGTTGGTTTCGCCCGGCCATTTGTTGGTTGCGTCGATGCCCATCTTCGAGCCGAGCCCCGACACGGGTGAGGCGAAGTCCAGGTAATCGATGGGCGTCGATTGCACCAGCAGCGTATCGCGCGCGGGGTCGACCCGCGTGGTGATCGCCCAGACCACTTCCTTCCATTCGCGAATGTTCACGTCGTCGTCGGTCACGACGATGATCTTCGTGTACATGAACTGACGCAGGAAGCTCCACACGCCGAACATCACGCGTTTGGCGTGCCCCGGGTACTGCTTTCTGAGCGCGACCACCGCAAGGCGATAGGAGCATCCCTCCGGTGGAAGATAAAAGTCCGCGATCTCCGGAAATTGCTTTTGCAGCAGCGGCACGAACACTTCGTTAAGCGCCATGCCGAGCACGGCGGGCTCGTCGGGCGGCTTGCCGGTGTAGGTCGAGTGATAGATCGGATCACGGCGCATGGTGATGCGCTCGATCGTGAATACCGGAAAGCGCTCGACCTCGTTGTAGTAGCCGGTGTGGTCTCCAAAGGGCCCTTCCTGCGCCGTCGCGTAGCCGCCTGGCTCATCGGCGTCGGGAGTGAGAAAGCCTTCGAGAACGATCTCCGCCGAGGCCGGCACCTGCAGATCGTGCGTCATGCATTTCACGATCTCGGTGCGCGCGCCGCGCAGAAGCCCGGCAAACTGATACTCCGAAAGCGAATCCGGCACGGGCGTCACCGCTCCCAGGATCGTCGCCGGATCCGCCCCGAGCGCGACCGCCACGGGGAATGGCATGCCGGGATGGGCACGCGCGTGATCGGCGGCATCGAGCGCGCCGCCGCGGTGCGCAAGCCAGCGCATGATCAACTGGTTGCGGCCGATCACCTGCTGGCGGTAGATGCCGAGATTTTGTCGGGTCTTGTGCGGCCCGCGCGTGACCGTGAGCCCCCACGTGATGAGCGGGCCCGCGTCATCGGGCCAGCACGTCTGAATCGGAAGGCGTGCGAGATCGACGTCACTGCCCTCCCACACGATCTCCTGACACGGCGCGCCCGCGCGCAATCTGGGTGCCATGTTGAGGACCTGCATGAACACCGGACGCGTGTTCTGCCAGGCGTCGCGCAGACCCTTGGGTGGCTCCGGCTCCTTCAGGAAGGCCAGCAGCTTGCCGACCTCGCGCAGCGCGTCGGCCGATTCCTCGCCCATGCCCCAGGCGACGCGCCGGGGCGTTCCGAACAGGTTGCCGAGCACCGGGATCGAATGCCCCTTCGGATGCTCGAACACGATCGCCGGTCCCGCTGCACGAAGCACGCGGTCGCAGATCTCAGTCATTTCGAGCCGCGGATCGACCTCGGCCCGCACGCGTGCGAGATCACCGCGCGCCTCGAGCTGGGCGATGAAGTCCCGCAGGTCGCGGTATTTCACACCGGGGCTGGACGACGCTCGGGCATGCTGAGAAACGCGTGCAGCGCATGCCAGAAGCGGTGGCGATTGATGCCGAGCGGCGCCGTGTGCGCAAGTCCACCGATCTTGACGAACTGCTTGTCGGAAGTGGGCAGCCGTTCGAAAAACCCCATCACGTCCTCGTCGGTCGCGATGCCGTCGTGCTCCGCACGCGTGATCAGCACCGGGCACTGGATGCGCGTCGGATCGACCAGCGGGAGCTTCGTCACCATGTCGAGGTAGGTACCCGTGGGCACGGTATCGCCGTACTTGAGCTCTGCATCGGCAACGACGTCGCCCAGCATGCGCTCGGCAGCATTCGGATCGTCGCGGGTGAACACGCTCGCATAGAACGCGCGGTCGATCTTGCGCACGTTGGACGTCTGCAGCTGCGGCAGCATCTTCTTGCGCTGCGCAAGCGTCGGCGCGTCCTTGCCGGTCCACACCAGCGCATCGAGCATGAGCTTCGAAACGTGCTGCGGGTACAGGTTTGCGAAGAGCCCGGCGCGCAGCGCGCCCGACGATTGGCCGAAGTAGGCTGCGCGGTCCTGGCCCGTCTCGCGCCTGATGAGCGCCATCGCGACCTTGAGATCCTCGGCGCCGCTCGCAATGTCGGAGTTCGATTTCGTCCGATCAGAGTGGCCGTAACCTTCATGATCCATGGTCCACACGTCGTAACCCAGACGCGCGAAGTGGTCCATGAACGAGTAGTCGGTGCGGTTCGGCACCGAGAGGTCGAACATCGTCTTTCCGGAATACGAGCTCCCGTGGACGAGGAAGAGAAGCCCGTTGGGGGCCGGCGCGGCCGTGTTGACGCGCTTGCGGTAGACCCACAGGCGCACGCCGTTCTTCTCGGTCCAGAACTCCTGCGCCGCGATCGACAGCAGCTGTGCGGTGCCCCCGCCATCGCTCGGCTGCAATGCGGCCGCCGAGCTGCCGCGGGCCATGACCGCGCCCAGCGCGACCGCACCGACGTTCATCACGATACGGCGGCGATCACTGTTGTCGATTGGGTCCATCCTCGCTCCTCGAATCCGAATGTGTACGCGCAGCGTCAGCAGCCGCGGCATGCAACGACCGGTGCATCGTCATTGCGTCAGCGTCTCGCGCAAAAAGGCTTTCATCCGTGCGTAGGCGTCTTCGCGTGCGACTGCATTCACCGCCACGGTGACGCCTTTGCCGGGGTTCACGCCATTGGGTACATCGAGCCGAACCCGCGGCTGCGTGCTGGGGCCGTCGAAGCCATGATACGTGTCCGGATAGACGACGATGCTGACCAGCGTCACTCCGCGGTTTAGCCGCTCCGCCAGCCTGATGCACGGGCGCGGGGACGTCCAGTCGTCACTCGCGCCGACAAGCATCAACAGCGCTGCTGCAGGCTCGAAGGCCGGCCTTGCATTCTCCGAGTCGACGCATCCGGGGTAGAACGCGATGGCCGAGCGAAAGAATGGCGCTCGATCCGAATCCCTGAACCGCTGCACCGCAGGCGCATTGGCATTGACGCTCGCGAGGAGCGTGCTGCCACCATGCGACCAGCCGAGCACGGCAATGCGATCACCGGCAACGTCCGTGCGCTCGTCCTGCAGGTAGGCAAGCGATGCGAGGACGTCGAGGCGACGGTGTGTGGTCCGGATGGTGCGCTCGCGCTCGAGCTGAGTGCAGATCTGCCGCGTGCCGCGGCTGCGGAAGCTGTCGGGAAAGAGCACCGCGTAGCCTTCGTCCACCAGAAGTTCGGCCATCTTCTGGTGACGAACGGAGAGCTCGTCGCGCCGGCTCTTCACCACACTGTACATGCCGCCGCAGCCATGCAACGCAATCACTGCAGGTATGCGCTTGCCTTGCGATCCGGCCGGGCGAAACAGCATCGCCCGCAGCATGAGCGGCTCGCCGTGGCCATCGAGATCGAAGCTCGCGAAGCTCACGCGTTCGACCAGGGGAGCCGCCCCGAGCGCAGCGCCGCATGCATGCATCAGCGCCAGTGCAACGATGATGTGCCGACACCTCATGCGAGGCGCGGCAAGACACGCAGGCGAACCAGCGAATCTGCGAGAACGCCGCCAAATACCGCGAGCCCGAACCAGTGGTTGTGCACGAAAGCGCGAAAGCAGCCATCGCGATCACGGTCACGGATCATGCGCCAGTGCCATGCGGCGATCCCGGCGGCAGCGGTGAGCCCGGCGTAGTACAGCGGACCGAAGTAGCGCACATGGCCCACCCAGGCCATGCCCGCGAGATAGACGCCGTAGCAGATCATCACGCCGGCGACATCGAAGCGTCCGAACGCAATCGCGGAAGTCTTCAGGCCGAGTCGCAGGTCATCATCGCGATCGACCATCGCGTATTCCGTGTCATAGGCGATCACCCAGAAGAAATTGATCGCGAGCAGCCACCAGCCGAACGGTACGGAAGCATCGAACACCGCTGCGAAGGCCATCGGGATGCCAAACGAAAACGCGACGCCGAGAAAGGCTTGGGGCAGGAAGAAAAAACGCTTGAAGAACGGATAGGCGATCGCGATCGCGAGCGCCGGCAGCGACAGGAGCGCCGTCGTGCGATTGGTGAGCAGCACGAGCATGAAGGCGAGCAACGCGAGCACTGCGCCGACCGCGAGCGCCTCACCCGGCGAGATTTCGCGCGTGGCGAGCGGTCGCGCAGCCGTGCGCTTCACGTGCGCATCGAACCGGCGGTCCGCCCAGTCGTTGATCGCACATCCGGCCGATCGCATGAGGAGGGTGCCCATCGTGAACACCACGATCTGCGTGACGGTTGGCCGCCCCGCTGCGGCGATCCACAGTGCCGCGAGCGTCGGCCAGAGCAGCAACAAGGTGCCGATCGGCTTGTCGAGCCGGATCAGGCGCTCGTACGCATCGAGACGCCGCATCCCGCGCGCGAGCGCCGCGCTCGTATGGCCCGTCGTGCCCGGCGAGGGCGGCGCCCCGTGATCGGTCACCGCGGGATCCGGCGCGCTCATAGCGCCAGTGCGAGCTGCTTGTTGGAGCTCCGCGCCACGATCTCCTTGAGGAGGTGCTGCGGCGTCGGGTAGCGGAGCCTGACGCGGAGCTCGCGTTTCATGCGTGAGTTCGAAAGACGCCTGGACTCGCTCATGAATGAAAGGAGGAGCGGCGCGATGCGCTGCTCGGCTTCTTCCCAGGTGACCCTCGGCGGACGTGCGATGGCGAACGTGTCCGCCACCGCGTCGAACCAGGCACCCATCTTCATCTCGGCATCGTCGCTCACGTTGTAGGCGCGACCGGGCAGACCCCGGAAGAGTGCCGCCACCGCCGCGCGGGCGAGATCGTCGGCGTGGATGTGATTGGTGAAAACGTCCTCGCCGGGCGCCAGCACCGGCGTGCCCTGCCGGATGCGCTCCACGGGGAGCCGGGTCGCGGTGTAAATGCCGGGCGCCCGCAGGATCGAAAGGCTCACGTGGTAACGCGCGGCCCACGCGCGCAGCACGTCCTCGGCCGCGACGCGCCGCCGAGAGCGGGGTGTTTGCGCGCGGCGCGGACGTCGCTCGTCGATGCGAGCTCCGGCACAATCGCCGTACACGCCGGACGTGGACACATACACCAGACGCCGCGGCAGCCGTCGCGCGGCGGACAGCGCTGCGATGAGCTTGCGCGTGCGCGGATCGGCGCGGCCTTCGCCGGCCGGGGGTGCGAAGTGCAGCACCGCGAACGGCGAGGTGCGCAGGCGTTGGAGTGTGTCGAGTCGATCGAGATCGCCTGCGATCGGAATCACGCCATGGGAGCGCAGTCGAGGCGCATCGTCCGTGCGCCGCGTGAGACCATAGAGTCTCGCCTTGCCGCGCAGCAGATCGGCGGCGCGCATTGCGACATCGCCGCAGCCGACGAGAAGCACCCTCAGAACACCATGCCCCACGCGATTGGGATCCCGGCGATCATCCGCTGTTCGCATTGGAACCGACCCCCGGGGGGAGAGCCGACCGATGGAAGCCTGTGATCTATGGCGCACCAGATCATTATAAAGCCGAGCGATCACACCTTCTCGTGCGCCGAGGGTGCGACCCTTCTGGATGCGGCGATGGCCGCAGATCTCATGCTTCCGTACGGCTGTCGCGGAGGGGCCTGTGGCACGTGCAAGGGCCGCATTCTTTCCGGCGAGGTGGATTTCGGGCCGCACCAGCCGGCGACGCTCACCGACGACGAAAAACGGCGCGGCTTTGCGCTATTCTGTTGCGCGGTGCCACGCACCGATCTCGTGATCGAGGTCAAGGAACTGAAGCGCCTTGGTGACATCGCGGTGAAGCGGCTGCCGTGTCGCATCGAGAGCATCGACAAGCCCGCACCCGATGTTGCCATCGTCAAGCTCAAGCTGCCGGCTAACGAGCGCCTGCAATACCTTGCCGGCCAGTACATCGATATCCTGCTCAAGGATGGCCGCCGCCGCAGCTTCTCGCTCGCCAATCCGCCCCACGACGATGCACTGCTCGAGCTCCACGTGCGTCACATTCCGGCAGGGGCTTTCACCGATCCGCTCTTCACGCAGTACCGTGGGCGCGAGATCCTGCGCCTCGAAGGTCCTCTCGGCGCTTTCTATCTTCGCGAGCAGTCGGACAAGCCGATCCTGTTCGTTGCCGCCGGCACCGGTTTCGCACCCATCAAGGCGATGATCGAGCACGCGTTCCATCGCCACGAAACCCGCGAGATGGTGCTGTACTGGGGTGTGCGAAGCCTGCGCGATCTCTACCTCCCTCACCTGCCCGGCGAGTGGCAGATCAGCTATCCCAATTTCACGTTCATTCCCGTGCTCTCGGAACCGAAGGTCGAAGATGCGTGGCCCGGCCGCACCGGCTTCGTGCATCAGGCCGTGCTCGACGATTTCGCGGATCTCTCCGGCTATGCGGTGTACGCGTGCGGTGCCCCGGTGATGATCGACGTCGCGCGGCGCACGTTCATGGAGCGCGCATTGCCCGAAAGCGAGTTCTACGCCGACAGCTTCGTGATCGCAGGCGAGGCCGAAGCGCACAACGCCTGAGCCGCCGCGCGGGCGTCACACGTGCGCGAGGTCCCGCGCCAGCGGACGCTTGTCCGTCCTGAGCTCGACCAGCGCGAGGTTGAGCGCCGCGGCGAGATGCGCATTCGCCTCGGCGGGGCGATTGAGCCGCACGAAGAGCTCACCGAGCGCGACGCGCGTCGCGTAGCTGTCGTCGAGCGCGAGGCTCGCTTCGAGGTACGTCTGCGCCTTGCCCCAGAGTTCGCGCCGTTCGCACAGCATGCCGAGCGCAAAGAGGAGCTTGGGATCCTGGCTGTGATCGGGCAGCCAGCGTTCCGCCTGCTCGAGCTGTCGCATCGAATCTTCGGGCCGGCAATCGGCATAGGCGAGCACGAGATCGGGCGACCACGAGCGCTCGAGTGCTCTGGCGATCACATCTGCGGCTTCGCGATGGTTGCCCAGCGCGGCAAAGCTCACCGCCGCCGCGCGCGCCACCCGCGGCAATCGTTGATCCGAATCGGACAGGCGATTCCAGTACGCGCGCAGTGAGGTGGCATCGTGCCGGCGCTCCCGAAGCTCGGCCGCGTGGGCGCTCTCGCGCAGGGCCTCGCCTTCCGCAGCGCTGTAGACCTTGCGTTTCAGGAGCTGATCGACGAGCGGCGGAATGTCCGCGTAACGGCCGGCCGCCTGCAGTGCACGCAATTCGAGCCGCAGGGCCGCAGTGTGCAGCCCCGCTTCCCTGCGCAACGCCTGAAGGATCGACAGCGCCTCGATGGGCTGCCCTGACTCGAGTCGCATCTCGGCCTCGAGCATGAGACGCGGCACCGCGAGGCTCGGCACCTGTGCATCCGCACGCGCGAGCAACCCTTCGGCCGCCGCGAAATCGCGTGTCTCGATCGCGCCGCGCGCCGCGACCAGCGCAGCGATTCCCGACGACTGAGGCACTGCCAGCGCCTCTTCGGCGAGCTTTCGCGCGCGCCCGTAGCGACCTTCGAGCAACGCGACCACTGCAGAGTCCTGACGCACCCGGGCGCGTTCGAGCTGCTGGCTCCGCCGCAACGCGCGCACCTCGCGTGGCAGCCGCGACGCGCGACGCACGATACGCAGCAGCACGTACAACCCGCCGAAGCCGAGGACCAGCAGGAGCAGGAAGAAATTGAGCGACAGCTCGACTCGATAGGGGGGCGCGACGAAAAGCGCGTAACCATTGGTGAGGCGAGCAATGAGGGCGACCCCCACTGCCGCAGCTGCCAGCAGCAGGAACCAGAATAGAACGCGCACGATCGCTCTGCTTTTAGCGCGCCGTGCGCTCGCCGGCGCCGCGCGCGGGCGCGGCACGCTCGCTCGCGAGTCGCAGCACGCGCGCCGTATCGAGCGTGCGCGCGAGGTCTGGCACGTCGGCAGGCATGGCGGTCGCGCCGAGCTGCTTCAGCGTGGTCTGCATTGATTGCACCGGCCGCGAACGGGTGTCGAAGTATTGCCTCAGCGACACGTCGGCAGCGGTGACGTCGTTTTTGAAGGTGGCGTCGTCGTGATTGAGCAGGGCGAGTCGGGCCGAGAGCAACCGCAGCTTGAGGTTCTCGCGCAGGAAATACTCCTGTGGCGGGGCCACCAGCGGCGCCGCGGGGCGGTCGGCGACTTCGATGCGGATGAGCTGGCGGATATCAGCCCAGATG
>JALYXY010000005.1 GCA_030946875.1 Pseudomonadota bacterium | reverse complement strand
GCGTGCTACTGAAGGCACCGGCGCCTTTCCGGTGACGCAGAAATACACCACGGCAGACAACGCGTAAATGTCGGTCCAGGGTCCCTGCGGGATGCTGGCGTCATCGGCGTATTGTTCGACCGGCGCGTAACCTGGCTTGAGGATCACGGTGATCCCGTGCGCGACACCAGCCATGATGCGGCGAGCGGCTCCGAAGTCGAGTAGCAGCGGCATGCCATTGTCGAGCACCTGAACGTTGTCAGGCGATATGTCGCGGTGGTAGCAATGCGCAACGTGCAGCGTTTCCAACCCGTCCATGACAATCGCCAGCATGCGTTTCAGCCACCGCTCGTTTATCGCGGCGGGATCGGCGCGCACCAATCGTTCAAGCGAAATCCCCCGGCAATAAGGCATGGCCATATAGGCGGTTCCGTTGCCCTCCCAGGAACGGTACACCTTCAACAACGCTGGATGGTCGAACTGCGCCAGCAGACGCGCTTCGTTGATGAAGTTGCGCAACCCCGCTTCGAAGGTGTCGCGATCCCGCGGTGCACGAAGCGTGACCGAGTTGTCGCTTGCGCGTGAGCACAGCCCCGGCGGCATGTACTCCTTCAAGGCGACCGTGCGCCGCAATGAGCGATCGTTCGCGAGGTAAACGAACGAGAACCCACCCTCACCAATGCGGTCGAGAATGTCGAACTCGAGCAGCGCGGTCCCCGAGGGAAGGAACTTGCCACCGCATTGTCGTGGGAACGCTAGCGCGCCGCTTTCGCTGGTTTGGGTCACGCGAGCTACTCGTGTCGGAGTGAGGGCCATTGTCTACGCCTTGCGAATCGTCCTGCAGCCATCAGACCAACTGAACCGGCTTCACTTCAATCCGCGCTTGCGGTTTGCCGCGTATCGGCGTCGCATTCGACGCGTCGCCGCAGATTATGCAGAAGGGCAACGGTCTCGAACGGCGATTACCGCCCAGGTGGTTTGGCTGGGGATGCGGATGTTTGATTCTTCGCCCGTTCGAACTCGGGACCCCAAATGGGGTGACCTTTCTCAGCGGGCGCGAGCGCAAACTGCGGGTCCATCTTCAAGGCTTCAGCGAACTGCTGCCTGCATTGCAGGCGATTGTTGGTCACGCAATAGCTGAATGCCAGGTACTTGTGCGCAGTAATCTGAGTTGCGTTACTGCGGCTCGTGTCGTCCTGCCAGATTTCGCTCGCGCCTGTCAGGCGCTTGATGACAGATGCGAAGTTGCCGGCGTCATACAAGGCGACAGCGTCAGCCAGGGCCCGTTCGGCCGGGGTGACGGTTGGCGCAGGAGCAGAAGGTGGCGCTTGCGGTGCAGCGGGAGCGCGCGCCGGTTGCTTAACCTCGGTCGAAGGCGTCGCTCGCGACGGTGGATGTTCGGGTAAGGGCGGAGGAGTCTGGCAGGCGCAGACGAGCAGGGCGGCGAGCACGGCGGCCGGGCCCGCACGGTGGCAGTTGCCAGGACGCTGGCGCGGCATTTCTTCTTGGTCGAGCGCAGTGATATGAAAGCCGAGCATACCTTCAATTTTGTGTAGAGAGGTGGGCACAATCTGGCCTCTATTTGAACGTATGGCTCACGTCGACGCGCGCGCCCGGCTGCACGACGACCTCTGTGATGAAAGCGGGGAAAGCGCCGTTTCGCACTTCGACGGAATGTCGACCTTTCGGCAGATTCAGTTCCTTCAACGGCGGACTCGGCTGGCGGTATCTTCCGTCGACGTACACTTCACCCCAGGGCAAGATGTTCAGCCGCAACTTTCCCGTTTCGATCCGCGGTACGACGGGTGCGGCGGCCAGGGCTTCCGCCCGCGCAGGCGGAGCGTTGCGGGCGCTCGTGGTGTCCTTTGTTGGGGACGGCGCGCTCTCCGCCCGCGGCGCGATTGTGACAGGGTCTTCGGCGTGTGTTGCAGGCACGGATGCCACTGCGCTGGCGTTCGCACGCGCAGGTGCAGCCTGCAACTCCACCGCCGCTCCATTCGCAGCCTGTGACGCAGACTGACCAGGCTCACGTGCATTCGCTGAGATCGGTGGATTGCTGGCAGGCGCCGGTGGTGCGACGGGTTTCGGGGCAATTGCCTTGCTGCCGCTCGGGTCTTTGTCACCTGCGGCGGCGTGTCCGCTGGCCTGATTGCTTTCTCGGAAGTGCAACGCACCTGTGATAATCAGCGCGATCGTCAAGAGCGCCGCGACGATGATTTTCCACAAACGGGATCGCGCGGGCCCGTTTTCGGCAGCGATGCCCGGATCGCGTACATCCGGTTCACCGGGGGTGCGTACCGACGGCGCACCGGGACCGGGTGCCACGCCGCCGCCACTTTGATGCTGCTGCAGATGGGCCTTCAGCTGCGCGCCATCGAACAGCAGTGTGGAGTCGAGATCGACGGTGGCGGAAGGGCTCTGCGGTGGGGCTGGTGCGGGCTCCTCCTGCGATTCGTGCGGCTTCTCCGCTGCACCCGCTTCGTGACTGCGCTCAGTGTCTGGAACGAAAGCTTGCACGTTCGATGAGGGACGAGACGGTGGCATGCCGAGGCGGAGTCGAAACTCGGGGACATTGTGTGGCCGCTCATCGGGACGCACCGCAAGCGCCTCATCGATGCCGCGCAGGAACTCTTCAGAATAGCCCGGTACCATGCCTCGCAACGGCTTCATGGTGTCGGAAAGCGCGCGCATCACCGGTGTCGTAGGCGGCTTTCCGGTGATGGCGAAACGGAGCACTGCAGCCAACGAATAGATATCACTCCACGCGCCGCGTTGCAGCGACGGGTCGTCGGTATATTGTTCCAACGGTGCATAACCCGGC
This sequence comes from Pseudomonadota bacterium, assembly GCA_030946875.1. Classification (GTDB taxonomy): domain Bacteria; phylum Pseudomonadota; class Gammaproteobacteria; order Burkholderiales; family Casimicrobiaceae; genus CAIWHR01. The sequence goes on along the minus strand of JALYXY010000005.1, from coordinate 1,234 downwards.
TTCAGCACCACGGTGACATCCTGGGTGAGGCTTGCGATGGTCCGCCGCGCCGCGCCGAATTCCATCAGCAGTGGAGCGCCGTTGTTCAGAACCATTACGTTGGCTGGCGTTATGTCCCGATGGAAGCATTGCGCACCGTGCAGCATGTCCAACGCGGCGAGCAGTGGTTCCAGAAAGGACCTGAGCCACGCTTCGTCGGGCCGCAGACCTTCGCTGACCAGGGTCTTGAGGGTCTTGCCGTCGTAGTGTGGCATCGCCATGTAGGCGGTACCACTCTGCTCCCAGTACGACAGAACCTTCAGCAGAGCCGGATGCTCGAATGCGGAGAGCAGCTTCGCTTCATCCAGGAAGCTGTGCAATCCCGCGCGAAAGGTGGCGCCGGCCATGGGAGAGCGTGCCTCGAGCGTGCAATCGGCCGCTCGTATGACGAGGGTGGCCGGCACATATTCCTTCACGGCCAAGCGACGCTGCAGTTGATGATCCTGCACAACGTAGACGATGCCGAAATTACCTTCGCCGATCACGCCCACGACCTCGAACTCCCCAACTCGAGTTCCGACGGGCAAAGTCAGGCTGCGCTCACCTCCCGTTGCAGTCGAGGGTTCCGCAGGCGTCACGGCCTCGTCCTCGAAAGACTCGTCAATGGACGCATCAGCGTGACCATGACTGATGGCGCGAGCCCGTCGTCTGTACTGAAGCCACGCAAGGGCCCGCCGGCGCCGGCATTCGTCCACCAGAAGCTTGTCGCAGAGCTCGAGTCGAACATGTTGGGTAGCTCAGGCCACGGGAGCGCTTGCGCAAGCCGCATGGGGAGCGTGGCAACGTCTGCTCCGCCGTCGCCGAGGACAGACAGGATGTCGTGGTCCGATGTCGATCCCCCGCTTTCAGCCGGTATGGCCGGGAGCGGTATATCGAGCAGAGAGGCGTCGAAAGCCTCCAACGGCATGGGTCGATCACGGGCCTCGACAATCAATTCACCCAATGACCACATCCATCCGTGTGCGTCGGCAATCAACTCGCGACTGGCGGCATCGCCCGTGAGCGCCACTCCGGCGCAGATCGGGAATTCACGCCCCACGCGATCCCTGCTCGGTGCGATCACACCAATGAACGTGCGGCTTCCGGTCAGGCAGCTGGGTATTACGCAATTCCATGCCGGCGCGGACGAGAATGCTGTTCGCCATTCATCCGGCATGGTGGCCCTGAGCTCCGTCACGCCACGTCTCAGCCAATC
>JALYXY010000004.1 GCA_030946875.1 Pseudomonadota bacterium | reverse complement strand
TTGGCAAGCGCCGCAAGTCATTGATTAAGAAGCTTATGAGTACCCATTTTTACGCCTCATAACCCGAAGGTCGCAGGTTCAAATCCTGCCCCCGCAACCAAACAATCAAGGGCTTGCAGCCATGCAGGCCCTTTTTGTTTAGTCGATGGTGACCACGTTGTGCCCACGATTACGTTCGATACTCGAAACTCGTTGATCGACGACTTCCGCACGCGTTACGAAACAACGATTTGAAACTACTGAACAGGCAATGCAATCGGGGAAAGAACCCGAAGGTCGGAAGGTCGCAACTCGCCAACTCGAACAGCCGTCATCTCTGGTGCACTGGAGTCGCGCACAGAGCGGCGCATCGGCTTCGACTGCGGAACACGGCGCACCATTCACGCGTTGTGCGCGCGTACGTCGTGTGGGATGAAGCATACCTGCGTGCACCCGACCTGAGGCCAGTGATTTGAGCCGACTCTCCTGAGAAATGGCGCTTCGGTGCGACGCAATGAGGGTTGCGATTATGTGAGGAGAGGGCACTCCCCGGCCGACCGGATTGACGCTCGCGTACCATTTGAGGTACACTGATTCTCCATGGCGTTGCCGAACCGGCTAAATGCTCTCTTCTTTCGAACGACGAATGGCAATGAGCCTGTTCGTGATTGGCTAAAGGGTTTGACGAAGGAGCAGCGAAAGGCGATCGGGGAGGACATCGCGTACGTGCAATTCAAATGGCCAATTGGCAAACCTCGCGTCGATCACTTGCGCGGTTCCATTTGGGAAGTTCGGTCTTCGTTGGGCAATCGAATCGCGCGGACTCTATTCGCTGTGGAGAGTGGCCAAATGATACTGCTTCACGGTTTCATCAAGAAGACGCAACGGACGCCGAACGATGATATCCAATTGGCAGAGAGGCGCCTTAAGGAGTGGCAAGATGGCGAAAAGTAACGCGCACACGGGCTCGAGGTTTGAAGATTTCCTCAAGGACGAGGGCATTTTCGAGGAAGTGCAGGCGAAGGCGCTCAAGCGTACCCTCGCGGAACAACTCCAAGAGAGTATGCAGGCGGCGAAGCTCACAAAGCTCGAAATGGCCAAGAAGATGGCAACGAGTCGCTCGCAGCTCGATCGCGTCCTAGATCCCGACAACGTCTCAGTTCAATTGGATACGCTGATCAAAGCGGCTCGTGCCGTTGGCAAAGAAGTCGAGATCAGCATAAAGCGAGCTCACAAGAAGGCCGCGTAAACCCGGCTTGCAGCGATGTAGGCCGTTTGGTTTTGTTGGACTGTGTCCAAATTGTGCCCGAGATTTCGCGAACAACGGTCACACCGCGGTTTACTGGATTCACAACTGGCGTTTACATTTCGCGCAATCGGGGAAAGGCCCCGAAGGTCGCCACCGGGTTGCGAGTCTTCTTAATGTTGTTATCGAGTTAACAGGCGAGTTTGGCGCGAAGGCGCCGTGGCGTGGCTGCTACTCATGACGTGCGTGCTGCGCGGTAGCGATCTAACCCGCGCCGAAAATCAAACGAGACTTGCGGTTGCCGACTACTGCAGCAGGTTTCGATCGTTCGCCGGATTCGGTTGAAGGCTGGCTGGCGACGTGTCAGCTCCTCACGCAATGCCGCGTCCCAGTACGGATTGTCTCCGAAGCGCTCCACCATGAAGTCGATGAAAGGCGCACCTTCGCCGGCAGGAATTGCCGGCTGGGGTATACGGCGAAGACGTCAACTCATCCGCTTCCCAGCCCTCGAGAACCCGGGCAGGTCACGAGCAATCGACCGAGCCGCATAGGTCTGCTGTACGTCAATTGAGGCAAGGTCAGCCCAGTGCAAGGGCCGAGGTGGTGCGTCGTTGTGAGCGTCCATGCTGGGCCTTGGAGTCTTCCGCCAGCGTCCAGCTTAGTTGGCCAACAGTCATTCCGAGGCGCGTTCGCGAGAAGGCGATTCTTACCTACACGTTAGACGCGTAAGGCGGTCTTCATCGTGGTTTGGCCCCATCGCCACGTCGAAACCGACCGCAGATGCTGGCTGCGTGCGCTGCCGTACGGACGTTGGCGGTACGTCAGCCTAAGTTGTGTTGATCAGTGCGAAACCATCAACGCTATCAGTTGGTTTCGTCGCTTCGCCGAGGAGAATTCATGACGTCCTTGAGGGGTCTGGCTGTTGGTGCGGTGCCTCTGCTGCCCACCGGCGTTGCGTTGGCGCAGAACGGAAACATGATGAATGGCGGCGGGTGGGGCATGAGCTGGATGGGTGGGTATGGGGGGCTATCCTGTTTGTCGTTGTGGTTGTCGGTGTCGTGGTAATGGTCATGCGGTGAATTTTGAGAGTGGACAGTCGAGAATGGGCGACGGCGTACGCCCGCAATTTCTTGGCGTCGCCATTTTCAGGGCTCGCGCGCCCTATGCGTGTTTCCCGTTCGTTCAATCGATCACCAAAGGAACATCAAAATGCAAACAGAACTATTGAAAGTATCGGGCATGACCTGCGGCGGCTGCGTCAGTAGCGTGACACACGCGTTGCAGGCGGTTACTGGTGTTGGCGACGTGAAGGTGTCGCTCTCCGCTGGCGAGGCCGAGGTGCAATTCAATGAGCGGCTGACTTCGCCCGCGCAATTGAAATCGGCCGTGAAGGGCGCGGGCTATGGCGTGGATGCCGCCGACACAGCTAAGGAGCCAAAAGGCAAGGGGTGTTGCGGTGGCTAACGCCTGCTTGGGGCACATTGCTGCTTCGATGTAATGGCGTTGATGGCAACCCGAATGTCGCCGGTCGGTGCGGCGCCTTGCGGCAATGGAAGCTGACCGTGGTGGCTCATGCGGCTGGCGGTGGCCCACTGCGATGCCGATCCCTACGGTCGAGCGTCGGCCCTGCACTTGGCCATAGTCTTCAAATGCGTGGAGAACGTGATGATTGACGCGCCATCCAACCGATCGATCCACGCGGATCACAGCGCAGATCAGCCCACTGAAGGAGGTCATGCCAGTGGCTCGATCGACCATCCGGCGGTCGTCGTGGATGGGCCGGCACCACCGCTGATGGATCCTGTGTGCGGAATGACCGTGTCCGTCGATTCACCGCATGTGCTGCATCATGAGGGCAGGCCGGTTTACTTCTGCAGCTCGGGGTGCAAGGCGAAGTTTGTGGCCAACCCAGCGAAGTATCAGGTGGCCCGACCCGAGTCGAAAGCACCACCGC
>JALYXY010000264.1 GCA_030946875.1 Pseudomonadota bacterium | reverse complement strand
CACTCCGTGCGCCCGATGCGCGGCGCACCAGCTGCCGACGGCACCGGGTGTGGTCAGGGTCGCAGCAAGCGGCCCACGGAACGGGATCTCGCGGAGCCCTCGCGCGACCACCGCCGGGATCGTCGCGCGGGCCGCAGAGCGCCCTCCTCCATCCAGGTATTGCACGCGGTCCCGCGCCGCATCGTAGACGAGCCAGAATGCGTCGCCGCCGATTCCGGTCATGTGGGGGTAGACGACCGAGAGGACCGCGCTGGTTGCAATCGCGGCATCCACGGCCGAGCCCCCGGCCCGAAGCACGTGCACTCCGGCTTCGGAGGCGAGCGCGTGCGGGCACGTGACCATGCCACGCGTGGCGAGCGTTGGGGGGCGTCCGGTGGTGATGTGCATTAGGCGAGGACCGGGTCGGGACAGAAGCTCGTCCGATGAAGGCGCATGATCAGTATCTCAAGGATACCGATGCTTGGCCAATGCAAAAACGCCACCGGGCAGTCGCGTCGTTGTCTTTATACGCCGTGTCGTGGCTCAGCTCGCCTGCAACAGACCTGCAGTCGATGCCGCGGCGAGCAGGCAGGTGGAGTTCGATACCTGCGCCGCGTCTCCGGCGAGATCCAGAATGGCTTCGAGCTCTTCGCCTTCGACGGTCTCGTGCGCGAGCAAGGCGGCGGTCAGTGCGTCGAGAACAGGACGGTGCGCGTGCAGACGCGTCAGGCAGCGCTGCTCGAGTTGCTTCAGGAGCTCGCGCGCTTCGGCCACCGCTTCGCCCGTGGCACTCGGCAGCTTGTCCGTCAGACCTGCAAGGCTGAATGGCCCGTGGCTGGCGCTGAATCCATACTCCGCCACCATGCGGTAGGCAATCTGCGAGGCTCGCTCGAGATCGTTGGAAGCGCCCGTCGAAGCGACGCCATACGCGACGAGCTCGGCAGCGCGTCCGCCGAGCATCATCTCGATGCGCGCCTCGAGTTCGCGCTCGGTGTGCAGGTACCGGTCTTCTTCGGGCGTCATCACCGTCACGCCAAGGGCGTTGCTGTGGGGAAGGATCGTGACCTTTTCGACGAAGCCTGCTCCGACAACGCGCCCGATGATGGCATGCCCCGCCTCGTGGAAGGCCGTGCGCTCGCGTTCGGCGTCGCCCATCTTGGTTTCTGGAGAAGGCGAACCCAGCTGCTGAAGGCTGATCGCTTCGAGGAAATGCACGTGCCCGACGGCCGCTGCATCGCCGCGGGCTGCTATGCGCGCCGCGGTGTTCACCACGGAGGCGATGGCGGCCGGCGCCATGCCGCTCGTGCGACGGGCAAGCACCTCGTACTCGACATCCGGGGCGGTCGTTACGGACTTGCTGTAGAGCTCGAACAATGCAGTGCGATCCTTGAGCGGCGGAAGGCTCAACGTGCATTTCCGGTCGAATCGCCCTTCGCGCAGCAGCGCCGCATCGACATTGCCAGGATGATTGGTCGCGGCGAGGACTACCACGCTTTCGTTGCTCGCGAACCCGTCGAGCTCCGTGAGCAGCGCATTGATGATGCGATTGTTCTCCTGCGACACGGCTTCGTCACCGGAGGAGCGACGCCCCACTCCATCGATCTCGTCGATGAAAACGACGCAAGGTGCGTGCTTGCGTGCAGTGCGAAAGAGCGAGCGTACCCGGTGCACGCCCATGCCGACGAACTTGTCCGTGAAGGCGCTGCCATCGATCGCGATGAAGCTGGCGCCGGTTTCACCTGCAAGCGCCTTGGCAAGGAGCGTCTTGCCCGTTCCCGGAGGCCCGGAAAGAAGCACACCGCGCGGAGGCTTCGCACCAAGCTTGTCATACGCCGCGCGATCTCCGAGCGCGCCGGCCAGGTCAGCCAGCTCGCGCTTGGCCTCGCGCACTCCAATCACGTCTTCGAAGCGAAGCGTCGGTTTGGACACCGGAGCGAACCGTGACGTGGAGCCCTGCATCGTACGGAGCTGGAGGCCGATCAGCAGCAGGAGCACGACCGGAACCAGCAGCTCCGGGGACAGCACGCGCAGCATCTGTTGAGCCACACGCGAGGTGTCGCTCGCGGTGGGGTTCACCGCCTGGTTGAGGACGAAGAGCTTGCCGCCACGGCTCACCCACGATTCGAGCGCCGGAAGCCGTGCGTCGGACTTGAAGACGAAATACTTGGTGCCCTGGTTGCGGGTCACGAGATACATGTTCGCCGCCTCGCCGAGCATGGAGATCGCATCGGCATTGAGATCGCCCGCGAACGCGCCCACGTCCTTTTCGGCTCGAAGCCAGTCGGTCTGCTCCTTGAGCATGGCCTGCACTTCAGGAACCGCGCGGTCGTAGCGCGCCATGGTCATGAGGCCTTGGATCGTGAGGGCGAGAACGCTCAGCGCCAGCAGCACCGCCCAGAGAATTTTCCTGCTCTTTGGCATCGCGACACCTTCAGACGCCCGCAACCTTCGAGCAAGCGTCGGTTGTATTGCATGCGCATTGGAGCGCACGTCCGTGACCCTGCCTGTCTCGAGTCACCCTCTTCATTGCCCGGCCCCGGCCCCTGCACCGGATGGTGGCCTGCTTCACAGCAACGGCGCTCGGCCCTGATCGGCTGACGCGCATGAGTCTTATCGTCGCCGCGCCCGGAAATCTTGAGGCCGCGCTAGACTTCCGCTGCCTCCGAACAACAGACGCCTCGCCTTGTCACTCAACGAGCCCTTCGCTCGCGCCTTCAAGTTGCACCAGCAGGGCAAGCTGCGCGAAGCCTTCGACGCGTACAGGGCTGTCCTTGCCGCCGCCCCGTCTCATGCGCCGGCCCTGCACTACTCCGGACTGATCCTGCACCAGTGCGGGCGGTCGGCCGAAGCCGTTGCTCCCATCGAACGCTCCGTCACGGTCGACCCCGCTGCGGCTGATGCCTGGAGCAATCTCGCGCTCGTCTACGGTGCGCTCAACCGCCATGCGGACGCGCTGCGCGCACTCGGCGAGGCCACTCGGCGCGCGCCGCACGACGCATCGCTGTGGGAAAACTATGCAGCGAGCCTCATCGACGCGCGCCATTTCGCCGAGGCCGAGCACGCCTCGCGCCACGCCGCCATGCTCGATGCACGCTCGCCAGGCGCCTGGTACAACCTCGCGCTTGCGCATTACGAGCAACGGCACCTCGACGAGGCACTCGACGCGATCAGTCGTGCGCTCGCGCTCGCCCCCGACGCCATGCCCCTCGTGGGCCTCAAGGCCGCAGTCGAAGAAGCACGAGGTACGCCAGAAGTTGCGCGCGCCACCTTGGCCGCAGCACTCCAGCGGAATGACGAGACTTCGCTCAAGCTCCAGCTCGCAAGTCTTTGCGAACGCATTGGCGATCTCGGCACTGCGGCCTCAGCATACGAACAGGTTCTGCGTACGGGTGACCCAACCGGCGCTGCGCTCTCGCAACTGCTCTTCATTCGCAAGCGGCTCGCCGATTGGCACGACCTCGACGACCTGCGCGCGCGATTTCGCGCTGGCATCAGGGCGCAGCTCCCTTTGCTGTCGCCCTTCTGCCTGCTCAGCGATCCGTCCTCGCGCGCTGAGCAACGGCGGTGTGCCGAAGCATGGGTCCGCGCATTCGGGACAGGATCATCGTCGGGGACGGATGTGGCGCTAGGGGTCGGGACCGCTCGGCCGAGTGCCAAAGGCACTTCCGGCGACCGGCTGACGATCGGCTATCTCTCGGCCGATTTCCACTTGCACGCCACTGCACTCCTGACTGCGGGACTCTTCGAGCACCACAACCGGAAGCGTTACCACGTCGTTGCTTATTCTACCGGACGCGACGACGAAAGCCCACTCCGAATACGCCTTGAAGCAGCGTTCGACTCGTTTGTCGATGCAGCAGGATGGCCTGCCGAACGGGTTGCGGCACGGATCCGCCAGGACGGCGTGGACATCCTCGTCGATCTCAAGGGGCACACCGAGCACGCGCGCATGGACGTTCTTGCCTTGCGCGCGGCGCCGATCCAGGTGGCCTATCTCGGATTTCCGGGCACGACCGGAGCCCCATTCATCGATTATGTGATCGGGGACCGCGTGGTGACGCCGCTCGCCCACGGTGGGGATTACACCGAAGCCCTCGTCCTGCTGCCGTGCTGCTATCAGGTCAACGATCGCGAGCGCCGGATCGCGACGCCGCCTTCGCGCGAAGTCCTCGGCCTCCCCGGGGCCGCGGATGTTCTGTGCTGCTTCAACCAGGCGTACAAGATCGGGCCGCAAGTGTTCGATGCATGGGCCGAAGTTCTGAAGCGTGCGCCGAACACCGTGCTGTGGTTGCTTACCCGCTCGCACGACGATGCGGCCGTGGCCCATCTGCGGCGCGAAGCGACGCACCGGGGCATTGCGGCCGAACGCCTCGTGGTCGCCGCCGCACGGCCCAATGCCGAATACCTGAGCCTTTACGCGCACGCGGCGCTCTGCCTCGACACATGGCCCTACAACGGACACACCACGACGAGCGACGCATTGTGGACAGGCTGCCCGGTGGTGACGACGCTCGGTGACACGTTCGCCGGACGCGTCGCCGCGAGCCTCCTCGACTCCGTGGGTCTGCCCGAGCTCGTGGCAACGAGCGTCGACGACTACATCGAGCTCACTTTAGCGCTCGTGCACGATGCGCCGCGGCGCGCCCGGCTGCGCCTACACCTCGAACAGGCACGACACGCCTCGCCCCTCTTCGACGTGGCCAGCACGACGCGTGCGATCGAGGCGGCCTACGAGCTTATGGTGGCGCAGCGGCGCTCCGGGGTCATAGGGCCGATCAGCGTGCCGGCGTTCGGTGCGTGAAAGCTATTCCGCGCGCATCAGCTCGACCGCTTCGGAGACCCGGTCGATACCCATTACCTTAATCCCTTGAATTGTTTGCCTGGGTTTATTAAGGTTAGGTATCAGGACCTGGCGGAATCCGAGCTTGGCCGCCTCGCGGATCCTCTCCTGTCCCCGCTGCACCGGCCGAATTTCCCCTGCGAGCCCCACCTCGCCGAACATCACCGTCTTGACCGGGAGCGGACGACTGCGCAGCGACGAGTTCACGGCCAGCAGGATCGCCAGGTCTGCGGCGGGCTCGTCGATCCGCACACCGCCCACCGCATTGACGAAAACATCGTAACCCGTTGTTGGAACGCCACCATGGCGGTGGAGCACGGCCAGTAGCAGGGCCAGCCGCTGCGGGTCGAGCCCGACCGACAGCCGCCGCGGATTGCCGCCCTGCACGGGATCGACGAGCGCCTGAATCTCCACCAGCAGTGGCCGCGAACCCTCCATCGTTGCCACGATTGCGGAACCCGCGACAGCTTCAGCGTGCTGCGAAAGGAACATTGCCGACGGGTTCGTCACGCCTTTGAGCCCCTTCTCCGTCATCGCAAAGACGCCGAGCTCGTTGGCCGCGCCGAAGCGGTTCTTGATCGCGCGGACGAGCCGAAACGCCGAATGCGTGTCGCCTTCGAAGTACAGCACCGTATCGACGATGTGCTCGAGCACGCGGGGGCCGGCGATGGCTCCCTCCTTCGTCACATGTCCGACGAGGATCACCACCACCCCGCGCTGCTTGGCGAGCCGCGTCAGCTGCGCGGCGCATTCGCGCACTTGCGCAACGCTGCCCGGGGCTGATGTGAGCGCCTCGGTATAGGCCGTCTGGATCGAGTCGATGACCACGACTTCGGGCGCCTCGGCGGTGACCGCCGCGATGATCGCTTCGAGCTGAACTTCGGCGAGGAGCGACACCGGCGCATTGACGAGGCCGAGACGCTGCGCGCGCAACGCCACTTGCTCGGGAGACTCCTCGCCGGTGACGTACAGGACCTTGCGCGACGCGCCAATGGCCGCCGTGGCCTGGAGCAGCAACGTCGATTTGCCGATACCTGGATCACCGCCAAGAAGAATCACCCCCCCGGGCACGAGACCGCCACCGAGCACGCGATCGAACTCCTCGATGCCCGTCGCAAAACGCGGCGAATCCTGCGCATTGACTGAACCGAGGGCGCGCACCTCGCTGGTCTTGCCCGCCACCGTCTGAAACCGCGACGCGCCCGGTGTGGCGACCGTCTCGACGAGCGTGTTCCAGGCGCTGCAATGGGGACACTGGCCCTGCCATTTGCTGCCCTGACCGCCGCATTCGGTGCAGCTGAAAACGGTTTTCGCCTTCGCCATCAGCCGAACTCTGACGGCGTGACCACGGCGGTGCCGAGCTTGCCGACGACGATGCCTGCAGCCTCATTGGCAAGCTCCACGGCCGTCTCGAGCGGCGCCCCGGCACCGATCAGCACCGCCAATGTCGCGATCACCGTGTCGCCCGCGCCCGAGACGTCGTAGACCTCGCGGGCCTGCGCCGGGAAATTCTGTGCGCCGCGATCCGTGAAAAGTGTCATGCCTTCTTCGGACCGGGTCACGAGCAACGCCTGGATCCCAAGCGAAGTCCGAAGGGCGTGCGCACGTTGCGCCATGTCGGCTTCGTCGCGCCATCGACCCGCAACCTCGCGAAACTCGGCGCGGTTCGGGGTGATGAGCGTCGCACCGCTGTAGCGCGCCCAGTCGTCCCCCTTGGGGTCGACCAGCACGCGCTTGCGGGCCGTGTGCGCACGGGCGATCATTTGCGCGATGTGAGCCAGGCCACCCTTGCCGTAGTCGGAGAGCACGACCACATCGCACCCGGTGAGCAGCTGATCATAGTCGGCGAGCTTTGCACTCAGGATCTCGTGCGAAGGCGGCGTTTCGAAGTCGATGCGCAGCAGCTGCTGCTGCCGGCCGATCACCCGAAGCTTGACGGTGGTGGCGATGCTCGCATCGCGGTGAAACGATGTCTGGACGTGCTCCGCCGTGAGCAACCGCTCGAGGATAGCGCCCGCCTCGTCGATGCCGGTGACGGAGAGGAGAGTCGATCGGGCACCCAGCGCAGTGGCGTTGCGCGCAACGTTGGCGGCCCCGCCGGGACGTTCCTCGCTGCGCGCGATCTTCACGACGGGCACCGGCGCTTCGGGCGAGATTCGCTCGACCTCGCCGAACCAATAGCGGTCGAGCATTACGTCGCCCGCCACCAGCACCCGCGTTTGCACCACGCGTGCCAGCCAGTCCGAGAAGCGCACGCTGGGCTTGCGAGTCGAGGGGACGTCGGACACGATTGCGCTATCGACGGCCGACGGAGAAGTACTCGAGCCCTGCCGCGCGCACGAGCGCGGGATCGTAGAGATTGCGGCCATCGAAGACGAGCCGCTCGCGCAGGCTGCGATTCATCACGTCGAAATCGGGACTGCGGAATTCCTTCCATTCAGTCACGACCACGAGCGCATCGGCGCCTTCGAGTGCGCGCATGGGGTTGGAGCCGTACGTGATGTCGGCGCGGTCACCGAAGACACGCCTGGCTTCGGGCATCGCCACCGGGTCGTATGCGACGACGCGCGCTCCGCGCCGGGTGAGCTCGCCGATGACGGTGAGGGACGGCGCTTCGCGCATGTCGTCGGTGTTGGGCTTGAACGCGAGCCCCCAGACGGCGAAGGTGCGTCCGGTGAGATCCTCACCCAAGCGCGTGACGATCTTCTCGACCATGCGCAACTTCTGCGCGTGGTTCGCGCGCTCCACGGCATCGAGCACGCCCAGCGATCGCCCGTGCTGGCGTGCCGTGTGCTGCAGCGCTTTCACGTCCTTGGGAAAGCAGGACCCGCCGTAGCCGACACCCGGATACAGGAAGTGATAGCCGATCCGCGGGTCCGAGCCGACACCCTGACGCACGTGCTCGATGTCGGCCCCGAGGGCGTCGGCGAGATTGGCGAGCTCGTTCATGAAGGAGATCCGTGTCGCAAGCATTGCGTTCGCCGCATATTTGGTGAGCTCGGCGGACCGTACATCCATCACCAGCAGACGCTCGCGATTTCTCTGGAAGGGCGCATACACCGAGCGCATGACGCCGATGGCCCGCTCGTCGTCGGCGCCGATCACGATGCGGTCCGGCTTCATGAAATCTTCGATGGCCGCGCCTTCCTTCAGGAACTCGGGATTCGAAACAACGGCGAAAGGCTGATGCACGCCACGCGCGCGCAAGGTCTCGGCGATTGTTTCGCGCACACGGTCGGCCGTCCCGACCGGCACCGTGGATTTGTCGACGATGATCCTGTACTCGTCCATGCGCTCGCCGATCGCGCGCGCCGCTGCAAGCACGTATCGCATGTCGGCGGATCCGTCCTCGTCGGGCGGTGTTCCGACCGCGATGAACTGGAGCAGACCGTGCCCCACCGCAGCGTCGACGTCGGTGGTGAACCTGAGTCGGCCGGCTTCGCGGTTACGGGCGATCATGGGTTCGAGACCCGGCTCGTGGATCGGTACGCCGCCAGCGTTGAGCAGGTCGATCTTGCGTGCGTCGACATCCAGACAAAGCACGTCATTGCCGACTTCGGCGAGACACGTGCCCGTGACAAGCCCCACGTATCCGGTGCCGATCATCGTGATCTTCAAGCGAGAGCTCCAATGGCCGCGTTGATTCTTGCGAGTGTGGCGACGGGGTCGGATGCCTGCGTGATCGGGCGGCCGATCACGAGATAATCCGCGCCGTTGGCGATCGCCCGCTCGGGTGTGACGATGCGCGCCTGATCGTCGATCGCACTCCCGGCCAGGCGAATGCCCGGCGTGACAAGCTTGAACCCCGCAGGAAGCGCGCTCCGCAGAGCCGGCGCCTCGAGCGCGGAGCACACCACGCCATCGAGCCCGGCATCAGCGGTCATTCGCGCGAGATGCAGCGCTTGCGCCGCCGCATCGCCCGGCATGCGCATGTCAGAGAGGTCCGAATCCTGAAGGCTCGTCAGCACCGTGACGGCGATCAGCAAGGGAGTGGTCCGCTTCTCCTGCGCGGAGGTACGCGTCACTGCTTCGTGCGCCGCAGCGAGCATCGCACGGCCTCCGGAGGCGTGCACGTTGAGCATCCACACGCCCAGCCGGGTAGCCGCGGCACAGGCCTGAGCGACGGTGTTGGGAATGTCGTGGAACTTGAGATCCAGAAACACCCGAAAGCCGCGCTCCACCATCCAGCGTACGGGCTCGGGACCGGCGACAACGAACATTTCCTTGCCGACCTTGAGCGCACAGTGCTTCGGGTCGAGGCGATCGGCCAGGCCGAGCGCGTGCATTGGCTTTTCGAAGTCGAGCGCGACGATCACCTTCGGGTCCAAGACGCGCTGCGCCGGTGCTGTTGCCACATCCGTCATCGTTGCTGCCCTCGAGAATCCGTCATGCGAATCCGTCCGGCATCTCGGTGCGCCGTGGCGAGTAGGTCTCCCACTTGCTGCAGCCGGGGCACCGCCAGTAATACTGTCTTGCGCGAAAGCCGCAGTGATCGCACTTGTACATGCCCAGACGTTTGATGTGCTGCGCGACGAGCTGCTTCACGAGCTCGAGATCGTGGCGACGATCGGGAGGCGCCGACGCGAGCTGCGCCTCGAGCAGTCGATCGAGCCCGAGGAGTGTCGGATTGCGAACGAGCTCCTCCTTGATGAGCTCGCCGGCCGCGATTGGCCCGTGCTCTGCAAGCGTGAGGGTGAAGGCGGTGTTGAGCAGATCGAGCGATGGATATTGCGCGAGGTAGGCCTTGATCACGCGCAGCGCTTGCGCGGTGTTCGAGGTGTGACGATACGCATTCGCAAGTCGGTCGGACACAAGCGAGAGGAAGGCCGGATTCTGCGACTCGATACGCTGCCAGGCATCGATCGCGGCCTCGAGATTGCCCCGCTGCGCCTCGAGGTCGCCCAGCAGCATGGTTGCCCGGGTGCATGCGCGATAGTCTCCCAATGCGAGTTCGATGTCGCGCCGCGCACCTTCGAAGTCGGATTTGAGCAATGCCGTTTGCGCGAGCTCGCAGTGGTACTGCGCGATCTCCTTGTAGTAGGGCTGCTTGGCGAGCGCCTCCATTCGCCGCGAGGCGGTGATCGCCTTCGCCCAGTCCTTCTCCTGCTCGTAGATCGACAGCAGGAAGCCGAGGGAAGCGTGCTCGAACTGCGTGCCCTCGAGCTTCGTGAAAAGCTCCTCGGCACGATCGAGGAGCCCCGCGCGATGGAAGTCCTGAGCCAGCTCGAAGATGACGGCCTGACGCTTGTCGGCGGCGAGATCGGGGCGATCGAGCAGGTTCTGATGCATGCGTATCGCGCGGTCGATCTCGCCCTGGCGGCGGAACAGGCTGCCGAGCGCAAAATGAAGGTCGATCGTCTGCGGATCCACCTTGACGACTTCGATGAACGACTCGATGGCCTTGTCGGGCTGCTCGTTCAGCAGGAAGTTCAGGCCTCGAAAATACGACAGCGGCAAGGCGCGGGACTCGCGCAGCAGATGCTTGATGTCGATCCGCGCCGCGATCCAGCCCATGGCGAAGAACAGCACCGGTATCGGCAGGAGCCACCAGAGCTCAATGTCGCCCATCACGGTCCGTCAGCCCCGCAGCACGATTGCGTGCGCTTGCATCGGACGCGCCCTGTCATGAGAATGTCACGCGCCATCGATGGGCCGCTGGCGCGAGCCGTAGGGTCCCGGTGGAACGACCGTGCCGGGCGCGGCACCGCGCAGCCCATCAGTGGGTGCTGCCGCGGGCATGAAACGACCCTGGTCGCGTCGCAGTCGCGACAACTGACGCCTGAGCCTTGCGGTGCGTACGGCTCCGGTGAGGAGCCCCGCCGCTGCCCCCAGCGCGAACGCCACCAGGATGACGAAGATGAGAGGACCTTTCCAGGTCCACCAATGGTAGAACCGCAGCTCTACCGCGTCTGAGTTCTGCAGCGCGAGAAACAGCAGCAGCAGAAAAAGCAGAAGTCCGACAATCCACCGCACGACCTGCATGGTCGATCCTTGGCGAGGTAATAAAAAAGGGCGGGGCCATCGGCCCGAGAATGCTCCCGGTGACGATGACGCCGCCCTTGTCGAGATGACCGATCACTCTCAATCCGGAATGGCGGGCTGCCGTGATGCGGCTGACCCTATCGGGACGCGTGATCAAAAGCTCTGTCGTTTCTATGCCGTTTTCTTGAAGTCGACGCGCTCGCGCAGCTCCTTGCCCGCCTTGAAGTGCGGGACGTGCTTTTGCGGCACCTGCACCTTCTCACCAGACTTGGGGTTACGTCCCGTGCGCGGCGGACGATAGTTGAGTCCGAAGCTGCCGAACCCGCGAATCTCGATGCGCTCCCCTTTCGCGAGGCTTTCGGCCATGGCGTCGAGGATCATCTTGACTGCGAGTTCAGCGTCCTTTGCTACGAGTTGCGGGAACTGCGCCGCCAAGCGGTCGATCAGCTCCGATTTGGTCATCACGGCGTCCGCTTCACTCGTTGGTTTTGTTGTCCATCTTGGCGCGAAGCAGCGCCCCCAGGTTGGTGGTTCCGGACGTGGTGCCCGCGGTGTCGGCCTTCGATGACTGAATGGCCTCGACTTCGTCGGCGTTGTCCTTCGCCTTGATCGACAGATTGATCGAACGGTTCTTGCGGTCAACGTTGATGATCATCGCGTCGACCTTGTCGCCTTCCTTGAGGTGCGTCCGGATGTCCTCGACGCGATCGCGCGACACTTCGGAGGCGCGAAGGTAGCCTTCGACCTCGCCATCGAGCGTGATCACGGCACCCTTCGGGTCCAGCGACTTGACCGTGCCCCCCACCACGCTGCCCTTGTCGTGCACGGCCACGTAGTTGGTGAACGGATCGCCGTCCAGCTGCTTGATCCCGAGCGAGATGCGCTCGCGCTCGACATCGATCGCCAGGACCACGGCCTCGACTTCCTGACCCTTCTTGTAGTCGCGCACGGCGGTTTCGCCAGGCAGCGTCCATGACAGATCGGATAGATGCACGAGACCATCGATGCCACCGGGCAAACCGACGAACACACCGAAGTCGGTGATCGACTTGATCGTGCCCTTCACGCGATCGCCCTTTTTCTGGTTGATCGCGAAATCGTCCCACGGGTTCGACATGCACTGCTTCATGCCGAGCGAGATGCGGCGGCGGTCCTCGTCGATCTCGAGAATCATCACCTCGACCTCGTCGCCGAGCTGCACGACCTTGGTCGGATGGATGTTCTTGTTGGTCCAGTCCATCTCCGAGACGTGCACGAGACCCTCGATGCCCGACTCGATCTCGACGAAGGCACCATAGTCGGTGATGTTCGTGACCTTGCCGAAAAGGCGCGTGCTCTGCGGATAGCGGCGCGACAGACCCACCCACGGATCTTCGCCGAGCTGCTTCATGCCGAGCGAAACGCGGTTCTTTTCCTGATCGAACTTGAGGATCTTGGCCGTGACCTCATCGCCCACTGCCAGCACTTCGGACGGGTGCTTCACACGCCGCCAGGCGAGGTCGGTGATGTGGAGGAGACCGTCGATGCCGCCGAGATCCACGAACGCGCCGTAATCGGTGATGTTCTTGACCACGCCCTTGACGGTGGCGCCTTCCTGCAAC
The DNA here is from genome assembly GCA_030946875.1 of Pseudomonadota bacterium. Taxonomy (GTDB): domain Bacteria; phylum Pseudomonadota; class Gammaproteobacteria; order Burkholderiales; family Casimicrobiaceae; genus CAIWHR01. The sequence continues at coordinate 14,946 of JALYXY010000264.1, read as the reverse complement.
GTGGAGAGAAGCTTCTCGCGTTCTTCTCCGAGGGACGCTTCGAGCACCGCGCGGCGGGACACCACGACGTTGTTGCGCTTGCGGTCGAGCTTGATGACCTTGAACTCGAGCGCCTTGCCTTCGAAGGGGCTCGTGTCCTTGACCGGGCGAATGTCGACGAGCGATCCGGGGAGGAAGGCGCGGATGCCGTTCACCATCACCGTCAGGCCACCCTTGACCTTGCCGGTGACCATGCCCGAGACGATGGTGCCCTGCTCCATCGCCTCCTCGAGATCGTGCCACGCCTTGAGACGCTTTGCCTTGTCGCGCGACAGGCGCGTCTCGCCGTAACCGTCTTCGAGACTTTCGATCGCCACGACCACGAAGTCGCCGGGCTTGACCTCGACCTCACCGCGGTCGTTCTTGAATTCTTCGATGGGAATGAAGCTCTCGGACTTGAGTCCGGCATTCACCACGACGATGTTGTAATCGACGCGCACCACCTCGGCGGTGATGAGCTCGCCCTGACGCATTTCCTGACGCGAAAGCGATTCCTCGAACAGCGCCGCGAAATCTTCCATTCCGCCGGGCGGATTGGCTGAAGCTTGAGTGTTGATGTGTTGTATGGCAGTAGCCATCGGGTTGGGTCCCTCTGTTTAGCCGCCGACGCGAGAACCCTGTTTCTCGGCCGGCGGGTTGGTGTTCAGGTGTCAGTTGTCAGCTTTCAGTTGACAGTGACCCCGGGATGCTGACGTCGCCAGCGCGTGTTTACCTTGTTACTGCATACAAAATGTTTGGATCTCCGCGAAGGTCGGCAGCGCGACCGGTCAACTGCCAACTGTCAACTGTCAACTGCCAACTGCCAACTGCCATCTGGAAAGCACGAACGCGATGGCTTCGGCAACCGAAACGCCCGTGGTGTCCAGGATGTGCGCATCCGCAGCCGGTTCGAGCGGTGCCACACTGCGGGTGGCATCGCGCCGGTCGCGCTCCTGGATGTCGCGCAAAAGACTATCGAGTGTAACTTGGTTTCCTTTTTCGATCAACTGCTTATATCGGCGATGAGCCCGCTCTGCGGCGGTCGCGGTGACGAATACCTTGAGAGCCGCGTCGGGGAATACCACCGTGCCCATGTCGCGTCCGTCGGCGACGAGGCCGGGGGGCTGCCGGAACGCGCGTTGGCGCTCGAGTAACGCCGCGCGAACCCGCCGGTGCACGGCGACGCGGGACGCTGCGGCGCTGACGTTTTCACTCCGTATGGCTTCGGTGACGTCCACCCCGTCCAGGGCCACCCTGCCCTGCCCGAAGCTTGCGCCGAGCACGGCCGCCAGCGCGGTGACAGGCTCTTCGCGATCCGGATCGGCACCGGTCGAGAGCGCCTTGTAAGCGACGAGTCGATACAAGGCCCCGCTGTCGAGAAGATGAAAGCCGAGCGCGACCGCGACCCCCGAGGCGACGGTGCCCTTGCCGGAGGCCGCGGGACCATCGATCGCGATCACCGGCGCGGTCATCGCGGCAGTCATTGCAGCACGCCCCGGAGGTCGTCGAAATACCGCGGATAGGTCTTGCCGACGCACGCAGGGTCGTTGATGCGCACCTCGATCCCGCCGAGGCATGCAAGCGCGAAGCACATGGCCATACGATGATCGTCGTACGTGTCGATGGTGGCGGAGCGCAGCACGGGCGGCGGCTCGATACGCAGCCAGTCGGCACCGGCTTCGACGCGTGCGCCGAGCTTGGCGAGCTCCGTGCACATTGCGGCGATGCGATCCGTCTCCTTGACCCGCCAGCTCCCGATACTGTGCAAGGTCGTGGCGCCCTGCGCGAAGAGCGCAACGATCGCCAGTGTCATCGCCGCATCGGGGATCGCGATGCAATCGATGTCGCGCCCGGTAAGCGAGGTGCCAGCGCGGGCTTCGATGAATCCCTCGCCCGAGCGCACGTCCGCACCCATGTCGCGCAACACGTCCGCAAAGGCCACATCGCCCTGAATGGACGATGCGTCGACGCCACGCACACGCACAGGCCCCCCTCCGATGACGCCGGCCGCAAGGAAATACGATGCTCCCGAAGCATCCCCCTCGACAGCGAGCGTGTCGGGTGTGACGTAACGGGCGTCGGGCGCAACGACGAACCCGCCCGCGACCTCATCGACCTCGACACCAAAGCGCTGCATGAGACGCGTCGTGATGGCAACGTAAGGCTTCGATACGAGCTCCCCTGCCACGTGAACGTGCATCTCGCATGCGGACCGCGGCCTCACGACAGGCAAGGCCATCAGAAGCGCCGAGACGAACTGGCTCGAGACGTCTCCGCGAATCGTGACCGAGGATGCTGGCTGCTGCGGTGAGCGTCGGCCGATCGCCAGAGGCGGGTAGCCGCTTGCTCCCAGATAGCGGACGTCGGCGCCCAGCACGCGCAGCGCATCGACCAAATCGGCAATGGGTCGCTCGTGCATGCGCGGCACGCCTTTCAGCACGTAATCGCCGCCCACGCAGGCGAGCACCGCCGTTAGCGGTCGGAACGCGGTACCCGCATTGCCGAGGAAGAGCTCGGCACGCGCGACCGGAATGAGTCCTGCGGTGCCGGACACGACGCATGATCCCGCCGCGTCCCAGGCAAGCTCCACGCCAAGTGTCGTCAGCGCCTCTCGCATGCGCGTCACATCGTCGGCGTCGAGAAGCCCCTGCAGGGTGGTCGTACCCGCCGCGAGCGCGGATAGAAGCAGCGTGCGATTGGAGATGCTTTTCGAGCCCGGCAGGGTGACCTCACCTTGCGCGAGGGCGAACGGCCGCAGCACCATCGGCGCGGATACGGGTTCGATGCTCACCTTGCGATCGTGCTCACGTGTGTTGCAATCAGGCTTCGCGCGGACCATCCGCCGGCACATTGCTCGTGCCCGCCGCACCCCACGCGCGGCGTGCTGCGCTCGCCCGGGCGAACGACTGGTGGAGGCCGTGCGCATCGCCCGCGCGAATGAGCGCGGCCATGCGGTCGAGCTCATCGCGATAATTTGCGAGCTCCCGCAGGAGCGCATCGCGATTGGCGAGTGCGATGTCGCGCCACATCTCGGGCGAGCTCGCCGCAATGCGCGTGAAATCGCGGAACCCGCTTGCCGCGAAGCCGAAGAAGGTCTCTGCATCTTCGCGCCGCGCGAGCTCGTCCACCAGGGTGAAGGCGAGCACGTGCGGCAGATGGCTCACAGCCGCAAAAATGCGATCGTGCAGGGCGGCATCGAGCTCGCACACCGTGGCGCCGGTACAGCGCCAGAGCGCGCTCACCCGCTGCAGCACGACGGGGTCGGTCTCGGGCATCGGGGTCAGCACGACCTTGCGGTCGCGGAACAGCGTCGCGAATGCCGCTTTCGCGCCGGTGTGCTCCGTCCCGGCAATAGGATGACTCGGAACGAACCGCGGCAACGCAGCGCCCAGCGTGGCACGCGCCGCCGCGATGACGTCCTGCTTGGTGCTTCCGACGTCGAGCGCAATGGTGTGCGGCCCCAGATGTTCAGCCGTTGAAGCCAGAAGCTGCTGGAGCTCGCCCACCGGCGTCGCATAGAGCACGACGTCCGCATCCCGAAACTCCGGCATCCATGATTCGTCGAGAGCCCTCACGCGATCGACAATCTGGCGCTCGAGCGCGTCGCGAAGGTTGGCACGGGTACGCCCGATGCCGACGACCTCGGACACGGCCGCGGCGCTCTTCAGGGCCAATGCGAATGATCCGCCGATCAGTCCGACCCCGACGATGACGAGCTTGCCGAGGCTGATGTCGCGCTGGGCGGTCACGGAACCGACCGAAATCCGGTCACGCGCGCACGACCTGCCGGAGGGCTTCGAGAAAGCGTGCGTTCTCGTGCGGAAGCCCGACCGTCACCCGCAGATGGTGCGCGAGCCCGTAGTTCGCAACCGGTCGCACGATCACCCCTCGCTCGAGCAGACGCTGGTACACCCGAGCACCATCGCCGACTTCGACCAGCAGGAAGTTGCCGTGAGACGCAAGGTATTTCACGCCGAGCGCATCGAGTCCGTCCTCGAGTTGCCGCATGCCTCTGCGGTTGATTTCGCGGCTCTCATCCACATAGGCAGTTTCGTCGAGCGCCGCCAGAGCCGCCGCCTGGGCAACGGCGTTGACGTTGAACGGCTGGCGCACGCGATTGAGCATGTCGGCGAGCGAGGCGTGCATGAGGCCGTACCCCACGCGCAGCGCCGCGAGCCCGTAAGCCTTCGAGAACGTCCGCGAAACGATCAGATTGGGGTGACGCGCGATCCATTCAATCGTCGGCGCCTGCTGCTCCGGTGCCAGGTATTCGTTATAGGCCTCGTCGAGCACCACGATCACATGTTCCGGCACACGGTCGAGGAACGCGCCGAGCTCATCCGGAGCAAGCCATGTACCGGTGGGATTATTCGGATTGGCGATGAATACGATGCGCGTATCGGCCGTGATGGCTGCGAGCATCGCCGGCAGGTCGTGTCCGAGGCTGCGCGTTGCGGGCACTTCGATGCCGATCCCGCCCCGCGCCTGGGTGGCGAGGGAATAGACGACGAAAGCATGTTGCGCGTAAACCGCCCGCTGGCCCGGCAGCAGGAATGCCTGCGTGACGAGCTCGAGCACGTCGTTGGAACCATTGCCGAGGACAATCTCTTCAGGCGTGATCGCGAAACGCGCGGCAAGGGCCTGCTTCAGTTCGTGTGCGTTGCTGTCCGGATAGCGGCAGACCTCGTCCATCGCGCGCAACATGGCGGCGCGCACGGCCGCACTCGCACCCCGCGGGTTCTCGTTCGATGCAAGCTTAACGATTCCCTCCAGCGGCAGCGAAAGCTCACGTGCGAGCTCGGAGATCGGCTTGCCAGCCTGATACGGAGCGATCCGCTGCACGTGCTCGGCGGCAAGCGCAGCGGGGCCGATATGAGAGGGCATGACGGGAGCGTTCACTTTGGATCAGTAAACAGCCGAAGGATAAGACCCGAGGATCTTCAGAAAAGGCGCCCTTTCACGAAGCTCGGCGAGCGCGCACGCGACGGCGGCATCGGAGGCATGGCCCTCGAGATCGACGAAGAAAAGGTACTCCCACAACCCTGTGCGCGCGGGCCGGGACTCGAGGCGCGACATCGACACGCCATGTGTGGCAAAGGGCTCGAGCAGGGCGTGGACCGCACCGGGCCTGTTGGGTGCGGACATCACGAGGGATGTTTCGTCGCGACCTGACGCGGGTACCTGCTGCTGACCGAGCACCCAGAAGCGCGTGGTGTTGTTGGCCTCGTCCTCGATATCGCGCGCGATCACCTTGAGACCATAAATGGCCGCCGCATTCTCGCCCGCGATGGCAGCCGAGCCCTCCCGAAGGCCTGCCAGCCGCGCGGCTTCGGCGTTGCTTGCGACCGCAATTCTCTGCGCCGATGGCAGGTGGGTGCCGAGCCATTGCACACACTGCGCGAGTGACTGGGCGTGCGAGAACACTTCGGTGATCTCACCGGCCGAGGCAGCGTTGCTCAAAAGGTTCTGGCGCACACGCAGGCGCACCTCTCCACAGACCGTGAGCAGCGTCTGGCACATGAGGTCGAGCGTGCGTCCGACGACACCTTCCGTCGAGTTTTCGACAGGCACCACCGCGTAATCCGCCTCGCCGCTTTCGGCGGCGCGAAACACTTCGTCGATGGTGCTGCACCCCTGCGCCGAGACAAGCCCGCCGAAATGCTTGGCGACCGCGTCGTGCGAGTACGTGCCCGGCGGCCCGAGATAGGCAATGCGCAGCGGCTGCTCGAGCGCGAGACAAGCCGACATGATCTGGCGAAACACCACCGCGACGGCTTGCGCGCTCAGCGGGCCGTGGTTTGCTTGCAGCAATCGCGACAGCACCTGCGCCTCGCGCTCAGGGCGATACGCAAGTGCGCCTGCCTTGAGGTCGCCGATGGCTTGAGCGTGCTCAGCGCGCGCATTGAGGCGCGCGAGGATCTCACGGTCGAGAGCATCGATCGCGGCGCGGTGCGTCGCGAGCGCGTCCGCGGGCTCGCCGCCTGGGCAAGCCTCTGCCTCGGGCGGAAGCGGCGAGTGATGGGCGGGCACGTGATGCCTGGTGAAAGCCTGCGCCGCGTCAGCCGTGGCGCGCTTCGAACTCGCGCATGTAATCGGCCAGCGCCTCGACGCCGGCGAGCGGCATGGCATTGTAGATGGACGCCCGCATTCCGCCGACCGCGCGGTGCCCCTTGAGCTGCGCGAGCCCGCGTTCTTTCGCGCCTTTGAGAAATTCGGCGTCGAGCGCGGAGTTCGACAGAAAGAACGTGACGTTCATGCGCGAGCGATCGCTTGCGTGGATGTGATTGCTGTAGAAGCCGGTGCGGTCGATGACGCCATAGAGGATCTCGGCCTTGGCGACGTTGATCTTCTCGATGCCCGCGAGACCGCCCTGCGCCTCGAGCCACTCGAACACCAGGCCGGCGAGATAGATCGCGAACGTGGGCGGCGTGTTGAACATGGACTCCGCCTTGCTCTGCACCGAGTAATCGAATACGGACGGCGTGTCCGGGCGCACGCGTCCGAGAAGATCTTCGCGCACCAGCACGACCGTCAGCCCCGCAGGCCCGATGTTCTTCTGCGCGCCGGCATAGATGACGCCGAACCGTGATACATCCACGGGCCGCGACAGGAGATGCGACGACATGTCGGCGACGATGGGTACGCCGCACGGTTCGGGCATCCACGGGTACTCGACGCCCGCGATCGTCTCGTTGGTGCACAGATGCACGTAGGCGCTGCCCTCGGCAAGCTGCCATGAGGCTTGCGGCGGCACGTAGGTATAGCCACGGTCGGCCGATGACGCCGCGATGTGCGGCTCGCAGTACTTGCGTGCCTCGGCGATCGATTTCTCCGACCAAAGCCCGGTGTCGACGTAATCGGCCACGCGCTTGCCACCGAGCAGGTTGAGCGGCACGAAGGCGTTCTGCGCGAGCGCACCTCCCTGCAGGAAGAGCACGCGGTAATCGCCGGGAATCCCAAGGAGGTTGCGCAAGCCCGCTTCGGCCCGCTCGGCAATGTCGATGAACTCCTTGCTGCGGTGGCTCATCTCCATCACCGACATGCCTGCGCCATGCCAGTCGAGAAGCTCGTCGCGCGCCCGCTCGAGGACTGCCTGGGGGAGCGCTGCGGGACCAGCGCTGAAGTTGTAGACGCGGCTCACTTATTCCTCACAACGTGCGTGCGGCGATTGCGGGCACGCTTCCACTCGGGTGCCGGAACGCGCGGAATACGTGCGGCGACCGTCGCTCGGCGTGTCGAGGGATTTCACTGCAGTGTCGGCGCATCGCCCTCGTCTTCGACTTCCACTTCTGCTTCCACCACCCGCTCGAGACCGGCGAGCTTCTCGCCTTCGCCGAGATTGATCAGCGTCACGCCCTGGGTCGAGCGGCTCATCTCGCGGATCGCTTTTACCGGAGTGCGAATGAGAACGCCACGATTGGAGATCAGCATCACCTCGTCTTCCGGTCGCACCAGTGCGGCCGCGACGACCTGCCCATTGCGCCCCGATTGCTGGATCGCGATCATGCCTTTGGTGCCGCGGCCGTGGCGGGTGTACTCGACGATCGGCGTGCGCTTGCCGTAGCCGTTCTCGGTGACCGTGAGCACCGATTGCGCCTCGTCCTCGGCGACCAGCATCGAAATCACCTGCTGCCCTGCATCGAGCGCCATGCCGCGCACGCCATGGGCCGCGCGTCCCATCGGGCGCACATCGTTCTCGTCGAAGCGTACTGCCTTGCCGCCGGAGCTGAAGAGCATCACGTCGTGCTCGCCGTCAGTTACCGCAACGCCGATCAGATGGTCACCCTCGGTCAGGTCCACAGCGATGATCCCGGACGCACGCGGGCGGGAGAACTCCGACAGCGGCGTCTTCTTCACCGTGCCCATCGAAGTGGCCATGAACACGTAGCGATCCTCGACGAATTGCTTCACCGGCAGGATCGCGGTGATCTTCTCGTTCTCTTCGAGCGGTACGAGGTTGATGATCGGCTTGCCGCGCGCGATGCGTGAACCCTGCGGCACGTTGTACACCTTGAGCCAGTACACGCGCCCACGGTTGGAGAAGCACAGGATGAAATCGTGCGTATTGGCGATGAAGAGACGATCGATGAAGTCGTCTTCCTTGGTGGCAGTCGCCTGACGTCCACGACCGCCGCGGCGCTGCGCGCGATACTCCGCGACGGGCTGCGCCTTCATGTATCCACCATGCGAGATCGTCACCACCATGTCCTCGGGCGCGATCAGATCCTCGAGCGAGAGATCGACGCCCTGCGCAATGATCTCCGACCGCCGCGCATCGCCGAACTGTTCGCGGATGCCCTTCAGCTCATCTCCGATGATCGTGGTGACGCGCGACGGATTGGCCAGGATGTCGAGAAGATCGACAATCTGCTCCATGACCTCGCGGTATTCCGTGAAGATCTTTTCCTGCTCGAGGCCTGTCAGCCGTTGCAGGCGCAGGTCCAGGATCGACTGCGCCTGCGAGTCTGAAAGTCGATAGCCGGGTCCGTCCCCGGTGGTCGCGTCCTGCCAGCCGAAGGTGAGCGGCAGCCCTTCCGGGCGCGCCGCATCGGCGACCGCGCGCTGCAGCATGTCCTCGACGAGTTGCGAACGCCAGAGCTTGGCCATGAGCCCCGCTTTGGCTTCCGCGGGCGTGGGTGCAGCCTTGATGAGCGCGATGATCTCGTCGACGTTCGACAACGCAACCGCGAGGCCCTCCAAAATGTGACCGCGGTCGCGCGCCTTGCGCAGCTCGAAGCGCGTGCGCCGCACGACCACCTCGCGGCGATGCTGCAGGAAGAACTGAAGGAACTGCTTCAGGTTGAGCAGGCGCGGCTGGCCGTCGACCAGCGCCACCATGTTCATCCCGAAGCTGTCCTGCAATTGCGTCAGCTTGTACAGGTTGTTGAGCACGATGTCCGGCACTTCGCCGCGCTTCAGCTCGATGACCACCCGCATGCCGGACTTGTCCGATTCATCGCGCAGATCGGAGATGCCTTCGAGCTTCTTGTCGCGCACCAGCTCGCCGATGCGGATCAGCAGGTTCGCCTTGTTCACCTGATACGGGATCTCGTCGACGATGATCGCCTGGCGATTGCCCTTGTCGAGATCCTCGATGTGCGTGCGGGCGCGAATGACCACGCGGCCCCGCCCCGTGCGATAGCCTTCGCGCACACCTTCGAGGCCGTAGATGATTCCGGCCGTGGGGAAGTCGGGCGCCGGGATCATGTCGATCAGCTCGTCCAGCCCCGTGTCCGGTGCCGCCAGCACCGCCAGGCAGCCGTTGATGACCTCGGTCAGGTTGTGCGGCGGAATGTTCGTGGCCATCCCGACCGCGATGCCCGAAGACCCGTTGATCAGCAGATTGGGAAGCCGCGACGGAAGCACCGCGGGTTCCTGCTCCTTGCCGTCGTAATTCGGCACGAAGTCGACGGTTTCCTTCTCGAGATCGGCCGTGAGCTCGTTTGCGATCTTCTGCAGGCGACACTCGGTGTAGCGCATCGCCGCGGCGTTGTCGCCATCGACCGATCCGAAATTGCCCTGTCCATCAATCAGCGGATAGCGCAGCGAGAAATCCTGGGCCATGCGCACGAGCGTGTCGTAGATGGCCATGTCGCCGTGCGGGTGATACTTGCCCATGACGTCGCCGACCACGCGGGCGCACTTCACATAGGGCCGATTCGACACGATGTTCGCCTCGTGCATCGCGAAGAGCACGCGGCGATGCACCGGCTTCAACCCGTCGCGCACATCGGGCAGCGCCCGGCCCACGATCACGCTCATGGCGTAATCGAGGTACGAATGGCGCATCTCCGCCTCTAGGCTTACCGGGAGGGTCTCTTTTGCAAACTGCTCCATGTACGGGTGCTTTCGTGAGGGCGGGATGAGGCAATCTTGTGGATTCGGCGGCCGAGGACGGCTTTGGCGGCGCAAACCCTGATCTGCACGATGTTTCGGCGGGAAGCGCATCGGGTCCGGGCACACCCGCTACCGCGATGGCCGAAGCGACGATGACGTTACATATCGTTGAAAAAATGAAATTTTATCACGACGTTGCGCCGCTGCGACACTCGGGCAAGGTCGTGTCTTCAAAACCCGACTTTCTTTTGCCCGCGCTGGCTACGGCGTGCTATATTTTTTTCGAGCAAGGGATTCAACGCGCGGTCGCACGTCGAAATCAGAGTCAAACAGACCGACAGCCGGGCGCGCCGAAGTTGCAGGTCCGAAAAGAAACTCGTTCAAAACCAAAGCCAAGAGGGGTGAAGCAATGTCTCGACGTCTAGTCTCCGGTGTTCTCATCGGTGCGCTTGCCGCCGCGTATGCGGGGGGCGCCACGGCCCAAATGGTCAATCCGAAGGGATATGTGCAGGGTGTGGCGGGCGCCGATCCGAGGAACAGCGCGTATGTCCTGTCGGCCACCGGCGCGCCGGACAATAACGTGGTGAAAAGCGGTGTGTACAACGGCGCCAAGGGTCTTGCTGGCGGCCTGTGCTACCGCACTGGGTACTGGACTCCGGCCATGGCGATCGCCCAGTGCGACGCCGACTTGGTGAAGACCGCCTCGGCGGCAGCGCCTGCGCCGACTCCGGCGCCGACTCCGGCACCGGCCCCGACGCCCGCTCCGGCACCCGCTCCGGCACCTGCACCAGCGCCGGCTCCTGCTCCCGCCCCGGCCCCTTCGGTGCAGAAGATCACGCTGGCGTCCAAGGCGCTCTTCGACTTCGACAAGGCCGTGCTCCGTCCGGACGGAAAAGCCGCCATCGACCGCGACATCGTGACCCGTCTGCGCGACATGCAGAGGCTCGATCTCGTGCTCGTGACCGGGCATACCGATCGACTTGGCAGCCAGGCGTACAACCAGCGCCTTTCCGAGCGTCGCGCTGACAGCGTGCGCAACTACCTCGTCGAGAAGGGTGTTCCGCGCGACCGTATCGAAACCCTCGGCATGGGCAAGACGCAGCCGGTTCCCGGAGTGGTCTGCAACCAGCGCAACCGCAAGGAGCTGATTGCCTGCCTGGCGCCGAACCGTCGCGTCGAAATCGAGGTGAAGGGCGACTCGACGCGAAGGTAAGCACGCGTCGCGTTCTACAGTACGCAAAGGGCCCCGTGATCTGCGGGGCCTTTGCTTTGGTGCGCCCGGCGACCGACGCGGGTGGTCGCCCGGCCGGGACACCGTGCTTCACTTTCACCCCGTACGGAGGTCTCCTGATCGCCCTGACGGACCGCGCACAGAAGCTCCCCGCGGTATCCTTCCGTGATGCCCATGCCTCTCGAAGCCGTGGATCTGCGCCTGGATGCGCGCTGGGTGATCCCGATCGAACCTGCGGGTGTGCTCGAAGCGCACAGCGTCATCGTCAACGCAGGAAAGATCCTTGCGGTCATGCCGACAAGCGAGGTGGACCAGCGCTATCACGCCTCCGAGACGGTCTCCCTTTCCCGCCACGCCGTACTGCCCGGGCTCGTCAACGCGCACACGCATGCAGCGATGACGCTCTTCCGGGGAATTGCGGACGATGTGCCGCTCAGGAGCTGGCTCGAGCAGGATGTGTGGCCGCGCGAGCAGCAGTTCGTCGGCCCCGAGTTCGTCTACGACGGTGCGCGCCTTGCGGCGGCCGAAATGCTGCGCGGCGGCGTGACCTGCTGCAACGACATGTACTTCTTCCCCGACGCCACCGCCAAAGCGTTGCTGGAGGTCGGGATGCGCGCAATGCTGGGGCTCCCGGTGCTCGACTTCGCCACATCGTATGCGGCCGATCCCGATGCATACCTTCGCACGGGACTCGAAATACGCGATGCGCTGCGCTCGGAGACGCGCCTCTCCTTCTCGCTCGCACCCCATGCACCTTACACGGTGAGCGACTCGACCTTGGAGCGCATCGTGACCTACGCGCGACAGCTCGATCTTCCGATCCAGACGCATCTTGCCGAGACCGCTGCGGAAGTGCAGGAAAGTCATGAGCGGCATCTCGCATCGCCCCTGTTTCGACTGCACAAGCTCGGCGTGACCGGTCCCGGGTTCGTCGCCGTTCATGCGGTGCATCTGACGAGCGAGGATATCGAGCTCCTGCACCTGCATGGCGGTCACGTCGTGCACTGTCCGGCGTCCAATATGAAGCTCGCCAGCGGAATCGCGCCGGTTTCGCGGTACCTCTCGCGCGGCATCAATGTCGCGATCGGCACAGACGGCGCTGGATCGAACAACCGGCTGGACGTATTCGGCGAGATGCGCCTCGCCTCATTGCTGGCGAAAGTGTCCACGGGAGACGCAGCGAGCCTTCCGGCGGAGGTCGCCTTGCGGTGCGCAACACTCGGAGGTGCGCGTGCCCTGGGACTCGAAGCCGAGGTTGGATCGCTCGTGCCGCACAAGAAAGCCGATGTGATCGCAGTCGACTTGGGCACTCTCGAGGCGGAGCCCTGCTACGATCCCGTGTCGCAGCTCGTTTACGTGAGCCCCCGCGAAGCGGTGACCGACGTCTGGGTCGATGGCCGGCGCATCCTGGCCGCGCGCGAGCTGCAGACAAGCGACAGCGCGAGCATCCTTGCGCGGGCTCGGGCGTGGCAGGAGCGGCTGCAGTGAGCGGCGCAAGGCGCGACGCGCAGCACCGGTTGATCAGAGGCTCCACCTTGCGCGAGCGCACGACGGTGTACGAGCCAATCGCAGTGACTCACACATGGTTTGCAGCACATGATCGATGACATGACGCTTCAGCCCGCAAGCACACGCGTGGCGGTCGCTGACAATGCCGATGCGGCGGAGCTCGCACGGTTTTCGGAGCTCTCGCACCAGTGGTGGGATGCCACGAGCGAACTCTTCGCGCCGCTGCACGCCATGAATCCGCTGCGCCTCACATGGGTCGAGCGCGTCTGCGGTGGTCTGCGCGACAAGGACGTGCTCGACGTTGGATGCGGTGGCGGAATCCTGAGTGAGGCCATGGCAACACGCGGCGCGCGCGTATTGGGCATCGACCTCGCGGATCGAGCACTGGGCGTGGCCAGGCTGCATCGTCTCGAATCCGGCGTGCAGCTCGATTACCGGCTCGTTTCGGTCGAAGCGCTTGCCGAGGAGCTTCCTGCGCACTTCGATGTGATCACGTGCATGGAGATGCTCGAGCACGTGCCGCGTCCGGAGTCGATCGTGGAAGCGTGTGGCCGTTTGCTGAAGCCCGGCGGCATCGCCGTGTTCTCCACCATCAGCCGTAACAGCAAGGCGTATGTGTACGCGATCCTCGGCGCCGAATATCTCCTGCGGCTGCTGCCGCGGGGCACCCATGACTACGCCAGGTTCTTGCGACCGGCGGAGATCGCCCGGTTCGGCCGGGCGTCAGGCATGCTGCCGATCGAGATTTCCGGCATGCGCTACAACCCGCTCACCCGAACCTTTCATCTTACTTCAGATACGTCCGTCAACTATCTGATTGCGCTGGGTGTCATGCATGCCTGAGGCCACGCCTCGACATGCCGCGGAGCCGTCAAGCACTGCGCGGCCGCTCGATGTCGACGCGGTGCTCTTCGATCTGGACGGAACCCTGGTCGACACGGCGCCTGACCTTGCGGGTGCGCTCAACTGCCTGCGCCGCAACCGCGGCCTCGATGCGCTATCGCTCGACAGCCTGCGCCCTTACGCATCCGCCGGGGCGCGAGGGCTCATCGGCGCCGGCCTGCAGGTGGAGCCCGCGCACGCCGATTACCCCGAGTTGCGCGACGCGTTCCTCGCCCACTACGCCGCCGGGATCTGCGTCGAATCCGAGCTCTTCGACGAGATGGAAGACGTTCTCGCGGAGCTCGAAGCACGCGGCTTGCCCTGGGGCATCGTCACCAACAAGGCGGCGCGATTCACGCAACCGCTCATGGACGCGCTCGCATTGCATCACCGGCCGGGCGTCGTCGTGAGCGGTGACACCACACCCTACCCGAAGCCGCATCCTGCCTCGCTGCTGCTCGCCGCAGAGATGCTCGGCGTGCCTCCGGCGCGATGCATGTACGTGGGGGACGCCGAGAGGGACATCATCGCCGGCGTCGCTGCCGGAATGCAGACGATCGTGGCGCGATACGGCTATATCCAGCCGCACGAGGCTCCGCACGACTGGCCCGCTGTCGGCCACATTCACCGACCCCGCGATCTCATCGGCTGGCTGCCGCTCCCGAAGCAGCACCGCGACACGGTCACGATGGACAAGCGCTCGCGTTGACGAACACCCACTCGGCGGGTCGTCCTTCATGGACACCCAGCACGCGCACGGCCTGACTCGACAACAGGGGCCGGACCACCGTCGACAGAACATCCTCGACTCCGCGCAACGCAACGCCGTTGGCTTGCGTCAGGCGGTCACCACCCTTCATTCCGAGCATGGCCGCAAACGCATTGCCTTCGCGCAGCACGAGCCCGTCACGGCTCGCGGTGAATGCAGTACTGAAGGCATCGGGTTTGGCGGCGATGCCGGTGAGCAATTCAGCGTTGAGTCGATAGATCGGCCCGGTGCCCGTGGTGCCTGTCGGCACGCACGCAGTGTTGTTCGTGAGCTTCGCGGCGGGTCGGGGCGCCTGTGCCGAAGCCTTCGGCTCGGTGCTGGCCGCTTGGGCGGCCGGACGCAGCGCAATCTCCCGGGACTGACCGCGCTCGCTGACGCGAATGCCCGATGCAGTGACGGCCTCGAGCATGACGCCGGGTGCCACCTCCTGACCGGTCGCGACGAGCACGGCACCGCGATCGGCCGTTCGCAACAGTGCGTAGCCGCTGCCGTTACGCGCGCCGATCACACCGATAAGCCGCCCGTCCGTCGTTGCGGCAGGCGCGGCTGTGCCGGCATCCGCCTGCGCCTGCGCGTCAACCGCCGATTGGGCCGTGCCGAACCAGGGCGCCGCCGTGATGATCGCGGCAGGCGCCGCGTTGACCTCGCGCGCACGCGGCTTCGCGCTACCCGCAGGCGCGAACCAGTGCCACACCCAGTG
>JALYXY010000253.1 GCA_030946875.1 Pseudomonadota bacterium | reverse complement strand
TCGCTGCAGAGCGCGCGAATGTAGCCGCGAAGCTCGGATTGAGCGACTGCCGGGACGAGGACATGGATCTCATCGCGGCGCTGTATGCACTGATGGAAGCTGCCGAAGTCGACATGACGATTTTCTTTCGCGCGCTTGCGGATGCGGATCTCGCGTCGCCAGCCGTCTGTGGCTTCGAGCCCGCTTTCTACGATCCTGCCAAGGCCCAAAGTGCTGCGCCGGATTTGTCGAGCTGGCTCTCGCGCTATGCCGCGCGCGTCAACGAGGAAAACCTAGGCACCGAGGAGCGCCGCGCTCGAATGAATCGCGTCAATCCCCGTTACGCCCTGCGCAATTATCTTGCCCAGGAGGCGATCGATCGCGCCGAGCAGGGTGACTATCAGCCCATCCAGGAGCTGCTCGAGGTCATGCGACGACCCTACGACGAGCAGCCCGGACGGGAGCGGTACGCCACCCGGCGACCGGACTGGGCCAGAGATCGCGCCGGCTGCTCGATGCTGTCCTGCAGCTCGTAATCGCGGCAGAGGCCCGGCACCGCCTGTCACGGTGTCCCGCAGTCCACAGCTCTCCCGACGCATTGTGTCGTGACACGCTGGAGCTCACGCCGGCGCTGTCGTATCGTGATCGTCTGAACCACGCAACCAGAGGCAGCAACGTGAGCCCCGACCTGACCACCACGCATTCGAGCAATGCCGCTTCAGCCGGCGCGCCCTTGCGGCGACCCGCGGGGAGCTTGAGGGAGATCTGGGACGCGCTCGTGGTCGTCTGGTGGCGTTTCTTCGATTGGCTGGCAGTGGTGTCGTGGAAGAAGCTTGCGCTGGTCTCCATCCTTGCGCTGGTCATCGGCGGCATATCCAGGCACCCGCTCCCGGTCGTCCTGCTGATCCTCGCCTCGATCATCATCAAGGTGGTCGCGGGGGGAAAGCGCAAGGCGGAGCTGACCGCCACGGAGGCCACGCAGCGTGCGAACACCGAACAGCTCGAGCGCACGGTAATGGAGGCGCGCATGGAAGCGCTGCAGGCGCAGATCGAGCCGCATTTCCTCTTCAACACGTTGGCGAGCATCGACCAGCTGATCCAGACCGATCCGCCGCGTGCATCGAGCATGCAGCAAAGCCTCATCCGGTACCTGCGTTCGGCAATGCCGCAAATGCGCGACAGTACGCGCCCCACTCTCGGTCAGCAGGTGGATCTGTGCAGCGCGTTTCTCGAGATCATGGCGATACGGATGGAAGCACGACTGCAGCCCAACGTGAATGTTCCCGAGGGTTTGCGATCGGCGGTGTTCCCGTCGATGATGCTGCAGACGCTCGTCGAAAATGCCGTCAAGCATGGCCTTGAACCGAAGGCTGCAGGCGGGCGCCTTGAAATCGGAGCCTCCGTCATCGACGGTCAGCTCGCGGTACACGTGCAGGACAGCGGCGCTGGCTTCATGCCCAAAACGGAAGGTGGAGTCGGATTGGCCAACATCCGCGAGCGGTTGAAAGCGATGTACGGCGGACGCGCTGAGCTCATCATCAGCGTCCCACCGGGAGGCGGTACCTGTGCGACTATCAAGGTGCCCTACGAAGTCGCTGCACTGACCTGAGCGCAAACGCCCACATGCACGCATCTCCCGTTCCCACCGCGGTCGTCGCCGACGATGAACGGCTCATGCGCGATCAGATCGTTGCTCGCCTGAAGGAAGCATGGCCGGAGCTCCTGATCGTCGGTGAGGCGAGCAACGGTCGAGAAGCCGTCGCACTCGTGCAGAGCCTCCGCCCGGATATCGTGTTTCTCGACATCAGCATGCCGGAGCTCGACGGCATCGAGGCTGCGCGCGTGCTTTCGGGCGAGGCGCACATCGTCTTCGTCACCGCCCACGACGAATATGCAATCCGTGCTTTCGAGGCAGGTGCCGTCGACTATCTGCTGAAGCCTGCGGACCCCGGGCGCGTGGCGCTCACCTGCGAACGCCTCCGCTCGCGCGTCAAGCAGGCGCCGGGTGCCATGCGCGAGCTCCTCAGCGAACTATCGCAGCGACTCGTCGCAGTCGGTGTGAAACCCCAGCAATACCTGCGCTGGGTTCAGGCGAGCGTCGGTCAGAACATCCGCATGATCCCCACCAGCGACGTTCTTTTCTTTCGAGCGGAGGACAAGTACACACGCGTGCAGACGCAATCGTTCGAGGCGCTCATTCGCAAGCCGATCAAGGAGCTCATCGACGAGCTCGACCCGGACGAGTTCTGGCAGATCCATCGCGCCACCGTGGTCCGTGTCGATACTGTCGAGCAGGTGAGCCGCAACCTTCGTGGCAATCAGGTCGTGCATGTGAAGGGCAGCGCCGAAAAGCTGGAAGTAAGCCGCAGCTTCAATCACCT
>JALYXY010000217.1 GCA_030946875.1 Pseudomonadota bacterium | reverse complement strand
CAAGGACAGCGGGCTGCGGAGCATCAGCGATCTCGAGGGCAAGCGCTTTGCCTTCGTGGACCAAAAGTCCACCTCGGGCTACGTCTATCCCCGGGCGATGCTCGTCGAAAAGGGGGTGGACCCCGCGCGCTACTTCAAGGATACGTTCTTCGCGGGTAGCCACGACAAGGTCATCGCCGCTGTCCTCGAACGCCAGGCAGACGCCGGGGCCATCTACGATGGCTCGCTCGGCGTTGCGAAAGCGAAGGGACTTCCGGTGGACGATCTCGTGACGCTATCGAGCACCGACCCGATACCGCACGATGCAATCGCGGTGAGAGTAGGACTGCATGACACAGTCATTCAGAAGATTCAAGCCGCATTGATAGATCTGGACAAGTCGCCGGCTGGCCGGGCCATCATTGCGAACAGCAAGAAGAAGCTGACTGGGCACGTGCTCGCTGACGACGCACTCTTCGATGTCGTCCGCCGTACAGCCAAGATCGCGGGGCTCTAGCAGGCTGTGGAAATCCGCACGCGCACTGCAATTCGTTGAGCGGTGAGTTTCTGGCACGGTGCCGAGCGACGCAACGCAGTGGGCGAAGCTGATGTGCCGTCACTTCGTGGCGGCGTACATAACGGGAATGTGCACAAGGCCGTTGTACCGAGCTGATCTCGGAGACGTATCATCGTGGAAGCCGCCACTGCTGCGCCATCGCGCTTTGTGCGTCCCGGAGTAGTCCGAGGAGAGCCCGCCATGTCACGTACCCACATCGCCCGTGGAATCGCCGCCACCCTTGCCCTGGTCGTCGCGTTGCCGTCCCATGCAGTGAAAGTGACCGAATGCGCCAAGATTGGCCTTTGCTATTGCATCAACGATGAGCATAAGAGCGCGATCAACTCACGGATCGAGAAGTTTCGTCAGGTCATCGCCGACCAGCGCAAACAGGGCAAGGCGGTTCTGTATCTCAGCGTGCCGCTAACGGCGGCCAACGGCGGTAACTTCGGCGTCAACAAGGAAGTGGCCGAAGCCGCCAAAAAGTCGGTCGAAAAACGTTTCGGCGCGGATTATCTTTTCGTCTTCAATCCGGCCAATCCCGAGGCCGATCTGCCGCGTGGCAGCACCGGAACGGAATATATGGTGATGTGGACGGCCGTGCTCGAGGGTGCCGATGGCATGGGCGACTTCGACGGCGCCTATTTTGCGGGCCCGCAGGATTTCGGGCGCTATTTCGGTTTCGACGGCAACAACGACATGGGCAAGCTCGATGCGTTCTTCGAAAAGCGCGTCGCGTCCGATCCCGAGTTCGCCAAGGCCGTGCAAAGCGGACTCACCAAGACAGCGTTCCGCAATTACTATGCGTTGCGCGCATCATCGACGGTGAGCCGTGGCGCGCACGACGAATGGAACATCTTCCGCCTCATCAATGACAAGCGCCGCTTAGATAGCAAATACGGAACGCCGGGTCAGATTCCGATCGTGTTCGATGGGCAGGGTGTGGCGCCGCCACAGCAGGAAACGATCGTGTCCGAAGGTTACGTCGGCAGGTGTGCGTTGTAGAGGCCAAAGCGCGAACTCGACCCGTGACGGAAGGGGTTTTGCTACGCGGAATTCATGACTATAGCTGGCTTACTTGCGGGCTGCGCGACAACGCCAGAACGCGAGGCCCAGCTGCAGCGTGATGTCGACGAGATGATCCAAGTTAACGGCCCCGCATGCGAGAGGCTGGGATACAAGAGCGGCTAACATGAAGCAGGCCGCCGCAGCTGCGGCGCAAGGAATTCGTCAAACTAGCAATCGGGACATCCGCTCTCGTTGATGTGCACGGCACATGGAGCCTCTGAGCGTCAGCTTGTCAGCTGCCGCGGTAGCTCGCCGCGGCATTCCGGACTTCCACTTCTGGCCGGATTCGGACGTGCGATCCGTTGGCAAGCGAGCGGCCCGCGGCGCGGCCGAGCTGGGTGTACTGAAGCCGCGTAATCGAAGGGAAGGCAGGAACCTCACGAGTGGCGTTGAATGTCTGATTCTGGCCCGAACGCAGACGTCTACCAAACTTTTTGCGCAGCGCGCGCCGAAGACTCTTCACATGGACAGGGGCGCCGACGCGGGGGGGGATTTTCCCCCGGACCTACCGGCGCGAACCTGCTGATTATCTCGAATCCGGGGCCACAAAATGGCCGCGTCGGCCATCCTCCACGTCCGCTGTATCAGCTTCGAGACGAACGCGGGCAGGTGGGAGGTGAACGGAGAACGTGCTGCCGCAACCCGGCGTGCTGTCGATGGTCAAGCGGCTTTCGTGGCGTAGCAGCACATGCTTCACGATCGCGAGACCAAGCCCGGTGCCGCCGGTCGCGCGCGAGCGGCTGCGGTCCACCCTGTAGAACCTTTCGGTTAGACGCGGAATGTGCTCCGGTGCAACGCCGAGCCCGCTGTCGATCACACTGAAGACACCGGTTCCATCCGCCTCCACCCCCCACCGCAACGCGATTGGGCCGCCCTCAGGCGTATAACGCACTGCATTGCTTATGAGGTTGCTGAAGGCGCTGCGCAATTCTTCGCCGCTGCCGATGACCTCCGCCGGCGGACCGGGCTCGAGCTCGATGTGGTGCATGCCACCGGATAGCGCGCGCGCCTCGGCGGCGAGGTCCTCCAACAGACTGCGCATCTGGATCGGCTGCTCCGTAAGATCGGTACCCTGGCTTTCGAGGCGCGACAGCGTGAGGAGGTCATCCA
>JALYXY010000207.1 GCA_030946875.1 Pseudomonadota bacterium | reverse complement strand
TCGCCCTCTTTCACGACCCGGTAGTGAGCGTCGGCGAATGCGGCGACCTGCGGCAGATGGGTCACGCACAGCACCTGCCTCTGAGCGGCGAGGATCTGCATCAGTCGACCGACCGTCGCCGCCACGGCTCCGCCGATGCCCACGTCGACCTCGTCGAAGATGAGCGTGGGCACGTTGCCGATCTCGCTCGTCACCACCTGGATGGCGAGCGCAATGCGCGAAAGCTCGCCGCCGGAGGCGACCCGCGACAGCGGCCCGAGGGGTTGCTTGGGATGGCTCGCCACCTGGAATTCGACACTCTCGAGCCCCCGGCTTTGCGGCGGATCGGCAGGACGCAAGGCGACCTCGAATCGCCCCCCGGCCATCGCGAGCTCCTGCATCGCCGCTGACACGCTGCGGCCGAGATCGAGGGCTGCCGCTTGCCTGCGCTGGGAGAGCTCGCCCGCCAGCACGCGGTACGCAGCCTCCGACTCGTTCATGGCACGGGTCAGCCCCTGGATGTCGGCCGCCGCGGCAAGCTCGTGCAGCCTCGCTTCCGTATCGTTCTGCAGTTGCGCCAGCGCTTCGGGGCGCACGCGGTGCTTGCGCGCCGTGTCGTGGATCGTCGTCAGGCGGTCCTCGACGCGCGCGAGCTCGGCGGGATCGACATCGACTTTCTGACGGTACAGGCGCAACTCGCGAGAGGCTTCCTCGAGCTGGATCTGCGCGGGCTCGAGGAGCTCGATGGCCGGCTGAAGGGCGGGATCGTGGGCGAGGCACGCGGTGAGGCGTGACACAAGGGCGGCGACCCTGCCGGCAATGGCGTCCTCCCCCTCCGTGAGCGCATCCTCCGCCGCTGCCGTGCTCTCGAGCAGGCTCGCAGCGTGCGCGAGCCGGGTTTGCGCGGTGGCCAAGCGCGTCCATTCGTCGGGAGTGATCGACAAGGCAGTGAGCTCGCCGAGGCGCGCCTCGAGCAGGTCTCGCTCGGTTTGCGTGGTGGCCGCCGAAGCGTTCGCGAGCTCGAGCCGTTGGGAGGCGGCACGCCAGGCGCGCCACGCTTGTGACACCCGCTGGCCGAGCTCCGTCGCGCCGGCAAACTCGTCGAGCATGGCGCGCTGCGGCTCGCTCCCGAGAAGCGACTGGTGTGCATGCTGCCCGTGCAGATCGACCAGACACCCGCCGAGCTCGTCCAGTTGCGCGAGGGTAGCGGGGCGGCCGTTGATCCACGCCCGGCTCTTGCCCTGCGCGTCGAGTGTTCGCCGCAGCAGGACGGAGTCGCCCTCCGCAAGTCCCTGCTCCTCGAGCCACTGCCGGGCAGCCGGCACGTGGGTCACCTCGAATGAGGCGGCGAGCTCGGCGCGCTCGGCGCCCGGCTTGAGCTGTCGCAGCTCGAATCGATCGCCGAGCAGGAGCGAAAGCGCGTCGAGCAGGATGGACTTGCCCGCGCCGGTCTCGCCGGTGAGCACGGTGAATCCCGCGTCGAGGTCGAGCTCGAGGTGTTCGACGACCACGAAATTGCGTACGGACAGGAGCCGCAGCATCGATCAGCGCACCGGACGCACCTGCTCGGGCAGGGCGCTCCAGTGAAGCTTTTCGCGCAGCATCGCGAAATGGTCGTAGCTCGAAGGATGCAGCAGTCGAGCGGGATGCGCTGCACGCTCGATGGTCACGCGGTCACCTTCCTGCAAAGCGAAGTGCGCCTGACCGTCGCAATGCGCAGCCGCTTCCTTGCCGCGCTGGAGGGTCACGACGACGCGCGAGGTCTCGCTGACGGCAATGGGCCGGTAAGTGAGCGCGTGCGGGGCCACCGGAACCAGCACGATCGCCGGCACCCCTGGATGCACGATGGGTCCGTTGGCTGAGAGCGCGTAGGCGGTGGAGCCCGTGGGCGTCGCGACGATGAGACCGTCGGCGCGCATCATATACACGAATACGCCGTCGATCTCGACTGCAAGATCGATCATGCCGCCCAGTGACCCGCGACTGACGACGATTTCGTTGACCGCGAGTGCGCGACCGCCTGGCCTGCCGTGCTGCTCGAGCTCCGCCGCGAGCAGCGTGCGGCGCTCCTCGATGTACTCACCGCCGAGCATGGCCGCGAGCGATGGCTCCATCTGCGCCAGCGGGATGTCCGTCAGGAAGCCGAGCCGGCCGAGGTTCACTCCGATGAGCGGCACGTCGAGTGGCGCGAGCTGACGCGCCATCGACAGCAACGTCCCGTCGCCGCCGATCACGATCGCCACGTCGACGCGTTCGCCGAGTGCTTGCGCCGGGTACGATTGATACCCGGAGAGGCCGCTGGTCCGGGCGGTCTCCGCCTCCAGCACCACCTCGTGACCTTGGGTGGCGAGAAATCGTGCGAGCCGTGTCAGCGGCTCCGCGACACCCGGCGTGCCGTGGCGGCCGACCAGCGCGACACGGCGCAGCGGCGTGTTGAGGCGGGCATCGGACATGAGGCGATTAGACCATACGCACCCATGCGCCGGGATCGCCGGAACGATCGATGCGCGGTGCTGCCGAAGGCTTCGCCGCGAAGGCAGCCTCGCATAGAATGAGCACATGCTCGATTCACGCGCCCAACATCTCCTGAAGTCCCTCATCGAGCGCTACATCGAGGAGGGCCAGCCGGTGGGCTCCCGCGTGCTGTCGCGGCAGTCGGGCCTCGAGCTGTCGCCGGCGACGGTGCGCAACGTCATGGCCGATCTCGAGGAGCTCGGCTACATCACGAGCCCCCATACATCGGCGGGGCGCGTGCCGACGCCGAAGGGCTATCGCTTCTTCGTCGACAGCCTCATGGTCGTGCAGCCATTGCACGACATCGAAATTCACCGTCTCGAAGGCGAGCTCACCGCTGACCGGCCGCAGCAGCTCGTGAACACCGCCGGCCAGCTCCTGTCGCAGCTCACGCGCTTTGCCGGTGTGGTGATGACGCCCCGGCGCGAAGCCGCGTTTCGCCATCTCGAGTTCCTTCGCCTTTCGGAGCGGCGTGTCCTGCTCATCATCGTCACCCCCGAAGGTGACGTGCAGAACCGCATCCTGCACGTGGACCGCGCCTACACCCAGCAGCAGCTTCAGGAGGCGACCAACTTCTTCAACCAGCACTATGCCGGCCAGCCTTTCGAGTCGGTGCGCTCGCTGTTGCAAGAAGAGCTGCGCTCATTGCGCGAGGACGTCGTCGGACTGATGGCTGCAGCGGTGGAGGTCGGCGGGGAGGCGCTCAAGGAGAACGAGGCACTGGTCGTGACAGGCGAGCGCAATCTGCTCAATGCCGGCGATCTCGCATCGAACATGGATCGGCTGCGGAAGCTCTTCGATCTTTTCGAGCAGAAGACGTCGCTCATCCATCTGCTCGATGCCTCACAAAAGGCTGCCGGTGTGCAGATCTACATCGGCGACGAGTCGGGCCTTGGTCCCCTCGACGACTGCAGCCTCGTCACGGCATCGTACGAGCGCGATGGGCAGGTGATCGGCACGCTGGGCGTGATCGGGCCCACGCGCATGGCCTACGAGCGCGTCATCCCCATCGTCGACATTACGGCAAGGCTTCTGTCGAACGCACTCACCCAGCAGCGCAAGGACTCGTGATACCGAGCCGGTGCGGCATGACGGCGCACGATGCATGATGCCGCGCTACGTTAGCGACAAGGCGCTCGAGCCGCAGGCGCCCGCCCGTATCGGCGTGCTCCTCGTCAACCTCGGCACTCCAGACGCCCCGACCGCGCCTGCGGTGCGTCGGTACCTCGCGCAGTTTCTGTCCGACACGCGGGTGGTGGAGATCCCGCGGGCTGTGTGGTGGCCGATCCTGCAAGGCATCGTCCTGCGCGTGCGGCCCCGACGATCCGCCGCGAAATACGCCACCATCTGGACGCAGTCCGGCTCTCCTTTGCTGACGCACAGCATGAAGCAGCGCTCGCTCGTGATGGGGCTCCTAAGTGAGCGCCTGAAAAAAATGGGACACCCGCCGGAGATCGTGGTCGTGGAGCTTGGCATGCGCTACGGCAACCCGAGCACGGAGGGTGCGCTTCAGGCACTCGCAGAAGCGGGGTGCGACCGGGTGCTGGTCGTGCCGCTCTATCCCCAGTACGCGGCGAGCGCTACGGCGTCGGCGCTCGACGCCGTGTTCGAGGCCTCCATGCGGCGGCGGCGAATTCCGGCACTGCGTACCGTTTCCTCATTTCACGACGACCCAGGCTACATTCGCGCGCTTGCGCAGTCAGTCAACGACTACTGGATGCGCCATGGACGGCCGGATCAGCTCGTGCTGAGCTTCCACGGCGTGCCGCGACGCACAGTCACGCTGGGCGACCCGTATTACGTGCACTGCCAGACGACGACGCGCCTGCTGGCCGCCGAGCTCGATCTCGGGGAGCACCAGTACGTCATGAGCTTTCAGTCGCGTTTCGGTCGGGCGGAGTGGCTGCAGCCGTATACGCAAGCCACCGTGGAGAGGCTCGGGCGCGAGGGCAAGGGCCGCGTGCACGTGCTGTGCCCCGGTTTCGTTAGCGACTGTCTCGAAACGCTCGAAGAGATCGGAATGGAGGTCAGGGACGCTTTCCTGGCGGCGGGCGGCAAGGAGTTTCATGCGATCCCCTGCCTGAACGAACAGCCGCTCTGGATTGCCGCGCTCACCGATATCGTGCTGCAGAACCTGCAGGGCTGGCTGCCCGCGCCGCACAATCCGCGAGCCGTCGCGGGGACGATCGCGACGGCCGACGCCTAGCACCGCCTGGGCGCGATCGCACGCGGTCTCCGGTCCAGGCACGCGGGCAAGCGAATTCCTGCGCCCACGATAGAGCCGTGTCCGAGTGGTAAGTGTGCACTAACGTTCCACGGCTCGCCGGCGTCGCCACCTCGCGAGGCCCGCAACGGACCGATCCCGTTGAAAGCCGCCGCCTCGGCCCCATGTGGCGATCTGATCCCATGATCACGACGTCAGTGCCCGCCTCGCGAGGCGCCTGACCCCGACGATTCAGCATGTTCTCACGCCCCCATGAACACGAACCCATTCAGCGACCCCACCGATCCGATGGAGCACCCAGCTGCAGGCGAAGATCACGGCGCGCAACCCGCTTCAGAGGGCGGATCGCAGCCAGAGACACAGGCGCTCCTCAAAAAAGCCGAGGATGAGGCCGCCGCGCTCAAGGAATCCTACCTCCGGGCGCGCGCCGACACCGAGAACGTCCGCCGGCAGGCCCAGGCCGACGTCGCCAAGGCGCATCGCTACGGCATTGAAAAATTCGCCGAGAGCCTGTTGCCGGTCAAGGATTCACTCGAATCCGCCCTGGCCGACCAGAACGCCAACCCCGCCACACTGCGCGAGGGCGTGGAGCTCACGCTGAAGCAGCTCAATGCCGCTTTCGAAAAGGCGGGTCTGGCCGTCATCGACCCGGTGGGCAGCAAATTCGATCCGCACGCCCATCAGGCGATCGCCACCATCCCCAGCAGCCAGCCGGAGAACACCGTCGTGCAGGTGATGCAAAAAGGCTATCTCCTGAACGACCGCGTGCTGCGCCCCGCTATGGTGCTCGTGGCCAAGACTCCCGCCGAAGGCTAGCGGCCGCCTGCGCCATTCCACTTGATTACAGACCGAAAAACCCCACCTGAGGCGCAGGTAAACGCATCCTGACCCCGCGGAGAACACAAAATGGCAAAGATCATCGGCATCGACCTCGGTACCACCAACAGCTGCGTCGCCATCATGGAAGGTGGGCAGCCCAAGGTGATCGAGAACTCCGAGGGCGCGCGTACCACGCCCTCGATCGTGGCGTACCTGGAAGACGGCGAAATCCTGGTGGGCGCGCCCGCCAAGCGCCAGGCCGTCACCAATCCCAAGAACACCCTGTACGCGATCAAGCGCCTCATCGGTCGCAAGTTCGAGGACAAGGAAGTCCAGAAGGACATCAAGCTCGTCCCGTACAACATCGTGCGCCACGAGAACGCTGACGCCTGGGTCGAGGTGCGCGGCAAGAAGATCGCGCCGTCGCAGATCTCGGCCGAGGTGCTGCGCAAGATGAAGAAGACCGCCGAGGATTACCTTGGCGAGGAAGTCACGGAAGCCGTCATCACGGTGCCCGCGTACTTCAACGACTCGCAACGGCAGGCCACCAAGGACGCCGGCAAGATCGCGGGTCTCGAGGTCAAGCGCATCATCAACGAGCCCACGGCGGCTGCGCTTGCGTTCGGCATGGACAAGCGCGAAGGCGACCGCAAGATCGCGGTGTACGACCTGGGCGGCGGCACGTTCGACATCTCGATCATCGAGATTGCGGCCGTTGAAGGCGAACATCAGTTCGAGGTGCTGTCGACCAATGGCGACACGTTCCTCGGCGGTGAGGACTTCGACCAGCGCCTGATCGATTATGTCGTCACCGAGTTCAAGAAGGAATCAGGCGTCGATCTCAAAAACGATGTGCTCGCGCTGCAGCGTCTCAAGGAATCCGCCGAGAAGGCCAAGATCGAGCTGTCGTCGTCGCAGCAGACCGAGATCAACCTGCCGTACATCACCGCGGATCAATCCGGTCCGAAGCACCTCTCGATCAAGGTCACGCGCGCCAAGTTCGAGTCCCTCGTCGAGGAGCTCATCCAGCGCACCGTCGAGCCCTGCCGCATCGCGATCAAGGATGCGGGTGTCTCGCTTGCCGACATCAGCGACGTGATCCTGGTCGGCGGCATGACGCGCATGCCCAAGGTGCAGGACAAGGTGAAGGAGATCTTCGGCAAGGATCCGCGCAAGGACGTGAACCCCGACGAGGCGGTGGCCGTCGGCGCCGCGATCCAGGGCGGCGTGCTGAAGGGTGACGTGAAGGACGTGCTGCTGCTGGACGTGACGCCGCTCTCGCTCGGTATCGAAACGCTCGGTGGCGTGATGACCAAGCTGATCCAGAAGAACACGACCATCCCGACCAAGGCCCAGCAGACGTTCTCGACGGCCGATGACAATCAGTCGGCGGTGACGATCCACGTGCTGCAGGGTGAGCGCGACGTGGCATCGGGCAACAAGAGCCTCGGGCAATTCAACCTCGAAGGCATTCCGCCGTCGCCGCGCGGCATGCCCCAGATCGAGGTGGCGTTCGACATCGACGCCAACGGCATCCTGCACGTGTCGGCCAAGGACAAGGCGACCGGCAAGGAGAACAAGATCACCATCAAGGCGAGCTCGGGTCTCACCGAAGACGAGATCCAGCGCATGACCAAGGACGCCGAAGCGCATGCCGACGAGGACAAGCGTCTGCTCGAAGCGGTGCAGGCGCGCAACCATCTGGACACGCTCGTCCACAGCGTGAAGAAATCCGTTGCCGAATACGGAGACAAGGTGAGTGCCGACGAGAAGGGCCGGATCGAAGCGGCTATCAAGGAGGCGGAAGAGCTCCTGAAGAACAAGGACGCGGCGAAGGATGCGATGGAGTCCAAGGCCACCGCACTCGCCACTGCGGCTCAGAAGCTCGGCGAGGTGATGTATGCGCAGACGCAGGCTGATGCCGGCGGAGCCGCTCCTGGTGCTGGCCCGCAGGGTGCGGGCGGGCCGGGTGGCGCGGGGCACGCCGAGGAGGAAAAGGTCGTCGATGCGGAGTACACCGAAGTCAAAGACCGCAAGTGATCGCAGGCTAGCGTGAGGCAAAAGGCTCGAAACGCCAACAGCGTCTCGAGCTTTTTTGCGAATCGCGATGCGGAAGGTGTTGCATGCCTCCCATTCAGGCCTGCTCGCCATATCGCGACACTGGCGCAACCAATTGCGCACCAATGCTTGGCACTGCGCCGACATGTAGAGATCGCACGCAGTTCGTGCTGAGGCCTGTGCTCTAATGCCCCGCTTCCATTTCCGTCGACGCTTCGACTGATCGCACGAATTACACGAACATCATGGCCAACAAGCGCGACTACTACGCGGTGCTCGGCGTCAATCGCGATGCTTCCGAGGAGGACATCAAGAATTCCTACCGCAAGCTCGCAATGAAGCACCACCCCGACCGCAATCCGAACGACAAGTCGTCCGAGGAGAAATTCAAGGAAGCCAAGGAAGCCTACGAGGTGCTGAGCGACGCGCGCAAGCGGGCGGCGTACGACCAGTTCGGGCACGCCGGCGTCGATCCGTCCGCAGCGGCCGGCGGATTCGGCGCGCGGGGCATGGGCGGACAGGAAGGCTTCGGCGGATTTGCCGACGCATTCGGCGACATCTTCGGCGAGATCTTCGGGGCGCAGCGCGGCGGGCGCGGCAATGGTGCATACCGCGGCGCCGACCTGCGCTACAACCTCGAGCTCTCCCTCGAGGACGCCGCGCGCGGCACGGAAGCCAAGATCCGCATTCCGGCGATGGAGGAGTGCGAGACCTGCCATGGCG
>JALYXY010000189.1 GCA_030946875.1 Pseudomonadota bacterium | reverse complement strand
GTTGATCACCACGTTGTGCCTGGCCACCTGGCGCGCGAGACCGGCGACGAATCCGGTGAGCCCCGCGCGCGCCCCGTTCGAAAGGCCGAGGTGCGCGAGAGGCGCTTTGACCGAACGCGAGGTGATGTTGACGATGCGGCCGAATCGCCTTGCGATCATGCCGTCAATCAGCGCACGCATGAGCATGATCGGCGCGACCATGTTGGCGTTGACCGCGTTCATCCATGCGGCTTCGTCCCAGTCGCGGAAATCGCCGATGGGCGGCCCACCTGCATTGTTGACCAGGATGTCGGCATCCGGGCATGCAGCCAGGAGCGCCGCGCGGCCCCCGGGCGAGGTCACGTCGGCGGCGACGGTGGTGACACGCACTCCGGTTGCGTTGCGGATCTCAACGGCAGTGGCTTCCAGCACTTCAGCGTTTCGCCCGTTGATGATCACATCGACGCCCTCGCGCGCGAGCGCCAGGGCGCAGCCTTTGCCCAACCCCTGACTCGACGCGCATACGATCGCGGTCCTGCCCTTTATGCCGTAATCCATCGGACGCCTCGTGCTCGTGGCCTTGCATGCGACGAAGCATTACGCTCGCTCACGCGTTGGCGTGGAAGTGCTGAGAGACCGGATGCGCTCGCGGCGCCTCTGGCGTTTTGTGAAACGTGCCGCCCTTCATGATGCCGAGCAACCGCGACTGATCCTGCAGGAGCGCGAGGTCCTGCAACGGGTCGCCATCCACCAGCAGAAGATCGGCGATATAGCCTGGCTGCACTTCACCCAGACGCGACGCGAACCCCATCAACTGCGCGCCCGTGCGCGTCGCCGCGACGATCGCCTCCATCGGCGTGAAGCCAAGGAGATCCGTGAAATAGACAAGATCGCGCGCGTTGCGTCCATGCGGATTCCAGCGAAACCCGTAGTCGCCGCCCGGCAGGACGCGCACACCGCGCGCCTTGAGGTCCTTCATGCATTCGATCGTCGCGTCGAGATCGCGCTCGATGCGCGCGCGCACCTCGGGTCCGGTCGGCAATCCGTATTGCCCGGCTTCGTGCAGGCGTGTCCAGGTCACGCTCAGCGCGGGGGCGACGAATATCCTGTCGCGATGCGCCTCGAGCAGATCGCGCGCTTCATCGTCGGCAAATGTGGCGTGATAGATCACATCCACGCCCTGGCGGACGCACATCTTGATCGACTCGGCGCTGCGCGCATGCGCGGCCACGCGCTTGTCCAGCGCACGTGCAACCGACGTGACCGCCGCAACCTCCTCTTCGGTCATCAGCGTGCGCCCCGAGGGCGTGGCAGGCGTCGAAGTATCCCCCGAGGGCACTATCTTCAGGACATCGACACCTTCCCGACATGCCTCGCGTGCAGCACGGCGGAACGCATCCACGCCGTCGCAAGGCAAGGTGTACATGGCGTCGCCTGGATCCAGATGGAGCTGCCGAAGATCTCCCACCCCTCCCGTCACCGTGAACTGCACCGACGCCGCAAGCAACCGCGGGCCCGGGAACTCGCCGCTATTGATGGCATTGCGCGCCACGACGTCGAGCCGCGGCTTGGTTGCCGCCGCACTGAAGCAGCTCGTGAAGCCCTGGTCGAGGTACAGCCGCGCGTGCTTCAACGTGAGCAGCAGATGCTCCTCGACCGGCATGCTCGAGAACGCGTAAGGGGTCGATTGATCGATGAAGCTCAGGTGCGCGTGCGGCTCGATGAGTCCCGGCATCAGGGTCGCGCCGGCGCAATCGACGACCAGGGCGTCGACATCCGTCGAGCCTGATTCACGCCGCACGTCGGCGATATGCTCGCCGTCGACGAGCACGTCGGCCGTGAAGGGGTCCGATCCCGAGCCGTCGAGCACGCGGGCATTGCGAAAAAGCGTCCTGGTGTTCATGCTTGGCTCGAGAGTGTTCGCGGGTGGATCGATGTGAGACTTTGCCTCTCGTTCGTGCGCACGGGGCAGCTCACTCGATGAGAATCTTACGCTCCCTGAAGAGCGCAGCAGCCCTCGTGTACATGTGCAGGTAACCCGGAGAGCCGAGCGATGAACATCGGGGCTGGCGCAGTGGTGGCCATCTGGAACGACATCCGCGAAGCGAGTCGCGCGGATTTCTACGAGTGGCACAACCGTGAGCACATGCCTGAACGGGTTGCGATCGCCGGGTTTCGGCGCGGGCGCCGTTACATCGCACTCGAAGGGGCGCCCGAATATTTCACCCTCTACGACACCGACGGACCTCACGTCGTAGCGGGGTCGGAGTACCTGGCGCGCCTCAACGCGCCGACATCGTGGACGCGACGTGTCACCCAGCACTTCTTCAATGTCTCGCGCTCCTTGTGCCGCGTGGATTTCACCACCGGCATTGCGGAAGGCGGTCACCTCATGACCTGGCGCTACGATGTGCTGCCGGGCCGTGAAGGCGAGCACCACGCCTGGCTCTTGTCCGTCCTGCCCGGACTGATGGATTGCGCCGGCATCGTCGCTGTGCATCTGTGCCTCGCAGATCGGGCAGCGAGCGAGATCCCTACCGCGGAAAAGACCACCCGCAGTGAGCAAAACCTGGTCCCGGCATGGATCGTCATGGTGGAAGGCGGTGCCGAAGGGGAATCGCTGCGAGCGTGCTGCAAGCAGACGTTGCCCGACGCCATGTTCTACGGCAGCGGTGCTGCGCAACCGGTGCAACGTGGCCTCTACCGCCTGCAGTACAGCCGCAGCAAGAGCTGACTGCCGCGCCGTTGCCGCGCAAGCGCGCCGGTCCAGATAGCACCGCTCAGAGCTTTACAGCGCCCGCGTAGCCCGTCAGCTCGAGGTAGCCCCGCCCCACCTCGCGCCCGTCGCGCAACGCCCGCGTCGCCCCCTCCCAATACACGATGCCGGTGCTCGCCCGGGCATCGAGCTCCTGATCATCGAAAAGTGGCTCGAGGTCATACGTCATTCCGGCCGCGCGCAACGTAACGGCCACCGGATACGTCGCGTCCGTGCGTGGCGAGCGCCAGGTTCGTCGCGGCTCGAAGCGCACGTCCTGTGGCGTGAAGGGCGTCGTCACGCCGTCCTTGCTGCGGAGGCTGCCGCCCGCCCACGACATGCCGCCGTCGCGATGGCGGATGACGAAGGCCATCAGCGCACTGCCATCGTGCAGATTGATGCCCGTCCAATCCCAGCCCGCGGCTTCGGGCGCGAGGTATTCGCTGGACCATTCGTGATCACACCATGCCCGGCCTCGCGTGGTGAACGTTCGCTGTTCGATCCTGCAGCGACCGCTGACGGCGAGGTGCGGCTCACTGTAGTAGTAGCTTGCCTGGCGCGGATCAGGCCCCTTGCGCGAGTAGCCGCGATCGCCTTGCGCGAGCGGTGTCTGGGTCGCGGTGAAGGCGAGATCGAGCTCGAAACCTGCCGCCAGGACGCGAGCGACGTAGCCTTGGCCCGTGCGCCGCAATGACCAGTCGTCGATGCGCACATCGGTGGTCGACTCGGAAGCTTCGGCGAGACCAAAGCCTGCACGCGCTGCACGTTGCTCGTGACGCAGGCGCCCTGTGCGAGGCTCCGCAACCGCGGCATGCGCAAACAGCAGCTGCCGCGGCGCGAACTCGCTCGCGTTGGTCTCGCCGATGCGCGGTCGATGGCGGAAGAAGGTGATCTGCATGCCCAGCGGAGCGCCCTTGTCATCTTCGAGCCAGCCGGTCACGTACCACCACTCGGTCCGAAACTCGGGATGGCTGCCGAAGTCGCGAGGCATCTGCAACGGCCGACCGGCCACCACGTCTGCGTAGGGCAGTGTGCTTGCAGCCGAAGCGACGTTCGGGGCAAGAACGCACGCGATCGAGCGTTGGATGAA
>JALYXY010000184.1 GCA_030946875.1 Pseudomonadota bacterium | reverse complement strand
GCGACGTGGGACAGCGCCGCCCAGGTCTCGTCGGCATCGGTGCGCGCATGGATGGTCACCACGGGAAGCGCCTCGGCCACTTCCTCGAGCTCGCCGGCATTGTCATCGACGAATATCACCGCATCCGGCGCGATTCGCAGGTCTTCGGCAATTCGGCTCACTGCCGCCGCTTTGCTCCCCCATGATGCTTGAATGCTCGAGAAATCGCCAAGCCTGAGCGGGAAATCAGGACGGGCGGCAAATAGGGCCTCGACGTCTGCCTGCTCGTTCCGCGTCGCCAGCGCGAGATATACACCGTTCTCACGAAGCTGAAGCAATTGCTCCTGCAATCGCTTGTGCGCGAGGCTTAGGACGAGTGCGGTGGGGCCATCCTCGCCCAGTACTCCGTTAAACAACGTTTCGTCGAGATCGAGCGCGACCGCTTTCATTGGCGGCAGAATGCAAGCAGGAATCCACCGGCAGGCGAGCTCCCGGGCGATCCGAAGGGCAGCCCTGCTACTGAGTTCCGTTCCGCTTATCGTCGCTGTCCTTTTATCCAGCCAGTCTGCGCCGAACTCCCTCATCAACGCATCCAGATCGGCGATGCAAAGGCCGGGGATATGGCAGCTGTCGACTTGCGATACACCTTCGGCACCTAGTGGAAACACCAGGCAAAGAATCGGATTGGGCGTTGCGGAGCGCAAGGCGCGCAGTCGATCGATCAGCCACGGGATGAGCTGAGGTGCGCCCAAGCCAGTAAGACGCGACGCATCGAGCCACACCAGCTCAAGGTCAGCTTCCCCCTCGACGTGCAAAGACATGCTGTCATCAGGAGGACCGTGTGAAACGCTCAGCGCGAGTCCATTCCACGCAGCGTAGGCCCCGAAGGCCGAAGCAACGGACGCAAAGCCGTGGTTGCCGTGAACCCGTATCCGAACTTCCTTGCATGGCCATGAGGCAGAGCAGTCCAGCAGTCGTGCACGGTTCGGATGAGTGAAAAGTGCCGGCTGCCACGCAGCGCGCGTGAGTGCACGCGCACCCGCATCATTTGCGGAGGCGTGTGATGGATTGTCTGGTTCTGACAGGCGGGGATGGGCCGTGCTCAAGCCGTCAGGCTCAGTATTACCGCCATGCTGATCAATGAACGCCATCCCTTGATGATCCCTACTTGTTGCGATACAGCGACCGGCCTTGAACATCGTCGCACCGGGTCAGGACTGCTTCACCCCTGGCGTGCGCGCAGACCGCGCGTCCGAATTCTGACGGGCACCGCCTGGCGGCAACGCAATTACGCGCAGGGTCTTGATGCCAATTCCCAATAAACGATCGTCATTCGGAGTGAGTCCGAGGCTAGCCGGAGAGCTTGGCTTCGGGATCGAAACCTTGATCATGTGGTGTTGATGATCGGACTCGAATTCCAGATGTACAACCGTGGGGATTTGTCGCACTCGAAATACCCGTACAGTGTCCGCGACCTCGACGCTCAATTCGGCGTCCACACTGGGTCGCATCGCATTCACCACTTCGAATTCAAGAGCAAAATGCCGCGGCAGCGGACGAAAAAAGACAATCCTCGCGTAACGACCGATCGTCCATCGGCCCCAGCCCTCCCCGCCACCAAAGCCGCTCAGGACGACTTGGGGCAAGTCTGCCAGACCCATATCGAACGGCTGTGTGGCTGCAG
Organism: Pseudomonadota bacterium; assembly: GCA_030946875.1. Lineage (GTDB taxonomy): Bacteria > Pseudomonadota > Gammaproteobacteria > Burkholderiales > Casimicrobiaceae > CAIWHR01. The sequence continues at coordinate 1,776 of JALYXY010000184.1, read as the reverse complement.
GTATGTCGCCCGTTCCAGCCAGCTCTGCCACCCGCAAGCTCGACAACGAGTACATCGCCAGATTACCGTCGCTGCTGACCAGGATTGGAGGGCCGGCAAGTCCGGCCAGCGTGGACTCGAGTCGCGCCGCGTGGCCTTCGAATGCCCGTCGCTCGACATACACTGCCGCGAAGCCACTTTCGCGCGCCACGTCGAGCTGCGCATCCAATGAGCGCTTGCTGAGCTCCCGCTGCCACAAATCCTCGCTGCGCCCCTTCATGTTGCCGTGGCTCCATCGCAAGTTCGTCGAGTGCAAATAGCCACGAAAGAGGTCGTAATCGCTCATGCCGTTCACTGGGCCAACCTCGGGGTACGGATGATACGGAAGCTGGTAAATCGCAACGCCAGGCGCGAGCATTTTTTCCGCCGCTTGCACGAAAGCCCGATCACTCACGAATTGTGCTGACTCGACAGGCCTCGCGAAGTCCGTGGGGCTTGTCTGGTCCAGAACGCCGATGCTGACGATTACAGCCGCAACAACGAGTGTAGTCAGGGTCGTGCGTCCATGGGTGTTCAGTCGAACCATGCACTTTTGCAAGCACATCATCACGATCGCAAGCGCACAGAAGCCGATGAAGACGCCTACGCGTGCGTACCCCCGGATGACCGGTGAGATAGTCCAGGCGATGATGCTACCCCACCCCCCAACGGTTCCGATGAAAAAGCAAACGAACGACAACAGTGCAAGTTGCTCGATCACGCCCCTTTGCCCCGCGTGGCCGGCGAATCGCCGCAGAACGATCAGACCCGCGAGCACGAGACCTGCAGTTCCAACGATTCCGAGGGCCACGGTTTCCCGCTCGAAGTTCGATGCGGACGCAGCGTGATACCGCGCAATGAACTTGCGCGCATCGGCCACGCGGTGTCCGGGCCTTGGGAACACGAGCTCTGCCAGCGTCAATCCGTATAGCTCACTTTCAGCGGCGCCTCGCTGCCCGACTTCGAGGTTCAGCCCTTCGCGTTGGCTGTACCACTGCGTTGGCAGTGTGGTGAGAAACACCGTTGTCAAGATAACGGCGCCGATCGCCAATGCATGTCCGAGGGAGCGCACCGTGCGCTTTTCGAAGACGGCGGCGGCGCCGGCGACCAGAATGATCAGCGTCGCAAATATCGCGTAGTAAGCACCCGACGCACCGATCAGCACTGCAGCGGCTATCGGCAGCAAATAGCCGGATCGAGTCGCGTGCTGGCTGCGCTCTCGCCAGTTCCAGATCTCCAGTGCAAGCCATAATCCAATCGGCGCCGTGAAGTAGGCCGCCAGAAAAATATGCTCGAGCCGTAACATGTGAAACGGCAACAGCGCATACAGTAGAGCGCCCGCGATCGCGAGCGTGCGCTCGAGCATCAGAGAGCGAAGTACGACGTAGGCAGCAAGGCCGCACAATGCGAAGCCGAGAAGAACGTATGCGTTCTGTACGATGTTCCAGTCGTGCGTGAATAGCGCGAGCAGCTTGAGCACGATGTAATGCAGTGCGTCCGTTCCGGGGTAATCGAACTGGGCCGCAGCGAAGGGCGCCCCAAGGTGGTGGTTATAGGCGGGGAACCACCCTTCCTCCATGAGCGATTTCACCAGCACGCCATGAGAGAGGCCGTCACGCGAATAACTGAACGGGGAGGAGAAGTCGAACGCCTGCGCGCCCACAGCGAAGCGGAGAGCAACGAGCAATAAACACAACAACAAGGCGATCGCCGCAACGTCCCGCCAGAGCCGGCGGTGAAGGCCCGTAACGGCAGTGG
>JALYXY010000180.1 GCA_030946875.1 Pseudomonadota bacterium | reverse complement strand
GCCCACCCAAGTGCCGCCGCGGCCACCGGAGAGTGAGGGCAGCAGCTTGCTGGGAAATTCCGCCGCTCGTGGCGGGCCTCTTCGTGCTGGTCCAGCGGCTTGCCCGCACCGGTGTCTTGCAGACGCTGTCAGCCGATCTGGGCGCGGCCGTGCCCACCAGCACAGAGCACTCGCGCGGCAGCATTGTTGCGAGGCAAGTTGCGGTGCTTAGCAGCGTCGAACGGTGCTGAAGCGAGTCGATCACGCGAAGCCGAGCGAATCTGGAAAGATGGTCGCTGTCGTCGCAGCGGGTAGCTCGAGCGCGCCAGGCGCGGCCTACGAGATCGACGACCGGCTATAAGCTCGAGCTGCCGCAAGAGTATTAGCGTGCCTCGAGCGCTGCCAGCACGACCATCGCAAAGCCGACTACCGCCAGAGCCGCATGGACGCCCACCAACCACTTGGGCAGGGGCACATCTTTGAGCTGATAACCAAGGTTCATCAGGACACCCCCTCCGGCGGCAACGAGCAGCAAGGCCAGGCCTGCCAACGCGATGCCCGGAATGCCGACCGTGAGTGCAGCGAAGGCAAGGAGCGTCAGGCCAGCCGCGGCCAAGAAGCCGTGGAGCATTGCTAACCAGGCGGGTGGATTCAATCCTTGCCTGCCGAACCGGATGAAAGCCATGATCAAGCCACCCGCCGCGGTGACGGCGAGCAGCCATGCACTGGTTTGGAGTAACAAGGTCGGATTCAAATGCTGCTCCCTGCTGAACGATTACAGGATCATAGCCGAGTAGCGCTCCGGGCCCAACTGCGCCGTCACTGACGGTCAACTGGGCGGCGCTGGTCTCCGCCGTTTAGTGCCGCACACGTTGCACTGCGAACCTGAATCCTGTCTGCATGCGCTACTGTGCAGTGACCGGCGGGGAGAGTGACGACGCGAGCGCCGAGCGCCGTCACTTGAACGTGCGCGATCGCACGCACAGGTTCATCGCTGCGTCACACCCTGTGTTTTCATCGCTTCCAGCCGGCCCAGATCGATGCTGCTCAGGGCGGACTTGATCGTGTCCATCTTCACGCCGCTGCCGTGGACCTCCACTTCGAACCGACCGTCGAGGGACACCTTCATCTCGCCGTGGTGCGAGCGCGTGTCGTAACGTTCTTGAATCTGCCGGCCATTGACGCGAGGTTTTCTCGTAACCGGTGTCGGTTTCCTTGTCGAGCTTCGGCTCCATCGCGGCCGCCATGCCCGCCAGAGAGGTCAAGGTGCCGAGATCGGAGACCTTGATGTGAACGCGCGCGTTCGCGCCATCGCGGTAGTCGGCTTCCGCGCTCGACACCTGAACGCCCATGAGCTCGTTCTTCTCCCCCGACGCATTGGTCCTGACATGTCGGCCAGCGACTCTGGCAACATCGATTTCAAGGTGCGGAAGTCAACGGGTTCAACAGCTTTGGCCCATGCCCCTCGCCTTTTGCCTGCTGCTGCTGCCGTTCGAGTCGACCCCATATCTCTCACGATGAACCGCAGCAATCCGCGCGGCGTCATCGCGCAGGGCGACGGTGCTCTTTCCCTTGCCGGGTGCAAGCGTTGCGGCAGAACGCTCCCACTCGGCATGATCGCTTCGATGTTGCTGGCGATGAACTGTCCTAGCGAACCCGGCGAGCGATTCTGTGCGCGGGTCTCAGTGTTCATACGGCGAATTTCGCAGCCATCGCGTTTGTGCATACGAATAGTTGTTCGCGATCAAATTCTGCCAAGCCTTACACCGGCTCGCTCGGTGTCCTACAGCCCTGGCAATGGTAGGGCGGGTACGCTCGGCAAGCGAGTGCGTTCTCTTCTGTTTTTCAATGCTCCCATCCCAAGCCTCCTCCGACACGATCGTTGTCGCCGATGACAACGCGGATCTCGCCGATACGCTGGCGTGGTGCTTGCGGATGGAGGGTTACGAGACAGTGATCGCTTACGACGGCAGGCAGGCGGTTGCTGCTGCTCGTGCCGCGCAGGCGAAGATCGTCATCCTGGACTTAGCGATGCCCCAGCTCGACGGCTACGCTGCGGCGCGGGAAATACGGGCCCTGCTGGGGCCGGACGTGCTGATCATTGCCCATACCGCGTGGGGAGATGGGCTGGCACGTCAGCGCACTAGGGAAGCTGGGTTCGACCACCATCTGGTCAAGACCACAGACCTGAGAGTCCTGCTTGAGCTTCTCGCTGCCAGGGGCGAGCCGCCGCTGCATTGAGGGTCTCAGTACCGCCGAGGCTGCCTCCGAGTCCTCGCTGCCGAGCTTGCCTCACACATTCGGCGGCGTGTGGTTGGCGCCACGGGCCCGGGGCACCATGTTTGCGTGCAGCCTGGCGCTGATCTCCGGAGAGTTCGCACACCTTTCCGCCAACTGGTCCAACTCGCCTGGCCGAATCGGCTTCCGAAGAAAGTCGTTGCACGCGCCGGCTCTCGCGCGGACGACTTGCTCCGGAGCGGCGCTCATCAACACTAACCACCGTGCTGGGCCACCTTGCGCGCGTAAGGCTGCGAGCACTTCATCACCGGTCACATACGGCATCATCATGTCGGCGATGACCAGGTGGAAGTCGCTTTCGGCGGCGAGCGCCAGCGCCTCCGTGCCGCTGCTCGCCGTTGTCACGCGATGTCCGGACATCCCCAACAGCTCGGCAATTGCTTCCGCTAGAACGGGTTCATCATCGATCACGAGAATGAATAAGGGCATGCTCCATCTCGAAGATGCAATCCCGTCGCCAAGCAATTCGCGCGCCGCTTGCAAAGCCAGCCGTTGCGGCGGGGAACGCGGCCTGACCGCAGCAGGGACCGGTAAATGCCGGCAAACGGCAGACCAAGTCTTACCGACGAATCCGGGCAGCTCGAGCTCCCGCATCACCCTCGATCAAGCCGGCGGTAAACCTGCGATGGCACCTGACCGCAGGCGCAAGGTTTCTATGGAAGCGTGACCCCCACCGTGATGAGCGCTCCGGCGTTCCCGAAGAGAACGAGCTCCGAGCAGAATCGATTGAAGCAATACCCCACGGACGGCACGGCGACCGGCGCAATCCCCCAGCGGTTGAGCGGAATTTTGTCGCGGTATTGCCCTGAGTACCCATGAACCAGACCCGCCGACACCTTGAAATAAAGCGGTTGTAACCTCTCGAATGGCCTGAAACGGTAGCCGCCGTAGACGTACTGCGAGGCCTGCCCGAACGAATTTTTGAACACCGAGGCGCCGACGAGCCACTGCTCGGTGACGTTGTACTCCCCCAGGATCAACTGTTGGCGCTCGACGTGCGCCGGGTCGTCGTGAAAGTGTCGTGTGTAAGCGCTCGTTTCGAGATAAAAGCGATCCGTGCGCCACGGCTCCGCAGCGGCCCACCCCGATCCGCTCCCGGTCGTAGGCGGTGCATTCGATGCTGGCGCGAGTGGTGTCTCTCTCTGCCGAGTCTCGGGTGCCGCAGGCGATGCCTGCGCGAAAGTAGTATCCGCGAGCGCAAACAGCGCCAGCGCGGTTGCTACACGGATGCCGGCCCGCGCGCCGAGCGCCGGGTCCGACGGCGCGAGTTGCGTCGCTCCAGACCGCGCCAGTCGCCGAGACATTTTTTGAGGTGCACGACGGTTTTCGGCTTCAGTGTGGTTCTCAGGTTGCATGGTCATCCGCACCAGCTGTTGGATTTGTTTACGCCGCCATCCGGCGATTCGACCCCCAGGCAATCGAGGATGGAGTCGAACAACGTGTCGTGCTCGAACGTAGTGGAGCGGCGCTCCTGCATCCGCTCGAAAGCATGGCGGTTGCCGGGTTGCATGAGCCATGGCGTCGAGGCCCAGACGATAAACGGTACATCGCGCTGCGCAGCGGGCGCCCGGTCCTTGGGCGCGCCGTGGGCACGGTACCCGTTCTCGCCGAGCGACTCGCCGTGGTCCGACGTATAGATAAGCAAGGCTTGCCTGTCGCGCATTGTGTCGATCACCTTCGACAAGAACGCATCTGTGTACAGCACGGTATTGTCGTACGCATTGATCAACTCGTCACGCGCGCACGAATAGAACGGGCCTTGGCAATCCGGCAGAAACCGGGAGAACTCGGGCGGATACCGGGCGTGGTACGACCAGTGCGAGCCCATGGTGTGCAATATCGTGACGTGAGGCCCATGACGATGATGCGCCAGTGAATCGGCGAGATCCGCGAGCAACACGTCGTCGTACACCGGCATGGCCAGATCGCGTACCGTCGAAGCGTAAGTTTCACGGTATTTGAAGTAGCTCGCGCCGCTGCTCAGGTAGAAGTCGACTTCACCCTGGGTCGAGAACAGATCGATCGTGAAGCCGAGTGATTTGAGTACGGAAAAGACGTTTTTCTCCATCACCTGCGGCACTCCTCTGACAGGGTCATCCCTCGATCCTCCCGGACGCACGAACATGCATTTGAGTGCCGATTTGGTGATCGTGCCGCAGGCATGACCGCGCAGCGCCACAAGGCTCGATTCGTTTTGCATGTGCGGCGTCGTCTCGCGGGGATACCCGAAGAGTTGCAGGTGATCGAACCGCGCGCTTTCACCGATGACCAGCACGAGCAGGACGTCATCGGCGCGTGTGGACCGCGAGTATTTGAACGCCTTCGCTGGATCGAACAAGGTGTTCGCTTCAGCCCTGGCTCTCCAGAGATCGACGCCGTACAGGGAGGCCGCCGCCATCCAGTTCAGGGGCACGTAGCTCTGTGCAACCACTACGGTGGGAACCGCCACATTCACCGAATGAGCTTCCTCGTACGCCGCTGACGTGCGATCGAGTGCGCCGAACGCGTACCAGCAAATCCAGGTGGCCAAGGGACCGGACGCGTAGTAAGCCAATCGCGACCGACGGAATGTGCGAGGCTCGGCGTCACGTTCGGTTTCCACGAAGCGCCACAGCAGCACCACAGGGAGCACGCCGAATGCGCCGGTCCAGGCCAACGCTCTGAAGCTGGCCAGGTCCGCGGCGAGCGTTGCCTCGGAGCCGAAGACTGCGGCGACGATGCCGTAGTCGAAAACGATTCCGACGACGGTCGTGAAGTAGACAACCAGTGCAGAGATCGGGATGGCAACGACCAGAAACCACTTCAGCGCTGTGCGGCCCGCCAGCGAGGCGACATAAACGATGACGTAAGTCGATGCCACCACCAGCGCGACTTCGCTGAGTGTCTGGGTGCGCGACGCCGAATGCAACGCGAGAAACGTTGGCAGATTGAGAAGGATCGCGAGGTAGATCGTTACCGCTGAGACGAGCGTCGGGCGCGAAATGCGGCGACGTGTTACGTCCATTGCATAAGCCGTGGGATTCGTCGTCGGCGCATCGTATGTCTATGGTCTCATGTCGTACGTCTCAACCCACGGCCACGGGACGGCTGCGACACACCATCCGCGTGCCGTCCAGGGAGGCTTGCCTCGAACGGCGCCCAGCAGGGTAGCCTCCAGCGCGGAGTGTCCGTGGCGCACCCCTTGCGCTATCGAGCCGCAGCGGCTCCAAGGTGCAGTACGATAGTGTTGCTGGCTTTTGCGCGCGGGCCGCGGCAACTTGCGATTGTCCAGGAGGATCCAATGTCTAGCGCACGACGCAAGGCATGCGTGTTGGGAATGGCCGCTCCGCTGTTGGCTGCCTTGCCGAGGCTAGCGCAGCGCAACGCAAGTCGAAGGCGGACGCAGATGCCACCGCGAAGGTGGATGCCGCTCGCCGGGATGTGGCAGCTGAGCGGCGCGATGCCGATTACAAGGTGGCCCTCGAGCGATGCAACTT
>JALYXY010000172.1 GCA_030946875.1 Pseudomonadota bacterium | reverse complement strand
TGGGTGAGCCGCGTGCCTGAGGCGAGCGCAATGCTCACGCAGTAATGCGGCACCCCGTGCGTGAAGTTGACTGCGCCGTCGATCGCATCGATGAGCCATTTGTGTCCGCTGCCCTCCCGCGCGCCGGGGATGTGCCCGGATTCTTCACCGAGGATGGCGTGGTTTGGAAACGCGCCGCGCAGCGTGGCGACGATCGCGTCCTCGGCCTCGCCATCGGTCTGCACGACGATGTCGCTTGCCTTGACGTGCGAGGGAAGGCGCGCGAGATCACGCGCCGCATCGAGCAGCACCGAGCCCGCGCGGCGTGCCGCGCGGATGGCCACCTCGAGCGCCGGATCAGTTCCTGGGGGGATCATTTCTTCTCCGCGGTCAAGGCTTCCTGCTCGAGCAGCAGGTACGTTCCATAGGCATTGCCACGGTTCGCCTGTTCGAACGCTGGAAGCCGCGCAAACGGCGACCAGTCGGTGCGCGCATACGCCTCGTCGAAGGGGGTCAGATCAGCGACGGCTTTGCTCATTGCGTCCCGCAGGTAACCGAGGTAATCGCGTGTCAGCGCGAGATCGCGTTCCACATCGCGTGATGCGCCACCGTGTCCCGGGATCGCAACCACGGGATGTATGGCGATGAGCCTGTGCATCGCGCCAAGCCAGCCCTTGCTGTCTGCAGTTCCGACGAATGGCACGCGACCGGCAAACAACAGATCGCCGGCGAACAGCACGCGGTCCGGCAGGACGTGCAGCAGGATGTCTTCGGGCGTGTGGGCACCACCGGAGTAGAGAATCTGGAACTCGACGCCACCCATGCGGAACGAGGTATCGCCGTCGAGCCAGACATCAGGAGACACGACGCGAGTGCTGTCGTCCACCCACGGGAAGAGCTCCTGGCGTCGCTGCGCGAGGCGCTCCACCGCAACATTGGACGCGATGTAGTCCTGGGCCTTGCGGTGCGCCCATATCTCCGCGCCCGCAGCTTTCAGCGGTTGCAGGCCGTAGATGTGATCGGCGTGGTAGTGCGAGACGATCACCCGCCGGATCTTTTGCGGCGTGACCTTGTGGATCGCGGCGATCATCGCTTCCCCGAGCGCCGGCGTGCCAAGCGCGTCGAACACGACCACGCCGTCTCCAGTGACCACGAACCCGGCGTTGGACATGAAGCCCTTGTTTGCAGCGCTGGCAGGGCCCGACTCACCCTGAAAGAACCAGCAATGGTCGGACACCTTGCGCGCGATGAGCGTGATCTCCGGGCGTGCCGCACCGGCGGCCGGGACGCAGCAAGCGAGCGCGATGCACATTACGCGGCAAACGATGCGCCGCAGTTTCACGAAGCTCATTGCTCGATTCTACCGCTGTGCATCACGTGCGACCGAAGCTGTAACTCACCGTGATCCATGCGGCGCGCGGTGGCGCCGGTCCCACGAAAGGCTCCGGCCGGGCAAGCTCCGGCGCAAATGTTCCGCAGTCACCGCGAAACAGGTTCGAGGCGAGTGTTGCAAACGTCTGGTATCTGCGGTTCAGCACGTTGAGCAACGTGACATCAACCTGCCATTGCGGTGCCGGACGCCAGGCTGAATCCAGATTCCACACTGCATATCCGCCGATACGCCCGGCGGGATCCATGTTGTTCTCGTTGCCGCGCGCATACTGGCTGCTCGCGGCGATCACGGCGACACCGGCATCCACGGTCGGTGTGGGCGCCACATCCAGGCGCAGCTTAAGGACATGCGATGGGATGCCTTTCGCGGCCGGCGGAGATAACGGCCGGCGTGTTGTGCTGATCGAAGTCCGTGCTGCCGATGTCTGCAGCAACTCCAATGGCCCAGGCGTGCCGGATCACGCCGAGATTCATGAGGCCCGACCATTGCAACGACACGCCGTGCGTGGCACTGCCTGTGATCGAATTCACGTTGACCGCTAAGGCCTCATCATCATCGGAGCGTCGATCCACCGTGACGTTGCTGTTCAAGCTCGAGCTGCGGGGACGACGCGCATACGATTGGGCGATGATCTCCTGATCGTCGCTCAACGCGTGCCGCGCACGAAGCGTGATCGCGGTGAGCCTGTTGCGCGTGATGTCCGGCCAGGTGTAGGCCTGCCGCGCGTCCCCGAGCAACCAGTCCACCTGGCCGGCAGCGCCGCCATGTTGGGCTGCGACAGCGCGCCGACCGAAAGCCCCCGCCGTAAGCGCTGCATGTGTGCCCGGAAACGCCGAGCCGTCGCGGGTGGTAAGCACGAGAGCGCCTCCCAACGTGTTGAGACCGTACACGGGATTCGATCCCGGCACGAGTGCGATCTGCGCCAGTCCATTCATCGGCAGCACGTCCCAGTTCACGACGTCGCCGAACACTTCGTTCACGCGCACACCGTCCATGAACACCGAAAGCCCCTGCGGCGTTCCGAGCAAAGGCGATGCGGCGAATCCGCGATAGCTCAAGTCGGTCTGGACGGATTGTCTGACGCAGCCCCACTTGTCACGCTTCCGGCGTTGCGATCCAGGAATTCCGCGGCGGTTACTTCGTGCGATCTGTCGAGTTCGCGCGCGTCGAATCGCTGCACGTTGGCCGGAAAATCATCGATCGCGAAGCCGATGCCGGGCAGCGGCATCACTCCGATGACTTCAATGGGCGGCAACAACGTGTCCGCGGCATGCGCGGCTGCCGAGCAGCACCGATCAGCGCAACGCAGAAGATCTTGCCGGGCGCATTCGCAAGTCCGTTCAACGAATGACCACGCCCCAGGGCAGGGTGCCTACTGCAATCTCCGCCACTTTCCTGTACGTCGTCGTATCCACTACTGCGATGGCGTTCGACCTGCCGCAGGCGACGTAGAGCTTGCTGCCGTCGGGCGTCAGCGCCATGTTCCACGGGCGCTTGCCCACCTCCACCCGGGCGATGATGGTGTTGGTCGCAGGGTCGAGCACCTGCACGGTACCTGCTCCACCCGATGACACGAACACGCGCTTGCCGTCCGGATGCACCGTGATGCCGTTCGAACGGCTGGCAGCCTTCACCCGCGCGACGACCTCCTGACGCGCGACGTCGATCACCGCGATCACATCCTCGTGCTCCGCGGCGACATACGCGCGGGAGCCGTCGGGAAGAAAGCCGATGCCGCGTGGACGCTCACCGACCTTGATCGACTTCACCACGGTGCCGCTCGCGACGTCGATCACATCCACGGAATCAGCTTCCTCGGCACTGGCGTAGAGCCACCTGCCATCCGGGCTGAACACCGCGTGCTCGGGATTCTTGCCCTTCGCGTGGACGGTCTTCAGCACGCGCATGGCCGATGTGTCGATCAGCGCGATCTGGTCGTTCTCCTCGACCGCGACGGACAGGAGCTTGCCATCGGGACTGAGATAAATGGCCTCGGGCGACTTGCCGACGGCGATTCGCGCAAGCTCCTTGTTGGCGGCGAGGTCGTGAACGACGACAGTCCCTGTCTGATCGCTCACGAAAAGCCGGGACCCGTCCAGGGAAACGGCGATCCCGCGTGGCTTCTCGCCAATCCTCAAGGTGGCGCTGACACGCTCGGTCGCGACGTCGATCACGCTGATCGTTGCCGAGCCTTCGTTGGGCACGTACGCCATCGGCGCGGCGTGCGAGGGCGCGGAAGAAAGCAGCCACAAGAACGTTGCCGCCATGACAGTGAATCTGCGGAACACTGACGAATCTCCGATCAACGTGCCGCTACTTTGCGCGATGCTTTGCAGCGGATGTGTGCTTTCAATTATGCTACATCGCATGCATGCGACGTTCCGACTCCCGTTCCGACTCCGTCCTGTGCTGCATTCGGCGCCGGTGTGCGTCCTTGCGGCACTCTGCGCGTCAGCGTCGGCGCAGAACGTCTCGCGCGACCTCGACCCGGTGGTGGTCACCGCGACGCGCAAGGAGGGCCGAAGCTTCGATCTGCCTGCATCGGTGGATCGCATCGACGCCGCGACGCTGCAGCAAGGCCAGCCGATGGTGAACCTGTCGGAGACGCTTGCACGGGTGCCGGGACTCGTCGCGCTCAATCGCCAGAACTATGCGCAGGACCTGCAGATATCATCGCGCGGGTTCGGTGCGCGCTCGACATTCGGCGTGCGCGGCATCCGGCTGTATCAGGACGATATTCCCGCGACGATGCCCGATGGCCAAGGGCAGACCGGCAGCTTCAGCCTGATGTCCGCACAGCGGGTAGAGGTGCTGCGAGGGCCGTTCTCCGCCCTTTACGGGAATGCCGCGGGAGGCGTGATCGCGCTGTTCACCGAGGAGGGCACCGAGCAGCCTGAGGCAACGCTCAACGGGGGCGCGGGCAGTTTCGGTTCATGGACGGCTGGCCTGAAGCTGCGCGGGCGGGTGCGCGGCGACGCCGTCGCTGCCGGCTATGTCCTCGCCGCGAGCCGGTTCGAGACCGAAGGCTACCGCGAGCATTCTGCCGCGCGGCGCGATCTCCTGAATGCAAAGGTCACGCTCGATCCTGCGCCGGACACGCGTGTGGCGCTGATCGCATCTTCCCAATATCAGCCCCAAACGCAGGACCCGCTGGGACTCACGCGGGCGCAGTGGGAAAGCAATCCTCGCGGCGTGGATCCTTCCGCCCTGCTGTTCGACACACGCAAGACCATCCGGCAGGAGCAGGGCGGCGTCACCGTCGACCAACGTCTGGGCGCGTCGACCTCGGTGAAGGTTGTCGGCTATGCGGGAGCTCGTCAGGTGCGCCAGTACCTCGCCCTGACGGGCGTCGGGGCGACGTCGTCGGGCGGTGTCACCGACCTTGATCGTGGCTATGGCGGAGGAAGTGTGCGCGTCAACTGGCGCGGTGCAATGTTCGGGGGGCCGCTCAGCTTGACCGGAGGCGTTGACGCCGACCACCAGGCCGAGCGCCGCCGTGGATTCGTGAACAACAACGGCACCATGGGTGACCTGCGTCGGGACGAGGACGATCGCGTCGATAGCACCGCCCTCTATGCGCAGGCCGAATGGCTGCCGCTCAGCTCGCTCTCGCTCACCGCAGGTGCGCGAAGCGTGAGCGTCAACTTCCGCTCCACCGATCACTACATTAACGCCGCGAACCCTGATGACAGCGGCTCGCGCAGCTTCAGCAATGCGAGCCCGGTCCTCGGCGCTGTGTATCACGCGACCGATCGCATGAACGTCTATGCGAGCTACGGCAATGGCTTCGAGACCCCTACATTCATCGAGCTTGCGTATCGCAGCAACGCGACTGGACTCAATTTCGCACTCGAGCCCGCGACCAGTCGCGCAGCGGAGTTGGGCTTCAAGGCGATACTCGGCAATCGACATCGCATCAACGTCGCCGTATTCACCACCACGACGCGAAACGAGATCGTCATCGACGCCGCTACCGGCGGACGCACGACCTACAAGAACGCCGGGCGAAGCGACCGCCGCGGGCTCGAGGCGATGTGGGAGGGCCGGCTCACGGATGCACTGACCGCCCATGTCGCGTTCACATCACTGCGCGCCGTCTTTGCCGATGCCTTCACGACCGGCTCACCGCCTGTCGTCGTGCTGTCGGGCGCGCGTCTTCCCGGCGTGCCGGGCACGAGTACCTACGCGGAACTGACGTGGAAGCCGGGGGGCTTTGCCGGATTCAGCGCGGCCATCGAAGCGCAGCACGAAGGGCAGATTTTCGTCAATGACCGCAATAGCGACGCGGCGCCGGCAGTGACACTCCTGCATGTGCGCGCCGGGTTGGAGCAGGCGGTCGGCCTCGTGACCGTTCGGGAATTCCTGCGCGCGAACAATGTCACGAACCGCGGCTACGTCGGATCTGTGATCGTCGGCGACACCAATGGACGTTATTTCGAGCCGGCCCCGGGCCGCAACTGGTTTGCCGGCATCGCTGCACGCGCCACGTTCTGAGTGCGTGAGCGCCGGGCGCTCGGGGGCTGCGACCTATACGCGCACGGCCGTCGTGCTGCATTGGCTCATCGCGGGCATGGTGTTGCTGCAGGGCACCTGGGGCTGGTGGATGCAGACGATCCCCAAGCTGCCCGTGGGACCGCGCGTCGACGCATACAACCTGCACAAGTCGATCGGCCTCACGATCCTTGCACTCGTGCTGGTGCGTCTGATGTGGCGCCTTCTGCATACACCGCCACCTCTGCCGGCGATGCCGACATGGCAACGACGCGCGGCGCGCGTCAATCATGTGGTGCTCTATCTCGCGATCGTCGCGATGCCCATCGTGGGGTATCTCGGATCCGCGTTCAGCGGCTATCCTGTCAAGTACTTCGGCATGACACTCCCGTCATGGAGCGCGAAGCATGAGTCGCTCAAGGAGCTCATGAGTCAGGTGCATCTGGCGTTGAGTGTGCTGCTCACAGCTTCGGTGCTGCTGCACATCGCTGCCGTCGTGAAGCACTCGGTTGAGGGTGGCAGCGTGCTTCTTGCGCGCATGAGCTGGAGCGCCAGCCGCCGCCCATGCAACGCCCGGGATGACGTCGGCGCGGCGTAAACTAACGGTCCGAAAGCAACAGGTCTGGTATGGACAGCGTCGATCTCGAGGTACTGAAACGCAGCACGGAGTGGCTCGCTGCCGGAAGGCGCGTGCTACTGGTCACGGTCGTCAAGACCTGGGGTAGCTCGCCACGACCGGAGGGCGCCATGCTGGCCATCCGCGACGACGGTCACGTCGAAGGATCCGTTTCAGGGGGATGCATCGAGGACGATCTCATCGATCGCATTCGCCGCGAAGGGTTGACCGCGACGAGATGCGAGGTCGTCACCTACGGCGTGTCCGCCGATGAAGCGCGGCGTTTTGGACTGCCCTGCGGGGGAACCATTCAGCTCGTGCTCGAGCCATTGTCGAAAGCTTCACGCCTGGATGACGTGCTGCTTGCGGTGAACGAAGGCCGGCTGGTCGCCCGGCGGCTCGAGCTCGAGACGGGCAACGCCGCGCTCGGCATCGCCGGCGCAAGCGACGGCCTCGCATTCGACGGCAAGATGCTGACCACCATTCACGGTCCGCGTTACCGCATGCTGGTGATCGGCGCGTCCCAGCTTTCGAAGTATCTCGCCCAGATTGCGCTGGGACTCGATTACCAGGTGATCGTGTGCGACCCGCGGGAGGAGTACATCGAGACGTGGGACGTGCCGGGCGTGACCCTGGTGCGGACCATGCCCGATGACACGGTGCAGGAAATGAAGCTCGACGAGCGTTGCGCCGTGGTCGCGCTCACGCATGATCCGAAGCTCGACGATCTGGCGCTCATGGAAGCGCTCAAGTCACCGGCGTTCTACGTGGGCGCTCTCGGGTCGCGTGCAAACAACGCGAAGCGTCGCGAGCGGCTCAGGGATTTCGATCTGAGTGAGCATGAAATCGCACGCCTGCACGGTCCGGTGGGGCTGTACATCGGCAGTCGCACGCCGCCGGAGATTGCGGTGTCGATCCTCGCCGAGATCACCGCAGTGAAGAACGGAGTCGTGCTGCCTGACGCTGCCAAGGTTGCCACCGCCAAGCAGAAGCGTGCACCTTCCGTGGCGTGCGTGACATGAGCCGCTCGCTGGCCGATTGAAGCTGGCCAGCGGTCCCCCGAGGGGGACGTTAGGGCGGTGTTCAGCTCAGGCGCGGAGCTCGCCGTCGTGCACGGCTGATTTGAGCATTCTGCGCAGCTCCGGTGAATCATTGTGCTTGTGGACGGAAACCGCGTGCTGGACCGCGGCCTCGAGGAGCTCGTTCTCGGTGTCTGCGGCAATGCTCACCGAGCACTTCGAATCGCTGGGGTAATCGCGACAGTCGATATATTTACGCATGATGCCTCCGCAGGGTTGCCCGGTCCCCGCGTCCAGCGAGGATGCCGGGCAAATAGTCTGCTCCCGCGGCGTGCAGCGGGTCAATACGCCATCTTGCGTATGCGGTCAATGAAAGTCCCGTGAGCGCACCTCGAGCCCACCGAGAAGCGGCGACAGGTCGAGCAGTCGGCCGGCGATGACGTGCACGACGGCGCCGTCGCGCTCCACCGTTCCGTACACCCCCATCAACCGCGAACCAAGCAGCTCGCGCCGTTGCCGGTCGGACAGATCGCGCCACACGATGACGTTGATCGCGCCGGTCTCGTCCTCGAGCGTGACGAAGATGACGCCGCTCGCCGTATCGGGCCGCTGTCGTCCGATCACGAGCCCCGCCACGCGGACGAGTCGCCCATGCGGCGCCTGCCCGAGCGTGCGAGCGTCGATGATGCGCTGCCGTTCAAGACGATGGCGCAGGAGCGCAAGCGGATGGCGCTTGAGCGTGAGGCCGATCGTGCGGTAATCGGCCGCAATGTCCTGCCCTTCGCTGGGTGTCGAGAGCGTCGGAACGGATTCGTCGAACCTGCTGCCGTCGAGCAGCGCCGGCAAGCGCTCCACGCCTGCGACGTCCCACACCGCACCGTGCCGGTGGCCGGCGAGCGAATGCAGCGCATCGGCGGCGGCGAGATGATCGAGGTCGCGCTTGTCGAGCCTGGCCCGAAGCGCAAGGTCTGCAACGCTGCAGAAAGGCTTGGCTTGGCGTGCATGCATGATGCGTCCGGCGCCTTTTTGTGACAGGCCGGAAATGAGGCGCAGGCCGAGGCGCAGCGCGGGGGCAGGGTGAGGGGGGCGATTCGGGCGAGCATCGCCGTGATCACCTGGGTGAAGCGGCTTCACGCAGCCACCCGCCTCGAGCGTGCAGTCCCAGTCGCTCATCGTCACGTCGATCGCGCGCACTTCGACGTCATGTCGCCGCGCATCGCCGACGAGTTGTGCCGGCGCGTAGAACCCCATCGGCTGGGAATTGAGGAGCGCCGCACAAAATGCCGCTGGCTCGTGGCACTTCAACCATGCGGACACATACACGAGCAGCGCGAACGATGCCGAGTGCGACTCGGGGAAACCGTACTCGCCGAAGCCCTGAATCTGCTGGCACACCTGCCGCGCAAATTGCTCGCCGTAGCCTCGCGCTCGCATGCCCTCGATCAGCCGCGGCTCGAATTTTTCAAGTCCGCCGCGTCGGCGCCATGCTGCCATGGACCGCCGCAACTGGTCGGCTTCACCCGGCGTAAAGCCGGCCGCCACGATCGCGAGCTGCATCACCTGTTCCTGGAATATCGGCACGCCCATCGTGCGCTCGAGCACGCTCTTGACCTCATTGCTGGGGTAGGTGACGGGCTCGAGACCCTGACGCCGGCGCAGGTACGGATGAATCATCCCGCCCTGAATGGGGCCAGGACGCACGATCGCAACTTCGATCACGAGATCGTAGAAGCACGTGGGCTTCAATCGCGGCAGCATGGCCTGCTGGGCGCGGGACTCGATCTGGAAGACCCCGACGGTATCGGCGTTGCGCGCCATGGCGTACACCGCAGGATCTTCGGCCGGAATGTCCTGCATGCGAATCGGCGTGCCGCGATGCGTGCTCACGAGATCGAGTGCCTTGCGAATCGCGGTGAGCATGCCGAGCGCGAGGCAATCGACCTTGAGCAGACCCAGCGTGTCGAGATCATCCTTGTCCCACTGGATGATCGTGCGGTCCTCCATCGCGGCATTTTCGACGGGCACCATGCGCTCGAGCAGGCCGCGCGCGATGACGAAGCCGCCCACGTGCTGCGACAGATGGCGCGGAAAGCCCATTAATTCGTTGGCGAGCGCGGAAAGGCGCAGGATCACCGGATTGTCAGGATCGAACCCGGCTTCGCGAATGCGCTCCGCCGCGACCTGGCGGCCTTCCCACCAGGCCATCACGCCCGAAAGTCGTTCGACCTGCGCGAGATCGAGACCCAGCGCCTTGCCGATGTCGCGCACCGCACTTTTCGGCCGGTAAGTGACGAGGGTCGCGGCGAGCGCTGCACGGTCGCGCCCGTACTTGCGGTACACGTACTGCATCACCTCCTCGCGCCGCTCGTGCTCGAAATCGACGTCGATATCGGGCGGCTCGTTGCGCTCGCGCGAGATGAAACGCTCGAACAGCATGCTCATGCGCGACGGATCGACCTCGGTGATGCCCAATGCATAGCAGACCGCCGAATTTGCAGCAGACCCGCGGCCCTGGCACAGGATGCTTTCGCTGCGGGCAAAGTCCACGATGTCGTGCACGGTGAGGAAATACGGCTCGTATCGAAGCTCATTGATGAGCGCGAGCTCGTGCTCGATCAGTGCGCGCACGTCGGTGCCGACGTTTTCGGCGCAACCGAACCGGCGCGCGAGACCGGATTCGACAAGTGCGCGCAGATGCGAGGCGGGTGTTGCGCCTGCCGGCACGATCTCCTCGGGATACTCGTAGCGCAGGCTGTCGAGCGAGAACGTGCAGCGCTTCGCGATCTCGACGCTGCGTGCCAGCCATTCGGGCGGATACAGCGCGCCCAGGCGTCCGCGCGAGCGCAGGAAGCGCTCTCCATTGGGGAACAGTGCATAGCCGCATTGCGACAGGGGCTTGCCAAGGCGAATCGCCGTCATCGTGTCCTGCAGCGCGCGACGCGCCCGCACGTGCATGTGGACGTCCCCGGTCGCGACGATGGGTAGCTCGGTCGCCACGCCAAGCGCGGCAAGTCGTGACACGAGCTTCTCGTCCTGGGCCCGTGCGAAGAGGCCAGCAGCGAGCCATGCGCGGCCTGTGAATGTCGATGCGACCCAGCGACCTTCGGCCACCCTCGCTTCATCGTCGGGACCCCACGTCGGAAGCCAAAGCGCGAGAAGTCCGCGCGCATGCTGCGTCACATCGGCGCGGGTCAGCCTGTAGCTTCCTTTTTGCGCATTGCGACGCCCACGCGTGATCAGCTGACACACGTCGCCGTAGCTTTCACGGTCGGTGGCGAGCAGGACTAGCTTCATGCCGTCGTCGAGCTTCACCTCGCTGCCGATGATGAGCGGAAGCTTGCACTCCCTGGCTGCGAGGTGCGCCCGCACCACGCCTGAGACCGAGCATTCGTCGGTGAGCGCGAGCGCGCCATAGCCAAGTGCGTGCGCGCGCTCCACGAGCTCCTCAGGGTGCGAGGCGCCCCGCAGGAACGAAAAATTGGAGAGGCAGTGAAGCTCGGCGTACGGGAGCAGCATGACCGTACAAATATACGGTACCGCGCAATCGTGGCATGTTGGCGGTCTTGACTGCGCGCCAGCGCGCCACCGAAACTCGCCGCTTCATCGCTTCACCGTGTGATCGCCCATGATCGACATCGCCTTCGACCGTTTCTATCGCTACGACGAGCTGACGTCGCTTCTTCGCGCCATCGCCGCGGGCTATCCCGAGCTCGCAGCCCTGCAGTCGATCGGAAAAAGTCACGAAGGCCGCGACATCTGGGTGCTCACGGTCACCCAGCGGAGCACCGGGCCCGCAGACGAGAAGCCGGCTTATTGGGTCGATGGCAACATTCATGCAACCGAAGTTGCGGCGTCGTCGGCGAATCTGTATTTCATCCAGACGCTGCTCGCGGACTATGGCGCGGACCCGGAGATCACGCGGGTCCTCGACACGCGCGCGTACTACATCTGCCCGCGCCTGAATCCTGACGGGGCTGAATGGGCGCTCGCCGACAAGCCCAAATGGGTGCGCTCGAGCACGCGTCCCTACCCCTTCGACGAAGAGGAGATCGAGGGCCTCACCGTCGAGGATATCGATGGCAACGGACGCATCCTGCAGATGCGCGTCGCCGATCCGAATGGCCTGTGGAAATCGCATCCCGAGGCACCGCAACTGATGATTCGCCGCACGCCTACGGAAACGGGCGGAACGTATTACCGCATCCTGCCCGAGGGCACGCTCGAGGATTACGACGGCTTCACGCTACGCATCAAGAAGCCGCGTCACGGCCTCGACCTCAACCGCAACTTTCCGGCGAGCTGGCGCCAGGAGTTCGAGCAGCTCGGCGCCGGCCCGTTTCCTACGTCGGAGCCCGAGATTCGCGCGGTCGTATCGTTCATCACCGATCATCCGAACATTACAGGTGGAACGACGTTTCACACGTGGAGTGGCGTGCTGCTGCGGCCG
Source organism: Pseudomonadota bacterium (assembly GCA_030946875.1). Lineage (GTDB taxonomy): Bacteria > Pseudomonadota > Gammaproteobacteria > Burkholderiales > Casimicrobiaceae > CAIWHR01. Next base: position 52,650 of record JALYXY010000172.1, on the reverse strand, counting down.
TTCGAGCATCTGCCCGATAGCGAGATGCACGCCGAGGATCTGTGGTTCTACCAGCTTGCAGGCCGCACGGGAACCGAGCTCACCGGCTATCCGCACATTTCGGTGTATCACGAGTTTCGCTATCATCCAAAAAGCGTGATCGGCGGCACGTTCGACTGGATCTACGAGCACCTGGGCGCATTCAGCTGGGTGGTCGAGATCTGGAGCCCGATGCGCGAGGCGGGCATCACGGATTACAAGTACATCGACTGGTTTCGGGATCACCCGCCGGAGGATGATCTCAAGCTCTATCGCTGGAGCGAAAGGACGTTGGGAGGTGCGGCGCACGCCGACTGGACGCCGTATCGGCATCCGCAGCTCGGTGATGTCGAGATCGGCGGATGGGATCGCTTCAATGCGTTCTCGAATCCGCCGAAGCCGCTGCTCAAGAAGGAGCTGGCCAAATTTCCGCGATGGCTCGTGTGGCAGGCGCTGACCTCGCCGAAGATGGAGCTCGTGCATGCGGGCGCGCAATCGCTCGGCGGCGACACGTGGAAGGTCACGCTGGTGGTGCAGAACACGGGTTGGCTGCCGAGTTATGTTTCGAAGCGCGCTCTCGAGCGCAAGGTCGTGCGCGGTACGATGTTCGAGATTGCGCTGCCCCCGGGCGCGTCGCTCGTTCACGGCAAGCGTCGCACCGAGGCGGGCCAGCTCGAAGGCAAGGCCTACAAGCACACGGGCGTTTCATTTTGGCCGGATTACGTTGTCACCGACGATCGCGCGAAATGCGAGTGGGTCGTGCGAGGCAAGCCGCGCGACGTGGTCGGGATCGTTGCGAGACACTCGCGAGCCGGCGTGGTGCGGGCCAGCGTGACACTCGACGCATGACACCCCGGCGCAGGAAACACCGTTATCACGATCGGAGAAATGAATGCTGCAACAGTTGAAGCGATGGACAGGCCCGGCGGCGACGCTGCTCGTATCGGCGTGCGCCGTGTTGCCGAACGGGCAACGCGGCGGCCTCGAGCGCATCGAGCACATCATCGTGATCTATGCCGAAAACCGGAGCTTCGATAACCTCTACGGCCTCTTCCCTGGCGCCAATGGCATTGCCAACGCGACGCCGGCGCAGTACACGCAGGTCGATCGCGACGGGACGCCGCTGCCGCATCTGCCGCCGGTATGGAAGGGCCGGGCTCGCGACCCCGCCTACCCGGCGGACTTGCCGAACAAGCCATTCCGGATCGATGCACCGCCGATCAACATGCCCTTGTCGAAGCCCACGCGCGACCTCATTCACAAGTTCTACGAGCAGCAGGAGCAGATCAACGGTGGACGGCTCGACCGCTTCGTCGCCGTCAGCGATGCAGGTGCCCTCGCCATGGGCTATTACGACGGCTCGTCGTTGCCCCTCTGGAAATGGGCGCAGGAGTACACGCTCGCGGACAACTTCTTCATGGGCGCGTTCGGCGACTCGTTCCTCAATCACCAGTGGCTCATCTGCGCGTGCACGCCGCAGGACCCGAAGGTACCGCAGAACGTACGCGCACAACTCGACGAGCGCGGATGGTTGAAGCAGCGTCCGAGCTCGCCCAAATCGGCCTTGCAGGGGCCGCCGGATTACGTTGCGGGACAGGCGGCACCTGACGGCCACGTGCTCACCACGACACAGCCGCGTTGGCAGCCTTCGCGCGTCCCGCCCGCGGCCGCTGGCGAGCCCACGGGTACGGATCCGGCGCAATACACGCTGGAGCCGCAGACCGCCCGTACGATCGGCGACACGTTGAGCGCGAAAGGGGTGAGCTGGGCGTGGTACGCGGGCGCCTGGAGCGCTGCGATGACCGATGGCATGCAGCCGCCGGCTGCGCAGAGAAAGATCATCAACAACCCGGCTGCAGGCTCACCGAACTTCATCACTCATCATCAACCATTCAATTACTTTGCCCGATTCGCACCCGGCAGCGCCGACCGCGCCACCCACCTCAAGGACCTCGGCGATCTCGAAAGCGGCATCGCCCGTGGGGAGCTGCCGGCCGTAGTCTTCTACAAGCCCCAGGGATCGCTGAACGAGCACCCGGGTTACGCCGACGTGCTGAGCGGCGACGCGCACATCGCCGAGCTTGCCGCGAAGATCAAGGCGAGTCCGCTCTGGTCGAGCAGCCTGATCATCATCACGTATGACGAGAACGGCGGATTCTGGGACCATGTGCCGCCTCCCAAGGGGGACCGGTGGGGACCCGGGTCGCGCATTCCGACGATCGTCATCTCACCGTTCGCGCGACGCGGCTACGTCGATCACACCATGTATGACACGACCTCCATCATCAAGCTCATCACTCGCCGCTTCGGACTGGAACCCCTGCCCGGCGTGCGCGTTGGCGCGGGCGATCTCACCGGCGCGCTGGACTTGGACGCGAGATAGGCGCAGCAGCGATGGCACATCGGGCGCGCCCTGCCATACCGCGCGCCGTGTGGGCACTCGGTGTGGTCAGCTTGTGCATGGATCTCTCGTCGGAGCTGATCCACGCGATCCTGCCGCTCTATCTCGCCGTCGGCTTTGGAACGAGCGCATTCACCATCGGCATCATCGAAGGTGTGGCGGAGGCGCTCGCCCTCGTGGTCAGGATGTTCTCGGGAGCGCTCTCGGATCGGTTTCGGCGGCGCAAGCCGCTGGTGGTGATCGGCTACGGGCTCGCGGCGCTGTCGAAGATCGTGTTCCCCTTTGCGCCGGGCGTGTCGTGGATCGTGGGCGCACGCTTCGCCGATCGCATCGGAAAGGGCATCCGCGGAGCCCCGCGCGACGCATTGATCGCGGACATCGCACCGGCCGAGGTGCGAGGTGCGAGCTTCGGGCTTCGGCAGTCGCTCGACACCGTGGGCGCATTGCTGGGACCTTTGGCGGCGATCGCTGCCCTTGCTTACTTCCACGATGCGTTCCGGCCGGCACTCGCAGTGGCGGTGGTCCCCGCGTTTGTTGCGGTCGCGCTACTGGTCGTCACCGTCCACGAGCCCCGCGCCACGGGGACCAGCATGGAGCCGAGACCCAAGGTGGAGCTTCGCCGCATCGCCACGCTGGGGCGAGCTTTCATGGTCGTCGTCACGATCTCGGCCGTGTTGACGCTGGCACGCTTCTCCGAGGCGTTTCTTGTGCTGCGGGCGCATGACGTAGGGGCGGATGTGGCGAACGCGCCCTGGGTCATGGTCGCCATGTCGTGCGTGTATGCGCTGGTGGCTTATCCAACGGGTCGGGCGGTCGACAGAGGCCATACCTGGGGCCTGCTGAACGCAGGTTTCCTTGCGCTGATCGTCGCCGACGTGGTGCTCGCGCGCGCCAGCTCTCCCTGGGCCGTGTACGCAGGTGGCGCGCTGTGGGGGCTTCACATGGGCCTGACGCAGGGGCTTCTGGCGGCACTTGTCGCCGCGCACGCACCGGCCGACTTGCGCGGCACCGCATTCGGCTTCCTCAACCTGGTCTCCGGAATCGCGCTCCTGCTGGCGAGTGTTCTTGCGGGGTGGCTGTGGCAAACGCGTGGCGCACCGGCGGCTTTTTACAGCGGCGCCGTCCTGACGTCGCTCGCGTGGGCCGCGCTCATGGTTCACGGCCGGGGTGCGCTTCGGGTTGCACCCACCTGAGCCCTGTTGTGCAGCATCGACCTCGACCGCTGTTGTCGCCGCCGCTCCAAGTGGTATAAGGTTTTGGGCCCGCGCACGACAAAGTGCTGAAGTGCAGCCCGTCAAGCGCAACGCCACGCGGCGCCGCCAGATGCGCAGAGGACTCCTCGCATGGAACAAACGATCGCCACCACGCCCGTGCAAATCCGCAGGCACGGGTACGCGCGTCACGCACTGGCGGTGCGCATCATGCACTGGATCAATGTTGTCGCGCTCACCATCCTGTTCATGAGCGGGCTTCAGATCTTCAATGCGCATCCGGCGCTGTACTGGGGCAAATCCTCCTACACCGGCCGGCCCGCGTTGCTCGAGATGGGCTCGATGCAGCTGCCCGACGGCTCGCTGGCCGGGACGACACGCATTGGCAGCCACACCTTCGACACCACGGGCGTGCTCGGGGCTTCTCGCGATCGCGCCGGCGAATGGTCGGCGCGGGGCTTCCCCTGGTGGATCACGATTCCCGACAATCGGTGGCTGTCGATGGCGCGCACCTGGCATTTCTTCTTCGCCTGGGTCTTCGTCCTGAACGGACTCGCCTATCTCATCTACAGCATTGCGAGCCGGCATCTGGCGCGGGACCTGTGGCCCTCGCGTCAAGACTGGCGCTCGATCGGCCAGTCCATCATCGACCACGTGCGGTTCAAGCATCCCACCGGGGAGGCCGCCAAGCGTTACAACGTGCTGCAAAAACTTGCGTATCTGACGGTTATCTTCGTGCTGCTGCCACTCATCGTGCTGATGGGGCTTGGCATGTCGCCGCGTTTGGACTCGGTACTCGCCGGATGGGTGGACCTTTTCGGCGGAAGGCAATCCGCGCGCACGATCCATTTTGCGGTGGCCTGGCTGCTGGTGGCATTCGTCGCCATCCATGTGTTCGAGGTGATCATCTCGGGCGCGTGGAATCACATCCGTTCCATGATCACCGGACGTTACGAGGTGCAGGAGGAGGTGCGTCATGACAGGTGAAGTGTTTCGTCCGCGCCGCCGGTTCGTGCGCGGCCTGCTGGGCACTGCAGGGGCGTTCATCGTCGCCGGCTGCGATCGCCTTTCGATGACACCGTGGTTTCCCAAGTTGCTCGGGAATGCGGAGCGGTTGAGTGCGGGTGCTGCGAGCGTCATTGCGCGCAAGGCCGTGGCGCAGGAGTTCACCGCCGCTGATCTGTCACCGAGCTTCCGCAGCAACGGTACGTCAGAGCCTGACAACGCGCAGTACCGCGCTCTTGCGCAAGCGGGGTTCGCTGACTATCGCCTGATTGTCGATGGACTGGTCGAGCAGCCAGCGCAATTCTCCCTTGCGGAGCTGAAGGCCTTGCCGAGCCGCACCCAGATCACCCGCCATGATTGCGTGGAGGGATGGAGCGCAATCGGCAAATGGCAGGGCGCACGACTCGGCCCGCTGCTTGCAATGGTCAAGCCGAAACCGGCTGCGCGCTACGTCGTTTTCCACTGTGCCGATCCCATGGAGGAGGGCGGGCGCGATCTCTACTACGAGAGCATCGATCTCGACGACGCCTATCACGAGCAGACGATTCTTGCGTATGCGCTGAACGACGCACCGCTGCCGGTGGCCAACGGCGCCCCGATTCGTTTACGCGTGGAGCGTCAGCTCGGCTACAAGCATGCCAAGTACGTGATGCGGCTGGAGTTCGTGGAGAGCTTTGCCGGGTTTCGCGGTGGCAAGGGTGGCTATTGGGAGGACCAGGGCTACCAGTGGTACGCCGGGATCTGAAATCCCGCTGATCGGCGTAGGCTCACGCGAAGATGCCGTGCAGGAACCACTCGCCGTCCGGCGCATGCGCGCTGTCGCGGTAGATCCACAGCAGTTCACCGCGCGGGCTTTCGGCCAGGTAGTAATCGCGGCGTATGTCGCCGCCATCCCACCATCCCGATTCGATCCGCTCGGGACCATCACGCAGGATCCATGGCTTCGCTTCGAACGTCGCGCCGAGCGGTTGCGCGTCGACGAGAAGCCACAACGGACGTGCAGCATCAGGCACGCGCGACGCATGCGTCGTCGGCGCATGATCCATGATTTCGGTCGTGGCGGTCGCCTGTTGCCATGCACGTTCGGGGCGATGATCGTCAAGAGGTGTCACGCAGGTGACGGCGTGCTCGCCTAAACGTGCCCTCAGCCGGTCGAGCAGCGGTATGGCTGCTGCATCAGGCTCGCCGGGCAGGAGCGCGAGCGTGCGACCCTGCAATCGTGCCGTGGTCTTGCTCTCGAGCACGACAGCTTCTACGGCGGCCCGGAGCTCGACGCGAGCGAGCCGCTCGCGCAGCACGGCCATGAGATGTGCCGGGTCGCGTGCGGGGGAGGCGAGTGCAAACTCGACGCGTGTGGCACCGCTGGTCGGGTGCCCAGTGTCGACCTTTGTCTGCAGCGTTGCCTTCGAGACTCGGCCCTTCGGCTGCAATGAGGCTTCGCGCGAACGCGTTGCAGGCGGCACTGTTCGCGCATGGCGCTCGTGCTCGAGCGTGAGCACGACGGCATTGACGCCGAGCCCGCGACCCAGGAGCCAGCCCGCGAGCTCGTGCACCAGGCGATTGACCGCGAAGCCCAGCGCATCGACATCGGCGACCGGCACGGGCAACTCGAGCCGGCCTCGATAACGTGCCGGGGTGGCAAAAGGTAACCGCGGATCGGGCGCGACACCGCATGTGCGATCGAGCAGTGTGATGAACGGCTTGCCCACGCGCCGAGCCAGAGCCTCGCGCGGCAGCTTGCACGCTTGCCCGAAAGTGGTGATGCCCGCCGCGCGCAGAAGCTGCACGACCCCGGCATCGGCATCGAGCAGCGCGAGTGGCAAAGGTGCGAGCGCGGGTTCGAGATCCACGGCCTCCGTGATCACCGCGCACTGCCCTGCGCGCACGAGAAAGTGCGCTGCAGCGGGTGTGGGCGCACACGCAGTGCGCACGCGATAGCCCAGGGCTTGCAGGTGCTCGACGATCTGTCGCAACAGCGCGCGCAAGCCGCCGAACAGTCGAAGGCTGCCGCCGATATCGGCGAGCACGGCCTGTGGCGCGGCGATGCTCACTGTGGGTGTGAACTGGATGAGCGCCGCTGCGATCGAGGACAGCGCTTCGAGCTCACCTCGAGGATCGCGTTCGCGCAGCACCATGTCAGGCGCGAGCGCAAGTGCGGCCGATACGAGTTGCTGTCGCGCGATGCCCTGGCTCGTTGCCGCCTCATTGGCGATCACGATGCGCGGATGATGTCCACCCGTGGTGATCGCGAAGCGGATGGGCACCTCATCCTCCCGAGGCGGTGCATGCGCCCGAGTGAAGACCTCGAGTGGCAAATCCGGTAACAGCACGCATAACCACAGCATGGCTGGACCGCATCACTGTGCGATATGACGCCGTGCTCGCGGCGGCCGGCCGGCGCCTGCGCTGGTTCGGCTGTCGAGGCTCCTCCGCGGCTCCGGGCGCGATGCATGCACATCGACGATGACCGGGTGGGCGAGATCGCCGCCGCGACGCTTGAGCACCTTGATCGCGAGACCGCCTTCATGTGGTGCGAGCGCAAGCCGCAAGGGCGCGGCGCTGGCGATCGCATGCTCGCCGGGTCGTCGCCACAAGACACCCCACGTGCCGCCGTCGCGCGCGGCGATTTGCAGCCGCCGTAACATGCGCTCATCGGACGTCGCGAGCCATGCGAATGCAGCGCCGCATTCAGGGGCGCGCAATGCCTGCTCGAATGCCCACAGCTGATCGCTGGTGCTTGCGCAGCGTACGATCATCAGCCGCTCGAGATCGAGGCCGGCAGCGACCAGTGCCGGCGCATACGGCACGTGGGGAGGTGCAATCCACACGATCGCGCGACGCTGCGCCTGCAGCCGTGCCAGCGCAGGCAGGGTGAGCGTGAGTTCGCCGATGCCTTCACGCGCGAGCACGATCTCGGTCAGCGCGCTCGAGGGCCAACCGCCTCCGGGAAGCACCGCATCGAGCAGCGCAAGGCCCGTGCTGATCGCAGCGGGCTCGGGAGCACAATCGCCGCCGCGCCATATCGCAGGGTTTTGCAGCACGGTCGCGAGGGGCGATGAAGCAGCCATGACCACTAGCGTCCCCAATGTGGCGAGGCGGAACTGCCGACATCCTTCATGCGCTGTCCCCGCGGCCATGCATCCGCCGTGCACCCGCGCACATGCTCATGCTCCGCGCGAGGTGCGAATCACGCCAACGCCGATGCCTTCGATGGTGAGCGCGTCGCGCTTGTTGTCGATGACGAGGGGAGCGAAGTCGGGGTTTTCAGCAACGAGCACGACCTGCGTGCCGTGGCGCTTGAGGCGTTTTACGGTGACTTCGTCCCCGATGCGCGCGACGATGATCTGTCCCGAGCGCGCTTCGCTCGTCTTGTGCACTGCGAGAAGATCACCGTCGAGAATGCCGGCGTCCTTCATGCTCGTGCCGCGAACGCGCAGCAGGTAATTTGCCGCAGGCGTGAAGAGGGTCGGCTCGATGCGTACATGCCGCTCGATGTGCTCGGCCGCGAGGATCGGATGGCCAGCCGCCACACGACCGACCAGCGGAAGCGCGCCGTCGTGGCCTGCAGACATGTGCCTCAGTCGCAACCCGCGCGACGCGCCGGGCAGCATTTCGATGGCGCCCTTGCGCGCGAGCGCCCGTAGATGATCCTCTGCCGAGCTTGCGGTGCGAAATCCCAGCCCGGCAGCGATTTCTGCGCGCGTGGGCGGCATGCCGGTGCTCTCGATGTAGCCGCGAATCCAGTCGAGGATCTGCTGCTGCCGGTCGGTCAGGGCGTGCAAGAGTTCGGTGTCTGCCATCGTTTCCAAAGATAACCAGTGTACCGTATATGCATGCGGTACGGCGATTATAGCCAGTGGTCACGCGACGTCAACTCGCGCGACCACGGCGGCCCTTTGCACTTGCAGCAAAAACACGTGACTGCAGGCCGGTACCCTGGCTCGGTTGCGTCTTCGGTCGCGCTGGATCGATTGATGCCAGTTGACGATCGCGCCCTGCCGGCGTCGAATACGTGGGTGCCCTAACATTCAATAGTCCCGCGCAGCATCTCCCGCCGTCGTCCATCCAGCAAGGAGCGTCACCCATGGCCACCAAGTCAGCGTCTAAATCCCCGTCGGGCCCCAAGAGCTCGGGTGCAAAACGTTCGCGCAGCACAGGAGCCGGCACGCGCGGCGAAACCGATGGCTCACGCGGCGCGGAGGCTCGATCGACCGCGTCCGCGTCCAGTCAGTCCGCCTCTGGCGCGATGGGCGCGATGCCAGGTGCCGGCGCCAATCCCTTTGCAGCCTTCGCCGATCCCGCGCAGTTGGCCAAGCTCAAGGCGCTGATGACGCCCGAGCAGGCATTCGAGCTCTATCGGCAGAATGCGCGGCTCGCTCTCGAGATCATCGATGCCTCCATCGAAAGCACCGCGAAGCTGCGCAAGCTGCAGTTCGCGAGCGAAGAGGAAGCGCGCAACATGCACAAGCGCGCCGCTCGCCGCGCGGCGGAAGCCGAAAACCCGCAGGCGCTCATGGCCACGAGTCAGAACGTGAGCCAGGAGGCGGTGCAGAGCGCGATGGCGTACTGGGGCCAGATGTTCGAGCTCATCGTCGAGATGCAGAAGCGATTGTTTCTCATCATGGACAATCAGGTCGCGGACGTTCCGGGGGTGAAGCAGGCGAAGGCCGCCATGGGTATGCTCCCCGACTTGAGCCAGGCGCAGAACCTGGTGCAAGCCATGCAAGGCGTGTTCGCCTCGGGCGGGACCGCATTCGAGTCCATGCAGCGCGTGATGGGCGACTTCACGCGCATGGCGCAGAACGCGGTGCCTGGCGCAAAACGGTAACCCTGACGCTGCATGCGCGCCATAGTGCGATTCGACAACGGTGCGCATGCCGAACCATCACGTCATTCCAGGGTCTCACTACGTCATGACGCTCCCGCGCTTCATTCCGATCGCACTGATGTGGTGGCTGCTCGCACCCGCAGGGGTCGCATTGGCAGCGGAGTCGAACGACGACATCACGGTGCGCGTGGAGACGCGTGGCAAGACGGTCATCGTCGACGTCGAGCTGCCTATCGGCGTCTCTCCCGAAGAAGCGTGGCCGACCCTGGTCGACTACGACCACATGGCGGATTTCCTTCCCAATCTGCAGGAAAGCCGGATCCTGACGAAGCATGGCAATCGGCTTCGCGTGGTGCAAAAGGGGCGGGCCAGCCGCGGCCTGATTTCATTCGCTTTCGAGAACGTGCGCGACGTCGCGCTGCAACCGCCGCATCAGATCAGGACCGAGCTCGTGAGCGGAACGTTGAAAGCTGCCGAGTCGCTGACGCGGGTCGAACGTACGGATGGGGGAGCGCGGCTCATCAACCATGGTGAATACACGGTCGGCGATCTCGTGCCCGTGTCGCTCGCGACGGACTCGATCGTTGCTGAAACTCGGGAGCAGTTCGCGCGGATTCGTGCCGAGATCATGCGGCGGCACTCCCGAGTTGCATCCGTGCCGTGAGCTCAGGCCTTCAAACCTGAGGACGATCCGCTGGATCCGGACTTCGATCGAAGCGGGCGTCGGCGATCTTCCTGCTGACGATCCATGCTTATCGCATCGAGCAGCACGCCAAGGTCGAGACGACCGTTCGTCACCGGCGGGCACCAGTAAAAACCTCCGGTCACCGGGTGCGAGAACGAGAAGAGCGCATCGCGAATCCCGTCCTCGTGTCCCGCCATTCGCCGCATCATTCGGGTGAATGCGTCCAGCGAAGCGACGTAGCTCACGAACTCCAATCCTTCCCTGTCCACGCCCGCCCAGGGCATCGATCGGCGCAGCATGAAGGCCGCGGGCTCGAAGCTTTCCTGAGCGGTTCGCTTCACGTGCGCCGACGCAGGCGCGTCATCGAGCTCGTCATTGTTCTCGGCCGAGCGCCCCATCACGTGGTCGCGCGCGGTGTCCGACATGGCTTCGAAGCGCTCGAGATCGTGGACCCACTGCTGGACCGCAACGAAGCTCGATCCCGCGATGGGACCGGTCTGCACGATCGCCGCCTCGAGAGCGGCGTCACCCTTCGGATTCTCCGTTCCGTCCTCGAAGCGAGTGAGATCGCGGCCGCCCTGGTAGGTGAAGGTGTCGAGCGCGCCGGAAACACGGAACGCGGCGGCCAGGAGCTGGCGCACCCGCCGTGCCGAGTCGAATACCACGCCGCGGTCAGAACCGCAGAGCCGGATCCACAGCGCGTCCTGGGTGGAAGGTATGGCGCAGCCGGGTCCTGACATCGCCGGGAATGTGCGCAACCCGTGCAGACTTGCGCCCATGGCGAGCACACAGGGTTCGCCGATCCCCACCACGTCCGCGTCCGAGCAAAACTCGGAGGCCAGTCGGGCCAGCGACGTACGCACCTGGTCGATCTCCCAGATGCGAAAGGTGAGCGACCGCGCGACGAGTGGGACGGGCTTCAGGATCCCGGGCTGGATGCGTTCTTGGAGGGACATGAGGCGGCTGGAGAAGGTGGTGCCCAGGACGGGGGTCGAACCCGTATGGCCGTATCACGGGCCGGCGGATTTTAAGTCCGCTGTGTCTACCAGTTTCACCACCCGGGCTCGCGGCGATTCTAGCCGACGCGGCGCCAGCGGGAGGCTGGCAACGGCACTGCTCGACACGGATCAGCTAAGGCTTGAACCCGGTGAGTGGCAGCGAAAACACCTTCGGCGGCGAGTGCTCGTTGGCGCGAATGGCGCGATGCTCACGCACCCGCTGCCCCATCCAGGCGAGCTCCATCACGGCGACAACGAGCACCACGATCACGATCGTCCAGGCGGCGAGCGTGCGCAGGGTCTTCGCGGAGAAATGAGGCACACGCCAGTGCATTATGGCGATCTCGCGGGGCCTGAGCCGCCGGGCGGCTCGGGCAAGGATCGGAGGGAGCGCATCAGGTGAGCCATTTCCAAAGCAAGAGCGCAGCGGCCGCGGCGGCGACCCATACGATAGCGCCGAGGATGGTGCCGATGGCGATCCCCCGTGCCCGCGTCTGCGGGTCGACCCTGGGCCGGCGCAGCTGGATGGGCGTGATCGCCAGGCGGTGACGCATGATGCTCGTGTCTTCGTCGAAATGACTCATGCTCACCATCATAGTGGGCGCCATCGCAAATGGCCAGACGAGCCGCGTCCGCTCGTGCGCTTGCCGCGTGGAGTGATGCATCCTCGCCACGGTCATGCCCGCTTCGGCGGCTGGGTCCCCGACTCCTGAACCGATGCCCCGCACCACGGACCCCGCAAAAAGCCTTGTTGCGCCCGGCGTAGGCATGCGCGGCACCGCCTCCCGTACGACCCGGCTTCAGGCCGACCTGCAAGCGGCCGGGGAGAGCGCGGTGCTCGAGATCGAAGGCGAGGCGGTGGCGGTCAGCCACCTCGACCGGGTGTACTGGCCAGCAGACCAGGGCCTCGCGTACGAGGCGGTCACCAAACGCGAGCTGATCGCCTACCTCATCACCGTTGCACCCAGAATGCTGCCGCATGTCGTCGATCGGCCGCTGACACTGTTTCGCTGGCCCAACGGTGTCGCAGGCCGGCGGGTGCTGCAAAAGCACGGCGACATCGCGCTCCCCGACTTCGTGCAGCGCACGCGCATCTTCTCGGACGCAAAGGGCCACTCGGACCAATACCTCTTGTGCAACAACGTGCCGACGCTCGTCTGGCTGGCGCACATGGGCACGCTCGAGTTCCACGTCTGGCATTCGCGGGTGCAGCCCGGGCCGGACACGCCCGTGACGAGCACGGACTTCGCGGGGTCGACCAAGGCTCTGCAGGCCTCGATCATCGAGTACCCGGATTACATCCTGTTCGACCTCGATCCGTTCCTGTATGCCGGAACCGAGACGCGGGTGAAAGAGCCTGAGCTGAACGCAATTGCATTCGGCAAGGCTGTGACGATCGGCCTCGCGCTCAAGGCTCTGCTCGACAGCCTGTCACTGATCTCGTACGTGAAGACGTCAGGCAAGACCGGCTTGCACGTGCTCGTGCCGATCCGGCGCACGGTCACGTACGCAGTGGCGCGCGAGCTTGCACGCGTGGTCGGGCTGCACCTCCTGAACGCGTATCCCGAGGACATCACCGTCGAATGGAGCGTGCAGAAGCGTCGCGGCAAGATCTTCATGGATACCAACATGAATGCGCGCGGCAAATCGCTCGTCGCTCCCTACTCGCCGCGGGCACTGCCCGGTGCTCCCGTTTCGATGCCGATCACCTGGGCTGAGCTCCAGACGGCGTATCCGCTCATGTACCGAATACCCACCGTGATCGGCGCGCTCCGAACCCGGCGCGATGCGTGGTCGAGGCTCACCCGCGACAAGCAGGCGATCGAGGAGCGTCTCGGGACCTCGAACGCCCCTAACGACAGCTAGGACCCTTCTCGATCACCCGCGATGCGCGGGTCGATGTGGATCACGCGGGATGCAGAAGGTTCGGCTATCGCGGCGGCGCGCCGCATCCGCATCGATGCCGGTGCCTTGGGCATCATCCAGGAGACCCCGCGGGCGCGCGGGGTCAATGCCTGCGCCCCCGACGGTTGCCGGCGAGCCCGCACGGCTCGTATTCCAACCGCTGGACGCGTTTGGCAGCACGTTACGTTCCGGGCGCCCGGCCGTGGCGCTCACCGCCGCGCGTTGACGGCTTCAGTCTCTCCAGCGCCTGCCGAGCCATCGGTCCCGGCGTTGCCGTGCACGTCTACCTCCCCGCCCTCGCGCATGGCTTCGCGTATTGAACTCATGTCGACGCTGTCATCGACCTCGACCGCCAGCACTGCGCCCCCCTGTTCGGCGTGCGCCTCATACTTGCGGATGTTTGCGATCTCGCCTGTGACGCCGCTGAACATTCGTCCGATGAAGCCCGACAAGCCGCGATCTTCGGGCAGTGGTTCGGTGGCTTGCGCTGTATCACGCGAATGCAGCCGGATGCGATTCGGCGCGACGCCGAGTGCCACGAGCGCACCGCTTACCCGCTCGGCGTCGTCGTGTGATGCATAGGTTCCAACCAGCGTTTTGGCCATGCTGCTCCCCTTTGTTGATTGGTGCCCGATGTCACTGCGGCAGCACGTCGGACCCTGAGGCATCTTCATTGTTCCGTTTCGAGTGCCTGCGGACCCGCAGCTTGCCGGCGTCAAGCGCGACCGTAGGCGGGCAGCACGGCACCGCTGGTGATGCGATTCGATGGCGAGGCGAGAAAGAGGATGGTGGCGGCGATCTCCTTCGGAGTCGGCCACGCATCGGTGGCTGCGTCGGGCATCGCCGCGCGGTTGGCCAGACTGTCGATCACTGAAGGCGCGACGGCGTTGACCAGAATGTTGCGCGGCGCGAGCTCGGCCGCGAGCGATACCGTGAGCGCGGCAACGCCCGCCTTGCTGATGCCGTACGCTGTCATGCCGGATGCGAGGCGAGGTTCGAGAGCGGGTCGCGCAGCCACATTGACGATTCGCCCGCCGGGTTCGCCAAACGTGCGCGCCGCGGCGCGGCAGCACAGGTAACACGTGACGAGGTTCACGTCGATCATGCGCCTCAGTGCCCCCTGGTCGGTGTCTTCGATGGCACCCATCTCGAATGCGCCCGCAAGGTGGATGGATGCCCACAGTTTCGGCACGTTTCGATAGAGTGCGACGACATTTGCTTCCACGGTGAGGTCGCAGCCGGGCACCAGCGTCACGCGGTCGGTGTGCGGAAACCGCGCGTTCGAGCGGACGCGTGTGTACGGCACATGGCAGCGCGCACCCGAATCGAGCAACGCACCGACGACGACTGTACCCAGCGCGCCAGTGCCTCCGGTGACGATGATTTCGCGTCCTTCGAGCTCCATTGCATTGCCTCCTTGGAACACCCGTTGATTTCCCGTGCGGGTGTGGCAGGTTCAAGCCTTGTGGCGACCTTGTATGAGCGGCGCGCTAGCATAGACCTTCCCGACAAGACCGCTGTGACATGACCGCCGATCATCTGTTCAACGCGTCCGCGCTGGAGCGTGCGATCACCGCGGTGGTGGCCGCCGCAGGCAGTCACCACGAGGAGGCCGTGCACGTCGCGCACTCGCTCGTGGAATCGAACCTGCGTGGGCACGACTCGCATGGGATCGGCATGGTGCCGCGGTATGTCGACGCGACGTTGGATGGCGGCCTCGCTTCCAACGCCCGGGCGCACACCGAGCTCGACGCGGGTGGCTTGCTCGTGCTCGACGGGCAACGCGGGCATGGTCCCGTCATCGGCCAGATGGCGATGCAGCAAGCGATCGATCGCACGCGCGATCTCGGGAGTTGCATCATGGCACTTGGCAACACCCACCACCTTGGCCGGATCGGTCAGTTCGCCGAGATGACCGCGGGGCAGGGGCTCGTCTCACTGCATTTCGTGAACGTGCTCTCCGCGCCTCGCGTCGCGCCCTGGGGTGGTGCGGATGCGCGTTACGGCACCAATCCTTTCTGCATCGGCCTGCCGATTCCCGGCGAGCCTCCCATGATCCTGGACTGCGCGACGAGTGCCGTGGCACAAGGCAAGCTGCGCGTGGCGCACAACAAGGGTGAGCAAGTGGCGCCGGGGCTCCTGATCGATGATCGTGGGGCGCCGACGACCGATCCGCGTTTCGCCGTGGTCGAGCCGTTCGGCGCGATGATGTCGTTCGGAGGGCACAAGGGCTATGGGCTTGCCGTCGCCTGCGAGCTGCTTGGCGGGGCGCTCACCGGCGGGGGCACCGAAGATGGCGTGGTCCGGCCGCACAGCGGAGTACTCAACGGCATGCTGACGATCGTCATCGATCCTGCGTGCCTCGGCACGAGCGCGGCGTACGCAGCCAACGCGCAGAAATTTGTTGCGTGGCTGCGGCAGTCGCCGTCGGCACCCGGTTTTGATCGCGTCCGCATCGCCGGTGAGCCCGAACGCGAAACGCGCGCGCGCCGCCTGGAGCATGGAATCGAGATCGATGCGACGACCTGGACCGCGGTCGGCAACGCCGCGGAGAAGGTAGGTCTCGAGCGCGCGCGGGTCGACGCGCTTGCGTCAGGTGCCAGCGATTGAGCTCCGGGAAAAGCGTGTCAACCGCTGTTGCGCAGGCCCGCGGCGATGCCGTTGATGGTGAGGTGAATGGCGCGTGCGGTGCGCTCATCGCTTTGCCCGGCGCGGTGGCGTTGCAGGAGCTCCACCTGCAGATGATTCAGCGGATCGAGATACGGGAAGCGGTTTCTGATGCTCGTAGCCAGTGCCGGATTGTCCTCGAGGAGTGCGCTCTGGCCGCTGATGGCGAGAAGATGCCGCAGCGTACGCGCGTGCTCGGCCGCGATGCGACCGAAGATCTGCCGGCGCGATTCGCGGTCGGGCACGAGCTCGGCATAGCGCGAAGCGATCGCAAGGTCGCTCTTTGCGAGCACCATGCTCATGTTCGAGAGCACGCTGCGGAAGAACGGCCAGCGGACATGCATCTCGCCCAGCAGCTCATCTCCGTCCTCGTGGGTGGCCAGGAACGCCTCGATCGCGGTGCCGAAGCCGTACCAGCCGGGGAGCATCAGTCGACACTGACTCCAGCTGAAGACCCAGGGAATGGCCCGCAGGTCTTCGATGCGATCGGACGGCGTACGTGATGCCGGTCGGCTGCCGATGTTGAGTCCGGCAATCTCTGCAATCGGCGTCGAAGCACGGAAGTAGGCAGGGAATTCCGCGGTCTCGTACACCAGCTCGCGGTAAGCACGGTACGCCGAGCGCGACAGCTCCTCCATGGCGGCGTAATACGCTTGCGCTCGCGTGCCGATCTGTTCCGCATCGAGAAGGCTGCCTTCGAGCGCGGCCGCAAGCACCGTCTCGAGACTGCGGCGTCCAAGCTCCGGATCGGAGTACTTGCTGGCGATGATCTCGCCCTGCTCGGTGAGACGAATGCCTGCCGACAGGCTCCCCGATGCCTGCGCCAATATGGCGTCGTGCGCGGGTCCCCCGCCACGCCCCACCGAGCCGCCGCGACCGTGAAACAGGCGCAGGGTGACGCCGGCATCGAAGCACGTTTGCACGAGCGCGCGCTCGGCGCGGTACAGCGACCAGTTGGACGTGAGATATCCGCCATCCTTGTTGCTGTCGGAATAACCGAGCATCACCTCCTGCAGATCGCCGCGCGACTGCACGAAACGGCGGTAGCAGGGAAGCGCGAAGGCTTCCGTCATCACGTGCTCGCTCCGCGCAAGGTCGTCGATGGTCTCGAAGAGGGGCACGATGTTCATTGAAACGCGATCGGCGCTCGCGAGCCCCACTTCCTTGAGCAGGATGGCCACTTCCAGCAGGTCGCTGACCGAATTGCATTTGGAGATGACGTAGTTAGGCAGTGCCTCGCTTCCGAAGCGCCGATGAACCTGCGCCGCGGCTTCCACAATCGCGAGCTCGTCGCGGGTGCGCGAGGTGTATTCGAGGTGCGGCGAGCGCAGGGGCCGTGCCCCCTCGAGCTCGCGCACGAGGAGCGACGTACGCTCGGCTTCCGACAGAGCGAGGTAATCGGCGCACACGCCCACGCGCTGGAGCAGCTCGGCGACCACGACCTCGTGCACATCGGCATTCTGGCGAAGGTCGAGAACAGCCAGGTGAAACCCGAATATCCCGATGGCGCGCTGCAGGGGAGCGAGCCGACGTGCAACGAGCGGGCCCGCACCATGCGATGCGAGCGAGTCCGCGATGATGTGCAGGTCCGCTGCGAATTCGTCCGGCGTCGCGTACTCAGGCATCACGACGTGCGGCGCACGCGGCGGCACATAACCCGCCAGGGCAGAGGCGCTGGCCGCGAGTCTTGCGTACACGCCGACCAATGCCTGGCGATAGGGTTCGTCCTTCCGGTGCTCGCTGTCGTCGCGCGCGGATGTCGCAAGGGTCATCAGCGCCTCGCTCGGCTGCATGACCCGGGTTGAGAGCGACAGCTCGGCGCCGAGGCGGTGAACTTCGTCGAGGTAATGACTGAACGCCACGGCGGCCTGCGCCTTGATTGCATACTCGAGCGTCTGCGCCGTGACGAATGGGTTGCCATCACGATCGCCACCGATCCATGAGCCGGGTCGCAGCAATGCGGGCACGCGCCAGGCTTGCGGGAGCTCGAAGCGATCGCGCACCGCGCGCTCCAGCGCGTCGTGCAATCGAGGCAGCTCGGTGAGGAACGTGTAGCGGTAATACGCAAGGCCATTGTCGATCTCGTCTTTCACGAGCAGGCGCGAAAGACGCAACATGGCGGTCTGCCAGAGCGAGAGTACCTGAGCGGCGAGGGCCTGGTCGAACTCGGCGGATTCCTCGGGCGTGAAGATCACACGGTCACGCCACTGGAGCAGCCTCGCGATTTCGCGTTCGGCGTCCAAAATGCTTTTGCGCTGCACTTCGGTCGGGTGCGCGGTCAGCACCGGGCTGATCAGGGAGCGACTCATCCAGTGCGCGACGGTGCTGCCTTCGACTCCGGCCTCGACGAGGCGCTCGAGCGCATCGGCAATGCTGCCCCGTCGCGGCGGCGAACCATCGCAGGCGTGCGCACGCGAGCGGCGGTTCTGGTGCACGTCTTCGGCAATGTTCACGAGCTGCGAGAAATAGGAGAAGGCGCGCACCACGTGCAGCGTCTCGCGGATGTCGAGCTTGGCCAGCAAGGCTTCGAGCTCGGAGCTCGTGACGTCGGGATCGCGATCGTGCTCGCGGCGGAAGTCGATCGCGGTGCGGCGGATCGTTTCCACCCGGTCGAATCCTGCATCTCCGGTCTGATCGCGCAGCACATCGCCGAGCAGGCGTCCCAGGAGGCGCGTGTCTTCCCGCAGCGGCAGATGCTTGTCGGTGGAGGTATCCATGCGGCCATTGTAGAGGCCCGCACCATGGACCCGATGCCGTTTGCTTTGCGGCTGTGATCGGGATCGCAGGTCCCGTGACGAGCGCGCCATGCACCCACCAAGGCGCGCGGGTCGACGCGTGTGCAACAATGCGTGCGCTCGGAGGCTAGTACCATCTCCGTGCAAAACTGTGATCGCTCGCAACTGGGATTCCGGCAGCCGAGGCTCCTGCTGATGCGCGTCATGCACTGCTTGCCGACGCGAGTTTGAAACTTTCAACACTCCTCTTGCTGCTCCTTGCTGCCCTCCTGCTCGTGCCTCTCGCGATCAGCGTCGCGACGCATGCACCCGCGCGCGTGCCCTGGTATCAGGCATCGATGGCTTCGAGCGGGCTGGCACCCGACCCCGCGCTCGTCCCGGAAGCAATCGTTCAGGTGTACGCCGCGCGCGCGTACGGGTGGCGCGGCGCCTTTGCAGTGCACACCTGGATCGTCGTCAAGCCGGCGCACGCTGCGGGCTTTACCCGCTACGACGTGGTCGGCTGGGGTGGGGCGCCCGTGGTGCGCGAAAACTATGCAGCGGCGGACGCGCTCTGGTACGGAGGTCGACCCGAGCTCATTCTCGACAGGCGAGGGCACGATGATGTCGATGCGCTCATTCGCGAGATACGAGCTGCGGTGGACAGCTATCCATTCAACGAGACCTATCGCAGCTGGCCGGGTCCCAACAGCAACACCTTCATCGCCTACGTGGCGCGTCGCGTGCCGGCGCTGCGGCTCGATCTGCCGGCCAACGCAATCGGCAAGGACTATCTCCCAATGACCTCGCCCATTGCGCGCGCACCGAGCGGCACGGGCGTGCAGGTATCACTTCTCGGGCTGCTCGGAGTCATCATCGCTGCAGAGGAAGGGCTCGAGATCGACGTTCTCGGGCTTTCCGCGGGCATTGATATCGCGCGGCCCGCGCTGCGCCTGCCGGGCCTCGGCCGCGTGGGTCTCCCGGAAGTGGCGCCGCCGGCGCGGTAGTTACAATCCATGCACCCGGCGAGTTCGTGCGCACCGACGTGCGGCGCGATCACGTGGGTGCACACAAACATGCAAGGGGAATCACGATGCGGGTGATGGTGATCGTCAAGGCAACTGCGCAATCCGAAGCCGGAAAGATGCCCGGGCAGGCACTCATGAAGGCGATGGGCGATTTCAACGAAGCGCTCCTGCGGGCGGGAATCCTGCTCGCGGGTGAAGGACTCCAGCCGTCCAGTCGCGGCAAGCGAGTACTTTTCTCCGGCCGTGATCGCACGGTCACGGATGGGCCATTCACTCACACCAATGAACTCGTCGCGGGCTTCTGGCTGTGGCAGGTGAAGTCGATGGAAGAAGCGCTGGAGTGGGTGAGGCGATGCCCCAATCCGATGGAAAGCGACTCCGAGATCGAGATTCGTCCCCTGTTCGAGATGGAGGATTTCGGCGCCGAGCTCACGCCCGAGCTGCGCGCGCAGGAAGAAGATCAGCGGGTACGCGTGAACGAGCTCGCGCGGCCGCCATCCTCGTGATGTTGTATGCCGTTGCATTCACAACCAACATGCTTTCAAGGAAACACAAATGACCATTCAACCGTATCTGTTTTTCAACGGCCGTTGCGAAGAAGCCATCGAGTTCTATGGCCGGGCTCTGGATGCGAAAGTGGAAATGCTCTCGCGTTTCAGCGACAGTCCGGAGCCCATGGCGCCCGGCATGTTGCCCGCCGGTTCCGAGCACAAGGTGATGCACGTGTCGCTGCGCATCGGCGATTCCGTCATCATGGCCTCTGATGGCATGTGCAACGGGGAGGCGCGCTTCGACGGGTTTTCGCTGTCGATCACGTGTCGCGACAGCACCGAGGCGGATCGCATCTTTACCGCGCTGGTGCAACACGGAGGCCAGGTCCGCATGCCCATGGCCAGGACATTCTGGTCGCCGCGCTTCGGCATGGTGACCGATCGATACGGTGTGGGCTGGATGATCAACGCCGCCGCCTAACCGGCCGGTCGCGAGTACGGGGTGCGGCAAGACCGGTACCGCTGACGTGTCTGCCGCATGGCAGGCGCGCAAGCGTGCGTCTTCAGGACGCGTCGGGGGGTGTTCCAGAAGTAGCGGCGATTTCCCAGGCTCCAGGGTCGCGCGCCTCGAAGATCTCGATCAGGAGATCATCGGGACCCGCGATCATCACGTATCTGAAGTTCGGATCCTCACGAACGGGATTGCGGAAGTTGAATCCGCGATGCTTCATTCGCAGGACCACGGCATCGAGGTTATCCGTCTCGATACCCAGGTGATGCACCGCGCCACCGCGGGCTCCCCGCGGCGGCTGGTCGTACACGTGAACGAATCCCGCACCGATCCTGACCCTCACATTGCGAACCCCTGCGGCCGAGCGGTCCCAGATGACGCGCCCGCCCAGCATGCCCTCGAGAAAATCCAGCGTCGCCGCAACGTCGGAGGCGAAGACGTGAACGTGGTCCAGGCTCAGGCGCATCAGGAGCTCCGGTTGGATAGGGGACGCGAGCCTCGCGTTGCCACGAGGTCAGTTTGAACCGCTCGACTGACCGAGCAGCCTGTTGGCATGGCGTTCGCTCCGCCGAAGGATCTACGTCGGAGGTGCTCATGAGCGAAACAGCGCGCGGACGCAGTCGGGACCGCAGCCGGATCAACCTGCACGAGGCATACGAGGTCCGTTATTGGAGCCAGGCTCTCGGTGTCACGAAGGAGCACCTGGCCGAAGCCGTCCAGAACGTCGGGAATTCCGCGGAGCAGGTGCAGGAATACTTTGCACAGACTCGCGGCGCGTGAGGTGAGCATCTTGCAGCAAACTCCCTCCCGCCCCGGTCCGGTCGAGGAACCGCCGCCTCCTCCGGAACAGCCTGGAAAGGAGATTCCGGTCGAAGAACCGAAGATCCTCAGCGTCTTTGGCCTACCCTCGCTATCGATTATCGGAACCTGAATGCACTAGACCCGCGGCAGGCTCGCGCGGGTCTAGTGTGTGGAGCAGGTGCAAACGAGTCGCTTGAGCAACTCGTTTGCCTTATGTCTACCGCACGTTGCCGCGACGTATCAGATTCACGATCGCCAGCAGGATCACAGCGCCCAGGAACGACACGACGAGGCCGCTGATGCTGAAGTCGTTGGAGTTGATGTTGCCCCCGCCGATCATGGGCGAGATCAGCCATCCGCCGAGCATCGCACCGACGATGCCGATGACGATGTTGAGCATCACACCATGGTTCTGGTCACGCATCAGCGTGCTGGCGAGCCAGCCGATGATGGCACCTACGATCAGCCAAATGATGAAGTTCATGAATGCTCCTTAGCGTGGCGTGTTGGTGGTGTTGGTCGTGGTGTTCACCGGCGCGGCGCGATCATAGTTGGTCGTCGCGGCTGGAGCGGCGTCCTGCCTCCCCTTCACCTTGGCCCGGTGGTGACCGACGGCACAACCAACAGCCGCACCCGCGACGCCGTGATGTCCCGCCAGGTGTCCGACTCCACCACCTACGAGCGCGCCCTTGACGCAGCCCTTGGCCGAAGCCAAGCCCGGTGTTGCGGCGAGCGCTAGAAACGTGCACAAAGCCAATGCGCGTACCTTCATTTTGGATCCCTCCCCTTGGATTGAACGTGTGAGCATATTGCTGCTTTCGTCACCTGCGCCCAAGCAGCGACTGCGGTAACGCGCTGTAGGGCGCCGGAAATTAATCGTGCCGGACGTTAACCGACGTTTGGTACTTCAGCGCAATCGTCCGCGCCAGAAAGCGGCGAGCGCGGCGAGTGCGCCGAGGCCCGCGGCAATGCCGAGCTCTGCTTTCGGATAGCGGTCCAATGTCGCCGTCACAGCGCGCGCTGCTGGGCCCAACGACGCCGGTTTGCGCTCACCACGGTCTTGACGGGATGCAGGCACCGCCACGGCGGCCGCATCCTTGCGCGACGCAATCGCCGAGTTGTCCATCGCTTCGCCTTTGCGCGAGCCATGCTCGTACGCGTAAACCCATGTGAACTCGGCGCCGAGCAGGAAGATCTGCGCCGAGTAATAAACCCACACCAGCAGGACCACGAGCGATCCCGCGGCGCCGAAGCCCGAGGCGACGCCGCTCTTGCCGATGTAAAGGCCGATCAGGGTTTTGCCGATCGTGAACAGTAGCGCCGTCACCGCCGCGCCGATCCACACGTCGTGCCAGGCGATCCGCACCCGGGGAAGAAACTTGTAGATGAGTGCAAAGAGCACGGTGATGACGATGAAGCTGAACACCAGATTGGCGATCTGCAGCAGCACCTCGGAGCCTCCGAAAAGCGGAGACCACCATTTGCCCATTGCCGCCAACGCGGCACTCGCCGCGAGTGAAATGAGGAGCAGAAAACCGATCGCCAGGATCATTCCGAACGACAGCACTCGCGTGCGCAGCAGCTGCCATAGGCCCTCGGTTTTCGCAGCCGCGGGCGTCTTCCAGATGCGGTCCAGAGAAGTTTGCAGCTCTCCGAAGACCGTGGTCGCACCGAGCAGGAGCGTGACGACGCCGATGATCGTGGCGATCGTGCTCTTTCCGGAGCTGCTCGCGCTCTTGACCATGCCCTGGA
Source organism: Pseudomonadota bacterium (assembly GCA_030946875.1). Taxonomy (GTDB): domain Bacteria; phylum Pseudomonadota; class Gammaproteobacteria; order Burkholderiales; family Casimicrobiaceae; genus CAIWHR01. The sequence goes on along the minus strand of JALYXY010000172.1, from coordinate 29,635 downwards.
TCGCCGTGGCGCCTTCGTCGCCCAGGAGTCCCTGGAGCTGCGCAAAGATCTGCCCGGAGGCCGCCTCCCGGCCAAGCACGAGCCCGGCAACCGCAATGATGATGAGCAGCAGCGGAGCGATCGAGAACACGGTGTAATACGAGATCGCCGCACCCATGCTCGGCGCGAAATCGTCGGACCACGAGCGCGCCGACTTGGTGACGAGCTGCCACAACTCCTTGGGATGAGTGATGAGATGCTTGAAGCCGCTTCCGGAGGCTTCGCCGGGCTTCGAGGTCTTCGCTTGGGTAGTGGCCATGACGCATCCCTTGCAGTTGAGTCAATGCTTCGGCGCGAAGCAGGATTCGTGCGAACCTGGCAACCTGGCTTGCCCTCGGCGGTGCCCGGGCCCTCAAACAATGCGTCGCGTGCTGCCGGCATGTGCCGCGCAGCAGGGCGCCTCGGCTGTAAGAATTACGCGGCGCGCATACCACGCTTACCTTGGCGGCACTCTGCTGCAGGCGCCCCGCCGGCAGGCCACGCGATTCATGCCTTGAGGCGATAGCCGGTACGGAAGATCCAGGCGACAATCGCGACGAAGATGCCCAGAAAGGCAAGCGTCATTGCGAGACTCACCATCACGTCAACATCGCCGGTCCCGTAGAAGCTCCACCGGAATCCGCTGATCAGGTAAACGATTGGGTTGGCGAGCGTGACCGCACGCCAGAATGGCGGCAGCATGTGGATGGAATAGAAGCTGCCCCCCAGGAAAGCGAGGGGGGTGATCACGAGCAGGGGAACGACCTGCAACTTCTCGAATCCATCCGCCCAGATGCCGATGATGAAGCCGAGCAGGCTGAAGGTGATTGCGGTGAGCACCAGGAACAGCGCCATCCACACCGGATGATCGACGCGTATCGGCACGAACAGGGTGGCCGTGGCCAGAATCACCACACCGAGGATGATCGACTTGGTAGCGGCGGCACCGACGTAGCTCAGCAGGATCTCGAGATACGAAACGGGAGCGGACAGGAGCTCGTAGATCGTCCCGGTGAAGCGTGGAAAGTAAATGCCGAAGGACGCATTCGAGACACTTTGGGTCAGCAATGAAAGCATGATCAGCCCGGGAACGATGAACGCACCATAGCTCACGCCATCGATCTCGCTGATGCGCCCGCCGATGGCCGATCCGAAGACCACGAAGTACAGCGACGTCGAGAGCACCGGCGAAATGACGCTTTGCATGAGTGTCCTGCGCCAGCGCGCCATCTCGAACCGGTAGATCGCGAGCACCGCGTGCGAATTCATCGCTTGCCCTCGACGAGACTCACGAAGATGTCCTCGAGCGAGCTCTGGGTGGTACGCAGGTCCTTGAAGGTGATGCCCGCCCGGTTGAGGGAATCGAGCAATGCCGCGAGTCCGCCGTGCTCCTCCTTGGCATCGTATGTATAGACGAGCTCCGTGCCGTCAGTCGTGAGCGTGAGCTTCGCGATGTCGAGCCCGGCTGGGAGCGCCTGCATGGGCCGCTCGAGCTGCAGATGAAGCTGCTTGCTCCCGAGCTTGCGCATGAGCTCGGCCTTTTGCTCGACGACGATGATCTCTCCCTTGGTGATGACCCCGATGCGGTCGGCCATCTCCTCGGCCTCGTCGATGTAGTGGGTGGTGAGAATGATCGTCACGCCCGAATCGCGCATACGGCGCACGAGGTCCCACATCCCTGCCCGCAGCGTGACGTCCACGCCGGCGGTAGGCTCGTCCAGAAACAGGATCTGCGGCTCGTGCGACAGCGCCTTCGCCATCATGAGCCGACGCTTCATCCCTCCGGACAGGGTCATCACCCGGTTGTCTTTCTTGTCCCACAGCGAGAGATCCTTGAGCAGCTTCTCGATGTACGCGGGGTTGGCCGGCTTGCCGAAAAGCCCCCGGCTGAAAGACACCGTGTTCCACACCGACTCGAAGGCATCGGTTGCGATCTCCTGGGGGACGAGCCCGATCATAGAACGCGCGGCGCGATAGCTCGCCACGATGTCATGGCCGCCGACGTGCACCGACCCGGCGGTTGCCTGGACGATGCCGCATACGATGCTGATGAGCGTGGTCTTGCCCGCGCCGTTGGGGCCGAGCAGGGCAAAGATCTCGCCCTGTGCGATGGCGAGGTCGATCTCGCGCAACGCGTTGAAGCCGCCGGCGTACGTTTTCGACAGGCTGTTGATCTCTATGATGGAGGACATGGGCAGCGAAGATACCGCAATTGGCGGAGAGCTCCACCCTTGATCGATGCGTTGCAGGCGAAAGACGGTTCAGTGAACGGTGCAAACTCGTGGCTTCGCCGCATCATCCTGGTTGCTTTGACCGTGGTGCAACCCGCGCGATAGTATCGAGCCCGCTTCCAGTTACTTGACGTCCCGCCCAACTCCCGTGCGCTTCGTAACGCACCGCCCTGCCGGTGATTGACCTCGTGGTGGTCGGCGCGGGCAATGCGGCGCTTTGCGCTGCGCTCACCGCTGCCGAGCAGGGAGCTTCGGTCGTGATGCTCGAAGCTGCCCCGAGCGAGCTCCGCGGCGGCAACAGCGTGCACACGCGCAACCTGCGCTGCATGCACGAAGCGCCGATGGACCTCCTTACCGGCGTGTACCCCGAGCACGAGTATTTCGATGACCTTCTGCGGGTGACCGGCGGGATCACCGACGTCGAGCTTGCACGCATCGCGATTCGCTCCTCCCCGGATGTGCGCGCGTGGCTGATGCGCCACGGCGTGCGCTTTCAACCTTCGCTGGGCGGTACGCTGCAGCTGTCGCGCACCAATGCGTTCTTCCTCGGGGGTGGCAAGGCGCTGGTGAATGCATTGCACCGTGCCGCGACTGCGTTGGGCGTGACAGTCCGCTACGGTGCGCGCGTCGTGCGACTGGACATCGTGCAAGGGTCCTTCCGCGCCCTCGAATTCGAGTGTGACGGGCGTTCGGAGCGGCTCGAGGCGAAGGCCGTCGTGCTGGCGTCAGGCGGCTTCGAATCGAACTTCGAGTGGCTGCGCGAGGCCTGGGGACCCGCTGCGGATAACTTCCGCGTGCGAGGGACTGCGTACAATCGCGGCGAGGTGCTGAAGGCGGTGCTGGACTGCGGCGCCACTCGCGTGGGTGATCCGAAGCAGTGCCACGCGGTCGCGATCGATGCCCGCGCGCCACGGTACGACGGCGGCATCGTCACGCGTCTGGACTGCGTATCGTTGGGCATCGTGGTGAATCGCGAAGGTCAGCGCTTTTATGACGAAGGTGAGGATTTCTGGCCGAAGCGCTATGCCATCTGGGGAAGGCTCGTCGCTCAGCAGCCGGGGCAGGTCGCGTACTCGATCATCGATGCCAAAGCGGTGGGTCGGTTCATGCCCTCGGTGTTTCCCGCGTATCGCGCTGACAGCATCGCGGAGCTCGCGCAACTTCTCGAGCTCCCGGTCGAGCGCACGGTCGAGGCCGTGCGGGCGTTCAACGCGGCCGTGCAACCTGGCACTTTCGATCACTCGGCGCTCGACGACTGTCGTACGTCCCACCTCGTGCCACCCAAGACCCATTGGGCGCTGCGCATCGAAACGCCGCCCTTTCTGGGCTATCCGCTGTGTCCCGGCATCACCTTCACCTATCTCGGCGTCAAGGTCGATGAGCGTGCCCGAGTGCAATTCGGCGACAGCTACAGCAACAACGTCTTTGCCGCGGGCGAGTTGATGGCCGGCAATATCCTCGGCAAGGGCTATCTCGCCGGCATCGGCATGACCATCGGTGCGGTCTTTGGACGCATTGCCGGAAAGAGTGCGGCTGAGCATGTTAGACACTGAACGCGTGATGCAGGATGCGCGTGGCAGCGGACCGGTACCGCTCGTCCTTCGCGCCGAAGAGGCCGAGGTCGCGCGGGTCATGACCATCTGCAATGCGTGCCGGTACTGCGAAGGCTTCTGCAGCGTGTTTCCGGCCATGGAGCGGCGACTGGACTTCGTGCATGGGGACATTCACTTCCTGGCCAACCTATGTCACAACTGCGGTGCATGCCTCGAGGCATGTCAGTACGCGGCCCCGAATGCATTCAACGTCAACGTGCCGCGCTCGCTTTCTGCAGTGCGTGAGCTCACGTACGAGGACTACGCCTGGCCGCAGGCGCTCAGCGTGCTGTATCGTCGCCAGGGGCTCTGGCTCGCGTTCGGCACCATGGTTTCGCTGGCGATCGTGCTGGGGCTTGCTGCATTTTTCAGCACGTCGCGCACGGGCTCGACGGAGGCAGCGTTTTACGCGGTCATCCCTCACCGGGTCATGGTGCTGGTGTTCGGCGCCGTTGCACTGTGGATCGTTCTTGCGTTCGCCATCGGCGCGACCCGGTTCTGGCGGGGGCTGCCCGCGAAACCTGCGAGGGTTGCGATGACGGCCGCGAGCGGCGAGGCGATTCGCAACAGCTTGACCTTGCGTTATCTCGATGGCGGTGGAGCGGGTTGCAATCAGGCGAACGACGCACCGACTCACGCACGGCGCCGCTTTCATCATGTGACGTTCTATGGATTCATAGCATGTTTCGCAGCGACCCTCGTTGCTACGTTCTATCACTATGTTCTTCAGCTCCCGGCACCTTATGCGCTGACCAGTCTGCCCGTGCTCCTCGGCACGACGGGCGGCGTCGGCCTGATCGTGGGGCCGATTGGCTTGTGGTGGCTGCACGGCCGGCGCCCCGCGGAACGCGGAGACCCGCGACAGAAGACCATGGACCGCGGTTTCATCGCGCTTCTCATCGCGACGAGCGTCACGGGGCTCGTGCTTCTGATTGTGCGCGCCACACCGGCGATGCCTTCACTGCTGGTGATTCATCTCGCCATCGTGCTCGCGCTGTTCCTGAGCCTGCCGTACGGCAAATTTGCCCACGCCGTCTACCGTGTGGCAGCGCTTTTGAAGGATGCGATCGAAAACCGGCAGCCGTCCACCATGACGCTCAAACTCGACTGAGGCAGGGTGCGTGTCGTCGCACGATTCATTCATGAATTCGCGAGCTCCGCTGCATGCTGCATGCGCGATCTCGTTCGCAAGGAGGCATTCCATGACACGGTTCATTCACATCCTGCTTGCCGGCGCGGCGTTCCTTGCGAGCGGAGGCGCTTGCGCCCAGGCCTTTCCCAGTCATGCCGTGACGCTGACGGTGGGCTTTGCGCCTGGCGGGGGCACCGACACGGCGGCGCGCATCATCGCGCAGAAGCTTTCGGAGAACATCGGGCAGCCCGTCATCGTCGAGAACAAGGCCGGAGCGGGAGGCAATATCGCGGCCCAGATGATCGCGATCGCGGCGCCGGACGGTTACACGATTCATCTCACGTCGGTGGGTCCCATGACGGTTTCACCTCACATCGTCAAGGGGCTTCCGTACGAGCCGAAACGTGACATCGCTCCGATCACGATGGGCGTCATCTTCCCCAACGTCATCGTCATCAACCCCGATGTGCCCGCGAAAAACCTCGCCGAGTTCGTTGCCCTTGCGAAGCAACGGCCCGGCAAGCTCACGTACGGCTCGTCGGGCGTCGGCGGCGCCGGGCACCTCGCCGGAGAGCTCTTCAAGCAGCGGGCAGGTGTGGACATCGTTCACGTCCCCTACAAGGGCGGTGGACCTGCGATGACCGACCTCATCGGCGGACGCATCGACATGTATCCCGGTGTGCCTTCCACCGTGGCATCGTTCATCGAAGCCGGCAAGGTGCGCGCCATCGCCACGACAGGTGCGAAGCGCAGCGCTTCCATGCCCAATGTGCCGACCGTTGCCGAATCGGGCTATGCGGGATTCGAGGCGGTCAACTGGTACGCGTTTGTCGCACCCGCCAGGACACCCGCCGACATCCTGGAATTCTGGAACCGTCAGTTGGTCAAGGTGCTGAGCGATCCGAAAGTCGGTGCCGAGCTCGCGAAGCACGGGCTCGACCCGGCTCCAGGCACGCGAGATGAGCTCGCGCGCTACATCGACCGCGAGCTCGACAAATGGGGCAAGGTCGTGCGCGAGGCGAAGATCACTGCGGAGTAGCTGGACTTTCCGCGCAGCAGGAGGCGTTTGCGATGGCGAGTCTTCGTTGCGGAGCTGAGCGCTGGACGGCTCGCTGGTTACCAGCCGCCCTGCTCGTTGCGGCTGCACTCTTCGGCTGCGCCACACCCGACACGCCGGTTCCTTCCAGCGGTTACCGCCCGCTGAGCGCGTCCGAAGGTCGCGCGCTCATCGTGCGTCTCCTACCCGACAGCCTCGCGGATCGCGGAGGCTGGGCCACCGACATCTTCGCGGCAGTCGCCGCGCTCGACATTCCCCCAACGGTCGATAATTTCTGCGCGATCATCGCAGTGACCGAGCAGGAATCAGGCTTTCGCGCCGACCCGGCGGTGCCCGGCCTCGCCGCGATCGCATGGCGCGAAATCGAAAAGGAGCGTGAGCGCGCGGGCATTCCGCGTCTCGTGCTCGACGCCGCGCTTGCGCTGCCCTCGCCCACGGGAAAGAGCTACCGCGAGCGTATCGATGCTGTGCGCACCGAGCTGCAGCTGAGCGATGTGTTCGACGATTTCATCGGCATGGTGCCTCTCGCCAGGCGTTTTCTGGCCGATCGCAACCCCGTGCGAACCGGCGGGCCCATGCAGGTGGGCGTCGCCTTCGCGGAAAGCCACCTCAGGAGCAAGCCTTATCCTTACGCGCTGACGGGGAGTGTCCGGCGCGAAGTCTTCACCCGGCGCGGCGGTGTCTATTTCGGGACTGCGCACCTGCTGGGTTATGCCGCGTCCTACGAGCGGTATCTTTACCGCTTCGCCGATTTCAATGCCGGATGGTATGCGAGCCGCAATGCTGCGTTCCAGAATGCGGTCACGCAGCTGTCGGGCATTCCACTATCGCTCGACGGCGATGTGCTTCGCTACGCCGATGGTGCTCCGGCGAACGAACCGAGCAGCACCGAGCTCGCGGTGCGCGTGCTGGCGAGGCGCATCGGCATGGGCGAAGCGGAGATCCGGCACGACCTGGAACGCGGCAAAACTGCCGATTTCGACCGCACCAGGCTGTACCAGCAGGTGTTCGCGCTGGCCGACCGCGCGTCGGGCCGACTCGTACCCCGCGCGGTGCTGCCCGACATCCGCTTGCAGAGCCCCAAGATCACGCGCGAGCTCACGACGGAATGGTTCGCCAATCGCGTCGAGCGTCGGTTTCAGGCGTGTCGTGCGCGCGTTGCGCCGTAGGCGATCACCCCAGCCGCATCAACACTCAGGGCGGTCATTCTTGTGCCGGCATACTGCCGAGGACGCGGATTTCCGCAGTCTTCACACGCACGGTCTGCCCCGCGCGAATCTTGCAAGTCTTGCGTAGCTCCAAGGCGCCGTCTACTTTGACCACACCGGCCGCGACCAAAGCTTTGCCCGCGCCACCGCTATCGCAGATGCCGGTCAGTTTCAGAAGCTGGTGCAACTCGATGTAGGCGTCAACGAGCTGGAATTCGAGCTGCTGCACTTTGCCTCGGGCTCCCTTCAATCGACGGTGATTCGCGCGGTGCGGATCACATCGCTCCAGCGCTTTTGCTCGGCCGTGATGAACTCGCGGAACTGCGCAGCTGAGGTGAAGGCGGGCTCGGTGCCCTGGCCGGACAGGCGGGCCTTGAGCGCCGGGTCGGCCAGCGCCTTGCCGATGGCTGCGTTGAGCTGCGCCACGAGCGCCGGTGACGTCCCTGCGGGCGCGAGCACCCCTTGCCAGCCATAGATCACGAAGTCGGGCAGCCCGGCCTCTTTGGCAGTGGGCAGATCGGGTAACGAGGGTGCCCGCGCCTCACCGGTGATGGCAAGCGCGCGAACGTTGCCGGCCGTCGCGAATGGCTGCACGACATTGGCGCCGTCGATCACCATCTGAATGCGTCCGCCGACGAGGTCCGTCATTGCGGGGGCACTGCCTTTGTAAGGGACGTGCTGGATCCTGGTGCCGGTCTGCATCTGGAAGAGCTCGCCGGCGAGATGATTGATGTTGCCGGTGCCGCCGGACCCGAAATTGAATTCGCCCGGTTTGCTTTTGGCGAGCGCAATGAACTCGGTCAGGGTCTTGGCCGGCAGCGCAGCGGGGACACCGATGATCAGCGGCGTCACCACGACTCGCGCGATAGGCACGAAGTCCTTGGCCGGGTCGAACGAAAGCTTCGGATACAACGCTGGATTGGCGCTCAACATCCCGAGGTTGCCCATCAGCAGCGTGTAGCCATCGGGTTTCGCGCGGGCCACATACTCCATCGCGATGTTTCCCGCCGCGCCGGCCTTGTTGTCGACCATCACCTGCTGACCGAGCTGCTGGGAAAGCACTTCAGCAAGTTGACGCGCGACGATGTCCACGCCGCCTCCCGGGGGGAAACCGACGACGAGCTGCACCGGATGCGATGGATATGGCTGCGCGTACGCCTTGCCGAACGTGAAGACTGCGCAGCAGACCGCGATGATGGTGCCAACGACTTTCATCGATGCTCCCTTTGAAGACAATGGGAATGCGTTACGCGGCGAGCGCTTGCTCGATGAGACCATAACGCTCGTAAAGCTCTGGCGGCGCTTCGTGCTCGCGCAGCAGGCGAACGATCTGATGTCGCACGCGGGCCTCTTGCTGCGGGTTCTGGATTGGCGAGCGCTGCTCGGGATCGCTTGCGAGATCAAACAGCACCGTGTGGGGGTCGAGGAGCGGATAACGCCGGATCATGTTGGCACGCGCCTCACGGTGGACGGGGAGCCGCCACACCGGATAGCCGCGCGTGAACGCAAGGTCGTGTACGGCGCGTGCACCTTCGAACTCGATGGCCTCGAAGTACGTGCGCATGTGCATCGGCATCAACGTGTATTGAAACAGCCCCTCGTCGAATGGCTCGCGGGGATAGAGAAAGTAAACATGGCGCCCATCGGAGAAGTTGATGGCGGCGCCGAACTGCCCGAATATGCATCCGCGTTCAGCACGCGCCGGATCGTCTTGGAGAAGAACCGGCAGCAAGCTCGCGCCGATCATTTCCGGTCGCCGCGGCTGGCCGAACAGATCGAGCAGCGTAGGCCCGAGGTCGATCGTCTGAGTCAGCGTCGCCGATCGACGCGGAGCGACGCCTGACTCTCCCGGCGCGGCGATCATCAAGGGAATATTGGCGACCTCGTTGTAGAAAGGCGGCCGGTTCTTGCCGAGGAACTCCTTCTCGCCCAAGAGGAGACCATGATCCGTCGACAGGATGACGCACGTGTCGCGCCACATGTCCTCGGCATCGAGCAGATCGAGCAGCGTCCCGAGGTAATGGTCGCAGGCGGCGACGAGCGCGTAGTAGTTGTCGCGCAGCGCGCTGACAAGTGCCGGGTCGAGATCGCACCGGCCGTAGCTCGGCCAGTCGAAGATCTTGCCACCAACTGCCTTCGCCGCTTCGGCCATGAAGCGCTCGGGCGCGAAGAACGGCTCGTGCGGGTCGAAGCATTCAAGGTGCAACAGCCAATTGTCATCCTGGTGGTGACGGCTGACGAACTCGTGCGCGGATGCAAAGCACTGGGCCAGCGGAAAGGTGTCGGTCGCTTCGAGATGCGCCCGATTCACGTAATACGGGAGCTTCGAGTTGATGTCGCTCGCAAAGTCATGTTGCGACTCGTGGAAGCGCTCACGGTGCGGCGTCGAATCGTGGCCGAGTGTCGGGCGCCATTTGTCCTTTTCCTGGCCGCGAATGAATTCCCACGATGAGTAACGACCATGGAATCCCGTGCCGCCGTCTTCGAAGTAATGGTAGTGGTCGGTGACGAGGTGCGTGTACACACCCTTGTCGCGCAGGATCTCGGCGGTCGAATGATCGAAGGGTTCGAGCGGACCCCAGCCCCGGTGCATGAAATTGAGGCGGCCTGTCTGGATGTCACGCCGTGCAGGCAGGCAAGGCATGCTCCCGACGTAATGGCGGTCGAACACGACCGAGCGGGCGGCAAGCCGGTCGAAGTTGGGGGTTCGTGGTGCTCTCGGGTCGTAGCACGAAAGCGCGTGCCGGTTGAGCGAGTCGAAGAGGATGAAGATCGCTTTCATGGGATGCGGAAGACGCGTATGCCTGATGGCAACCAAGTGAAAGTGCCGCTGTCCATTCTACCGTTCGACCATCAGGCACGCGCCGGCGGCGGCGCGTCGCGACCCTGATTGACCACCCGGAAAGGCGCCGGTAGGCTCGGACGCTTCTCCCCGGACTGAGGCAACACCGTGACATCTGACATCCTGCGCTCATTGCTCGTCGCGATCGTGTTCTGCCTCGGTGCATGCGCCACGACGCGCGCGCCGTCACCTGCTACGGGGTCGTCCGCTGCAGTGCCGTCATACGCGGTCGTCCCGCCCGGAAAGGACAGCGATCTCAAGCTGTACACCGCCGATGGTCGCACCATCACGGGCGCCGACGCGCTCGGTCGTATGCAGAGCGAGGCGCGGCTCATCCTGTGGCTCGCGGGCAACCAGTTTTTCGCGATGGACGATGTCGTGCACGCGTTCCAGAGCCAGAACGCCGGCATCACGGTCGGGCTCGTGACCCTTCCGCCTGGGCTGTTGCTCGAGGCGATCGAAAAAGGCGGCTGGGCGTACGGCGGAAGAGCGTATCCCGGTCTGCCCGATGTTTACGCCTCGGTCAACCTGGGGCACCTCAAGCAGCTCAAATCAGCGGGGCTCGCGACGCAGTACGCGGTGTACATGCACAACGAAATGGTGCTGATGGTCGCCCGCGGCAACCCGAAGAACGTGCGCGGCATTGCCGATGTACTGCGTCCCGACATTCGCACGTCGATGCCGAACCCCGTGAACGAAGGGATCATGCAGTTCTATGCGCGCCCGGTGCTCGAGCGTCACGGCGCATGGGAGCACATCTCTGGCGGCAAGGCCTGCGTCTCGTGCCAGAGCACGGCCAGCAACTGGTTTACTGCCGTGCATCATCGCGAGACGCCGGAGCGCATTCTTGCCGGCACGGCGGACACGGGCATCGTCTGGCTGACCGAGACCATCGAAGCCCAACGCGCGGGTCAGGCGGTCGAAGCGGTGCGTCTGCCCGTCGAGGACAGTCGGCGTGACGAAGTGGCGTATGCGACCTGCGCCATCACGAAGGCCGCGCATCCCGACGCCGCCACGCGTTACCTCGAGTTCCTCGCAACGCCGGCAGCGCAGGCGAGCTACGCAAAGTACGGGTTCGTCAGCGCTTCAGCGCAGAGTCTCGCGAGCAAGCCGATTCCCTGAGCGAGGTGCACGCAGCTGCCACCCGCCGACACCCCGCCGGTCCTGCTCGCAGCGTGGAGGCGCCGCGGATCACGACACGAGGCAGCACGCGATGTTCGCTTGTCTCAGGTTTTCAATACCACTGGAGATTTTGAAATGATGAATCGAGACAATCCCGTCTGGTTGATCACCGGCTGTTCCACCGGCTTCGGCCGCGAACTCGCCAGACTCGTGCTCGCGCGCGGCTGGCGCGCAGTGGTCACCGCGCGTGACGCGTCTACGCTGGCGGATATCGGCGCAGGTCACGGTGACCGCGCGTTGATGCTGCCGCTGGACGTCACCCGACGCACGCAGATCGACGACGTTGTCAGGCGCGCCCGCGACCGGTTCGGGCGCATCGATGTTCTCGTCAACAACGCCGGTTACGGCTATCTGGCTGCAATCGAAGAAGGCGAGGACGAGGCCGTACGTGCGATGTTCGAAACGAACGTATTCGGGCTGGTCGACATGACCAAGGCGGTGCTCCCTGTCATGCGCGAGCAACGCAGCGGCCTGGTCGTGAACATCTCGTCGATCGGCGGCATCACGAGTTTCGCAGCGACGGGGTATTACCACGGAACGAAGTATGCAGTGGAGGGTATTTCCGAGTCACTTGCGACGGAGGTGAAGCCGCTGGGTATCCACGTGCTGATTGTCGAGCCCGGGCCGTTCCGTACCAATTGGGCCGGGCCTTCGATCAAGCAGTCGAGCGTGCGGATCGAAGATTATGCCGCTACTGCCGGCGAGCGTCGCAAGCAAACCGAAGCCCGCAGCGGCAGTCAGCCGGGAGATCCAGTAAGGGGCGCACAGGCCATCATCGAGGCCGCGCTGTCGGACTCGCCGCCATTGCGCCTGCTGCTCGGCAAACCTGCGCTTGAATTGGCGCGGAAGAAGCTCGAGTTCATGCGGAAGGACTTCGACGCCTGGGAATCGACCACCGTCGGCGCGGACTTTCCGGCCGGCGCGAATTGATCGGCCAGGGCAGGCTACCGGGCCGGACACAGCCTGCGACCGCAGCATGGCTGGACGATGTCCGATCACGTTTCGCTGTCTGCAGAGTTAGATTCGTCGGCTGGCCGAATCATTGCGATTTCATCGGACTCCAGATGGAGCTGGGTCGCTTCTTCAGGGCGCGCCGGCGCGAAGTGCAACTTGCGCAGCAGTGCGCGGGACCGATGATTGCGCGATTTGAGGACGGCGACGTAGCGACGGACACCGTAATGCAGGCGCAACTCCGTCAAGACGGCCGCGAGGGCAGTGGTGCCGATGCCCTGCCTCCAGTATCGACTCGCCAGCTCATAGGCGACATACGATGTGCACGACGACAGGACCGTGGCTTGCATGTAGCCGGCGACATCGCCAGTCGGAAGCCGGATGACCCAGTTCAGCCACGTCTCCGCATCGTCCGGGGAGCGGCGACGTTCCAGCATCGTGTAGCGCTGACGCAAAACATCCTTCGACGTCGGTGGCGTGTTCTCGAACTCGTAAATGGCTGGATCGCTCAGGACCCTGACCATCTCGTCGGCGTGAGCCGCGACGAGGGGTTCCAGCAGTAGGGGCGGGGCGCTCAGGGCACGCACGGGACGGGTCGGTCAGCTGACAATTGGCCGATTACGCGACATGCAGTGTTGACGCCAACGCAACCGGACCGATGTGGCGCGCAGGGCTCGGCTCTCGTTGATTCGCGGGTCGATTCACCGGATGACCTTCAGCAGCGTCAGCTTCACGCCCGGCGACGACGCTCCTTTCTCGATTGCAGCGATGGCCGTGGCTGGCGTCACGTTCTTCGGATCGACGGCGAACGACACGGCCAGCGGCGCTGCCGAGGAGCGGACGCTGTCTCGGTCCACACCTCTCGTGCGCGCCGCCACCTTGCGAATGTCGTTTGCGAGGACCGTTGCATCGGCCTTGCCGTCAACGGCTGCGAACACCACGGCGTGCTGCTTCGTGGTGGCCGCGGTGACGACCGCATGATCGTAGGTCACGCGATCTTGTCTTCGATGCAAGCCCCGCAGGCCATTGCACCGAGGGGCAGCAACGCGAGCCACGTGCTGCACGTTACGGCAAGCATTCGTTTCATCGCGTCCTCATGGGGAGTCATTTCGTTTGTCCAGGCGAGGCCGTCGGAGCAGCCGAAAGCGTCTCCGATGGGTTCTTTGCGGTGCCCGGCGCTGCGGGTTGCGGCTGAGTCGTTCCCTGCGGGCGGATGTTGGCATCGGCCCACTTGAAGTAGGCCATGTACTCGCGGATCTCGGCCTCCGAGAGATTCTGATTCGGCATCGGCACCTTGTATTTCTCCAGCATCTGCTTGGCCGTGGCATCCGTCTGCAACATCTGCTCGGGATTCCTGAGCCAGCGGGCGAGCCATGGGTCGTCGCGTCGCTTCGTGACCTGGTACAAGTCCGGACCGAGCTTGTCACCGCCGGCGATGGTATGGCAGGCGAGGCACTTGGACTCGAATGCCATCTTGCCCCGTACCGCCACTGCGTCCGTCGGCGCGCCCGTTGCCGGTATGTTGTGATGCTCGTTCTCGGCGGCGCCGCCGCCCTCGGCCTTGCCGCCGGCGGCGATCAGTCCGATGGCACCTTGAGATGCGTTGGCGAAGTGATGATCCACCATCACGTAATTGCCGGCTTCCGGGATCATGAACTCGACGATCGCTCCCGAGGATGAGCCGAGCAGGGCCGTCTGCATGCCCCGAAACTGGTTGTCCGGGTTGCCGTCCACCCACACCCGATCGAAGATCGTTCCCACCACGTGGAAGCTCGACGTATTCGACGGCCCGACATTGAGCACGAACAGGCGAACGCGCTCGCCGGGCTTGGCGGGTAGCGGCTTGTCGACGTGCGCGTTGTAGCGCCCGTTGAACACCGTGTACGTCGGCGCCTTGGCGCGAACCCGATCGCCATCGAGCACATAGAGCGGCACGCCGTCCACCTTTCGCTTCTGCGGGTCGGGCTTGGTGTAGAACTCGCTCTGGACGACAGCGTATTCACGGTCGACCTTGGTCGGATAGCCATCACGTGGCTCGACGATCATCATTCCATACATCCCCGAAGCGATATGCTCGAGCACCATCGGGGTTCCACAGTGATACATGAACACGCCTGGATAGTTTGCTGTGAACTCGAAGTTCATCGTCTGACCCGGCGCAACGGACCGATACTTGTCCTGTGGCGACACCATGGCCGAATGGAAATCCATTGAGTGCATCATCGGCGCTGCACCGACGCTCAATCCTGGCGCAGGCTCGTCCGAGCGGTTGGTCATCGAGAACTTGACCCGGTCGCCGACACGCACACGGATCACCGGTCCCGGCACCTGGTTGCCGAATGTCCACGCAGAGAACCGGACACCAGGCGCGATCTCGATGATCGTGTGCGTCGTGTCGAGCCGCACCTCCTTGACCGGGTCGGGCACCAGCGGCTTGACCGCTGCGTCCATGGAGAGCGAGCTCCCTTGTGCGAACGCGCCGGTGTGGCGCTCGGTGCTCAACACCGCGGGTACAGGTTTCAAATCCATTTTCGTCACATCGTAGCGATCACCGCCGTCGGTGCGAGGAGGCGATGTGGTTGCGCTGTTCGCTGTCGGCCTCGCAACCTTCGTTGTCGCGGCAGGTGGCTCGTTGGACGTCGGTGTGCATGCGGCGACTCCGAGCAGGAACGCCAAGGCGAGCGCGTGGTGCGGCTTCCATCGGGTTGACCGCGGGATCGACTTCGACTTCATTTTATTTCTCCTGTGGAAGGCACCGAACTTGGAATGCCGTCGTCTCGTGGCGTCAGTGGTGGTGTGCGCTTTGCATCAGCCATCGTGGCCGGCATGGGCTCCGGATCAGGACAGGTCCGGGCCGCAGGACCACAGGCCGCGCGAGCGTTGCATTGGACGAGCTCGTTGATGCGTTCGAACTCGTGGCTCTTGTCGAGGAAGTGAGTCGCGCCCGCAGCCATGCAAATGCGGCGGTATTGCGGCGTCGGATAGTTGGTGAGCACCACGAACGTAATCTCGGGCGCTTCGGGATGAACGGCGCGCAGCACCTCGATGCCCGTGCCACCCGCGAGGTGCAAATCGAGGATGACGAGATCAGGCTGAGTCGCGCGAATCCCTGCGATCGCCTCGCTCGGGCTTTGCGCTTCGCCGACGACGCAAGCTTGCGCGACGCGTCCGAGCATCTCCCCGATTCCGGCGCGGATCGAGGGTGAGTCGTCAACGATGAACACCTTCGTTCGGGCTGCGGGATCCATGCCCAGACTATGCGCGTGCGGGGTCTCCGCAACGATGCGCGAGCGCCCGATTCGCGGGGTCAGCGAACTCTGATTGCAGACCTGCGGTGCGCACCTAACGGCGGGGTAGGAATCGGCCTACCCCCGCGCGCTACTGGTCACGCATCGGTGCCCATGTCGTCGGAGAGCCGATGCTGAAGAGCGTATCGAATGAGCTCGTTGGAGGTCGCGACGCCAAGCTTTTGCATGAGCCGCGCCTTGTGCGTGCTGATCGTCTTGACGGAGAGATGCAGCGCTTCCGCGATGTCGGACACGCTCTTGCCGGAAGCGAGCATCCCGAACACCTGGAATTCGCGGTCGGACAACGTGGTATGCGGCGCCACGTCAGGGCCTGACAGCGTGCCGAGCGCGAGCTCCTCGCCCACTCGCGGCGTGATATAGGCGCCGCCAGCCGCGATCTTGCGCAGGGCTGTCGCGAGCTCAGCGGACGCGCTCTCCTTGGTGAGATAGCCCGATGCCCCGGACTTGATGGCACGGACGGCGTACTGATGCTCCTCGTGCATCGACAGCACGAGCACGCGCAGCCTGGGCTTCTCGCTTCTGACCTGCTTGATGAGCTCGAGGCCGCTCTTGCCGGGCATGGAGATATCCAGCAACAGAACGTCAAACTCGAGCTCACGCACGCGCTGCATGACTTCGATGCCGTCGCGCGCCTCGCCGACGACTTCGAACCCGCCGGCTGCACCCAGCAGCTGTTGCAGGCCCTCGCGAACAATGGTGTGGTCGTCGGCGATGACGATGCGGATCACGCCGTGGGCTCCGCAACCGCGAGTGGCAGGCGCACTTCGACCTCGGTGCCCGCACCGGGAGTGCTTGTCACGCGGGCTTCGCCGCCCAGAAGGTATGCGCGCTCGCGCAACCCAAGAAGACCGTAAGAGGTGCGCTTGCGCGGCGAGTCGGGTGCGAAGCCCACGCCGTTGTCGATGATGGAGACGACCATCGCATCGTTTTCAACATTGAGCGTGACCTCCACCTGGGTCGCCTGGGCGTGCTTGCCGATGTTGGTCAGCGCTTCCTGCACGATGCGGAACACGGCGGTTGCCTGCGTGTCGTTGAGCTCGAAGTCGGGTTGACCGACCGCGAGCTCGCAAGCGATGCCGGTCTGCTGGGCAAAGTCCTCGCACAGCGCTTCCACTGCGGGCAGCAGCCCAAGCTCGTCCAGCGTCAATGGCCGCAGGTCCGCGGCAATCCGCCGCATCGCCGCGATGGTGCTGTCGATCCGCTGCTCCATGCGGGCGAGACGGGGCAGAAGGTCCTTGGCAGAGTCGGGCGCGGTCGCCACGCGAATGAGGCTGATCTCCATCTTGAGCGTGCTGAGCGCCTGCGCGAGCTCGTCGTGCAGTTCGCGCGCAATGCGACTCTTTTCCTGCTCTCGTGCAGAAGTGTTTGCGATCGCGAGCTCCTTCAGCTCCTCCTTGGACTGACGCAAAGCGTCGTCGGCAGCTACGCGTTCGGACACGTCGCGCAGGATCACGGTATAGAACTTCTCGCCGTGAGCGTCGAGCTGCGAGATCGTGGCATCGATGGGAAATTCCTCGCCCGTGCGCCGCAGTCCCGTCACGATCCGGGTGCCTCCCATGCGGCGCGACGTCGTGCCCGTGTGACCGAAGCGGCGTACGTGCTCTGCGTGGTCAGGACGAAAGCGTGCTGGAATGAAATCCGCCAGAGATGCGCCGAACGCGTCGGCCTGGGCACAACCGAACATGCGCTCCGCCGCGGCATTGAACAACACGATGTGCTGCGTCTTGTTCACGGTGATGATCGCATCCATCGCGGAGTCGACGATGCCGCGCAGGCGCGCCTCGCTTTCAACGAGCTGCCTTTCGGATTGAACACGTGCCGTGATGTCGCGCAGGATGACGGTGAGTAGCTTGCGATCGGCTTCCTGGTGCTGCGAGATGGACGCATCGATCGGAAACTCCTCGCCATTCGCACGCAAGCCCGTGAGAACGAGATCGCTGCCCATGCGGCGCGATGTCACGCCCGTGTGGGCGAAATCGGTGACATGCCGCGCGTGGCGATCGCGGTAGCGCTGCGGTATGAGCATGTCGAGCGGTCGCCCGAGAACCGCGGCCCGTGGCCAGCCGAACGTTTTCTCGGCCGCGGCATTGAACAGCACGATTCGCTGTTCTTCGTCGACTGCAATGACGGGGTCCATGGCAGATTCCAAGAAACCGACGATCCGCGCCTCCGCACTCCTCAGTGATCGTTGTGCCGCCCGGCGCACGTCCGACTGGCGATACAGCAGAAGGCCGGCCAGCAGCACCGCAGGACCGCTCACAGCGCTTGCTGCGAGCAGCATTTCGGACGGGTAACTGCCGACATACCAGGCGATCACCGCAAACACCGTAGCGAGACCCGCGACCACCAGGATCGGCAGCATCACGTACGTGAGCATGCCACCTGCGCTGCGCGGCGTGTTTCGAGGTGAACGGGAGAAAAGACGAGCCGGCATCGTGGGCATGACCCGTGCGGGACCCCGCTCGGGCGGCGGCCATTATAGTGCAGCTGCGTACGAGAATCGCGCATGTCGGGCGGGCACTGCTGCTACGTGCGATGCGCAAGACGTGCGATGCTCCACCATGACGCGACCGGGCCAATTTGGCTGCTCTGTAGAATGGCAATACAAAGTTACGGGCCCGTACATGATCGGATTGCACCGAGTTCGCGCTGCTTGTCACTGCGTTTTTTTCGGCTTTGGGCGCGCCTGTAGCCATGCGCGAATCGCGCAGCAGGCTTGCTAGCAGCTTGTACCTGCTGGGTCAGCGGTGTAGTGCGTAATGTCTCGACCCCAGCAACCTGACCCCGCCCGACGGCGCACAACGCCCCGGAGTGCGTGATTCCGACCTGGCTCCTCGCGGTTTCTGGGGACTCGTCGCTGGCTCTGCGCTGGTGATCGGCGCGGCGATCGCTTACTGGGGGAACATTCCGCAGCGCATGATTGCGGCGACACCGCGTTTGGCGCGGGGGTGCTGATCTCGGCGCTTTCATTCGAGCTGATGGACGAGGCTTTCGCCAACGGCGGATTTGCGTCAACCGCGATCGGCTTCCTCGCCGGCGCGGCGATTTACACCGGGGCAACTGGGTGCTTGCCCGGTACGGTGCGAAACATCGCAAGCGCTCCGACAACCCGGCATCTGCGCCGCAACAGACGACGAACAATGGCACCGTCATCGCAGTGGGAGCGCTGATCGATGGCATTCCGGAATCGATCGTCATCGGTTTGAGTCTGCTGCACGGCGGCGCTGTCAGCATCGTGGCGGCCATTGCCATTTTTCTGTCGAATCTGGCTGAAGGCTCTCGAGCTCGGCGGGCATGAAGAAGGCAGGGCGTAGCGCCACCTACATCTTCGGCGTTTGGGTTGGCATCGCGTTCGCGTCGGGTTTGTCGGCACTCGCTGGTTATGAATTCTTCGAGGGCTTCTCGCCAGAGGTCGAGCGGGCACGACCGCCATTGCGGCAGGAGCAATTCTCGCCATGCTCGTCGACACCATGATTCCTGAAGCCTTTGCGGTAGCGCATGACTTCGCCGGGTTGATCACCGTCAGCGGATTTCTGGTGTCGTTTTGGCTCCGCAAGCTCAGCGGCTGAGACCGGCGAGCTCCGGTTCTTTTAAGCACCTCAGAAGGGAGCGGCCCACAAACGTGATCTTCAGGCCGAAGCTGCTCCGGGATCGACCTCGGATGGCCTAACTGGCTTCGCCTGCACGCTAAGGCCGACCAACTCAGCCAGTTCCGCGATGGCGTTAGCTTCGGCTTCGACGTAGCCACCGGCCGGCGTGTCAACCACGCGGTAGAGGGCCTTGAGCATGTGTCCGTTGACGAACAATTCAGCGGTTACGCTGCACCGACCGTACGCAGCCGGGAAAGCTGCCGACTCGATGATGACCTTGCCTCTTGTGACCGTCGTACTGATATCTGCCTCGATGTTGTAATCGCCTATCGGCACCCCGCGGCGTTTCTTTAGGCCGTTGTCGAGGTGTCGCAAAGTCAGTGCGGGCGTGGCACTCCGTTCGGCCGGCAACGACGATGAATACCGCGAAAGCAAGCGCGGGATGAGCTTGACGCGCTCCTTCTTCGTACAAGAGCTATGCCACAGCAGGTTGTTCACAATATGCACCGGCGACTGTTCAATGTCGCCAACCCTTACAACGTGGCTGCCGGGTAGACAGGGCCGAATTGGTATCCGGTTGATTGGCCGCGTAATGACGCATTCAGGCACGCATGCTGCTCAAGCCTATGGATCGGGCTCAAACGACGGAAACCACTGCCAAGTGCTGACCAGGCCGTAATCTCGAGCCAGGCAGATGGTTGCTACCAGCCGTACACCACGTGTTGAAGGAGCTGAAATGAAGTCAGTGCTTGATCCTGCATTCCGATATACGAAGAGCATCGATACGGACCTGCGCAAGACCTTTGCACGTATTCGCCGTGAGCAAACTAAAGGCGTTGGTCAGGCAACGACTGCACCAGCGGTACCGGCAGTCCGCCGTCGGCAGTGCGCGAATTGATTGAGTGCTTTCACAACGAAGAGGCAACGATGCAAACCACAGCCGGTCGCGCCGTCGTGAATGCCAATGGCGCCCGTTTCTCAGGACCGTTCGAATTGCACAATGGGGTGCTCACCGTCACCTATGCCGGCGAGTCGCTGTCGGTCGCAATGCCGGAGCACTGCCTGCTCATACCTTCCGCCGCACGAGTGCTGCTGAGAACACTGGTAGCTCGACGGTCATCCAGCTTGCAATCGCATTGACGTCGGCCGAAGAGGACGCAGCCGAATTGCACCTTCGGCTGTGGCTGACTTTGGCGGGCGTTGCACACAAAACTCCGCCACGTGTCACTATCGCTACACTTGCTGTGCCCATTTCCGCAGCACCATTTTAGACCGTGCCAGTGAGCGGCCCCTGTAGGCGACCGCATTCGCGAACGAGCAGAGTAAAGCGCATATGACGACTACGTCATTCGATACCCGAGCCGTTGTGGCAAAAGCCGACCACATGACCGCCGGGGAGCTGAAACGGATGATCGAACGCGCCGCGCAGCTGGGTTTGACGCAGGTCCATGCGGTCCTTGTGGCCAAATTGAACTCAAAACGTCGACCGGCGATTTCTGTGGTCGACGGCAGCTCAGAAGGTTTGCGCGACGACCTCGCCAAAACCCTCCTTGAAATCGAGAACCTTATCGGCCCTCGCAACTACGTACGCCAATCGCTGCGCGCGAGAGGGTGCAAAGGGGCCGTGGCAAGGATAGTTGCTGGAAACGCGCCCAGTGCTCGCCAGACGCTGGACTGTTTGGCTAAGGCTGGCCGGCTAGATCTCGCCTTCGAGCACCTGATAGTCCGATATCCAGCAGAGTTCGACCCCGAGCTCGTCGCGCGAGCTGCGAGAAATCTTGACGAGGTAGCGAGGCCTTCCGACCGACAACTTGGTGCGCGGAACGAGCTCGCGTAGCTCGGCACCTGAAATCCGCCGATGTGGCCGTCTCAGGGCACCCAACTGCCGCTCGATTCAGCATCACAGGGAACAACCGTCACGGGCGCCGGGTGAGGTAGGGGGCGAACGGCTGTTGCGCCGCCGCATCAATGGGGCTACAAGGAGAGAGTGACGCGGGCACATCGCTTAGAGCTCCCACCAAGACCTTACGCGGCGCCTACGGCGGTTCCCCGGTCCCGGAACCGCCAGTCCTGCGAGAAGCCTCCCGCTACGGGCTCGACCGTCCGAGCACTCTCCTTGGATCACGACAGGTACGCTCAAGAGTCGCGCTGCCGCGAAGCAGGAGCGCGTCGGCACTCGGGCATAGGCGTTCGACATGACACATCCAGAGTCCCCGCCGGGTGAGAGCCCGCACGCACATCGCGCACTGATCGAGGCCTATCTGGCGTCGCGAAGCTATCCGATGAGCTCCCACAACCAGGCGGTTGTGCGGAGTAAGCTGGAAACCTGCTTGCCGAACGCAAGCCGGGCGGCGCTGTTTCAGTGCCTCGACGGCGCTCCGAGCGTTGCGCGCATGACACGTCGGGGACATGTTCGTGCACAGCTCTATCGAGTATTTGTGATCGGCAGTCACAAGGAGATCGCGCTCTTTGGACCCGCATCATTTCGCGCGCAGGCCTTTCGGGCTGCTGCCGGAACGGGTCCATCCACGCACATTTACGCGATCATGAACGCAGATGACCTGCTGCCCATCGAGACTGATGTTCCGCTGGTGTTGCTTCCTTTGTGGTGGAGAGAGAGCGCCTCATCAGCGGTCATCAGTGCTGCACACCGGACGGAGCGGGACATTTTCACGGCATTCGATCTTTAGCATGGCAGTGGACAAGGTGGCAGTCGACTACAACCCCATGACCCGTCGATTGTGTGACTCGATTAACGGCATCTTTCCCCTGACCTTCGACCCGTGATCCTGGACCTTCCATCCGGCAGAGGAATTTCGCCACAGGTGGAGCCGGCGTTCGGCGATTCTGCCCGCATCGCTCTTGGCGATACCTTGCTGCCGCTGGAGTCGGTCCTGTGCACCGAGCAGTTGAATCGGCGCCCGCCCCGTGCTCCCGACTACGCAACGGAAAACCACGCGCTCCTGGCGTTGGCTCAGGCGCTGGTCGACTCGCCGGGGACGATTCTTCAGGCGCTGAGCGACGCGGTTATAGCGTTGTTGAAGGCCGATTCGGCGGGCCTCAGTCTGCTCACCCGAGACCAGAAGCGATTTCACTGGCCCGCTATGGCGGGGATGTGGAAACCGCACCAAGGCGGCGGCACCCCGCGCGAGTGGGGCCCGTGCGGCGACGTGCCGGACTGCAACGCGCCCTTGCTGTTCAGGGTTTTGAGCGGCGGTACCCCATTTACTGGCGGCGATGCCTGCCGCGGAAGAGTGCCTGCTCGTGCCGTTTTACGTCGGGGGAAGGGCAGTCGGCACGATCTGGGCAATGGCCCACAATGCAGGGCGCAAGTTCGATGCTGAAGACCTGCGTCAGCTCCAAAGCTTGAGCAAGTTTGCCTCGGCGGCCTTTCAGGCGACGGAGTCCCTGAGTACCGGGAAAGAGTTCAACCGCAGCCTTATCGACAGCAGCCCTGACTGCATCAAGGTGTTCGACCTGCAGAGAAATTTGCTGTCCATGCACAACGGGCAGGAACTGCTCGGCATCGAAGACATCCGGCCGTTCTTGAATAAATCGTGGATTGCCTTCTGGGAGGGCGCCGATCGGCAGGCTGCCCACGCTGCGGTGGATGCAGCGGCCGCGGGACGGGAGGCGCCGTTCGTGGGATTCTTCCGCCCGCTCCTGGGTGAACCCAAGTGGTGGGACATCGCGATTTCGCCGATTCGCGACACGAGCGGCAAGCCTGTGCGGCTGCTTGCTGTTTCGCGCGATGTAACCGAGCGCAAGCGGGCGGAAACGAACCTCGAGGTTCTTGCAGCGGTCACTCAGGACCTCCTGCGGTTCACGGGTGTGGACGAAACGATGGCGATCATGGCCGCAAAATTGGCGCGTATCTTGGCCCATCGCTGTGTACCTTTGTTCACATTGATCGAGCAGCAGGCGAGGTGATGGTGGCTCATGAGTGGCATCGCGATGACGTGCCAGGCTTGGTGGGTGTGTATCGTCTCGCGGATGTTGTGGGAGAGGAATTTACGCGGCTCGGCGCGGCCGGCGAAATCATCGTGGTGAGTGATACCACTACTGATCCACGCGCACCGACGCCAAAAAAGTTCGAGCAGAACCGGGCTTGACCACGCACCTGTGGCGGCTGATCCGCAACAAGCAATGCGATGGACTGTGAGAAGGAGTACTGGAGGCGGGGGTCGGAATCGAACCGGCGTAGACGGCTTTGCAGGCCGCTGCATGACCACTCTGCCACCCCGCCCGGGGCGCGACCCAAAAGTGCGGATCGACTCGAGGCAAAAGGAAAGCCGGCGCGCTTCGATCTGGAGGCGGCCGGCTCTGCCTTCGAATTTGGAGCGGGAAAGGAGTCTCGAACTCCCGACCTCAACCTTGGCAAGGTTGCGCTCTACCAACTGAGCTATTCCCGCATGGAGCAGCTATCGATTATAGCGCACTCCGGGGGCACTCGTCCCGGTGACTGGCGCCGCCGCGCTTGCACTGGCGGCGAGCCCTCAGGCCACTACCTTCGCGATCGCGTCCGCAACGTAATCGATGTTGCGCGAGTTGAGCGCTGCGACGCAAATGCGCCCCGTATCGATTGCATACACCCCGTGCTCGTTGCGCAGCTTCAGCACCTCGTTCTTGGTCAGCCCCGAGTACGAGAACATCCCGCGCTGACGCAGCACGAAACTGAAATCCCGATCGGGCAGTCGTGCACGCAGTCGCTCGACGAGCTCGGTGCGCATCAGCTTGATCCGCTCACGCATCGTCGTGAGCTCCGACTCCCATAGTGCGCGCAGCTCAGGCGAACCGAGCACGGTCGAGACTATCTGGCCTCCGTGGGTCGGAGGACTGGAATAGTTGGAACGAGCGACGCGTTTCAACTGCGAAAGCACGCGGACCGCTTCGGCCTTGTCCGACGCCACGACGGTGAGTGCGCCCACGCGCTCGCCGTACAGCGAAAATGATTTTGAGAAGGAGCTCGAGACGAACACCGGCCCGTCGGTACGCGCGAACTCGCGCACGAGTGCCCCGTCTTCGGCAAGTCCCTCCGCAAATCCCTGGTAAGCGAGGTCGAGAAAAGGTACGAGCCTGCGCTCACGCACCACTGACATGATGCGTTGCCATTCGGCAGGCGTCGGATCCACGCCGGTGGGGTTGTGGCAGCACGTGTGCAGCACCACGATCCCGCCAGCGGGAATGCGCTCGAGCTCGGCCATCATGCCGGCCAACGCGAGGCCATGGGTACCTTCGTCGTAGTATGGGTACGTGTTGACACTGAACCCTGCCGATTCGAACAGCGCCCGATGGTTCTCCCATGACGGATCACTGATCCACACCTGCGCGGCAGGGGAGAAGCGGCGCAGGAAATCGGCGCCCACCTTGAGCCCGCCGGTTCCGCCAAGCGCCTGCACGGTGACCGCGCGGCCCGTCTGCACGAGCTCGTCGCCGAGCAACAGGCGTTGCACCTCGCGGTCGTAAGCGGGAATGCCATCGATGGGCAGGTACGACCTTGGAGACTGCTTGTCGGTCATTTCGCGCTCGGCGCGCTTGACGCATTCGAGCAGCGGCACCTTACCCTGATCGTCGACGTAGACCCCGACGCCGAGATTGACCTTGCGCGGATTCGTATCGGCAACGAAAGCTTCCGTGATGCCGAGGATCGGATCTCGCGGCGCGAGATCCACCATAGAGAGCACTGAGGGAATTTCGGGAGCATTCATCGCGGGCTTGTGGCAAAGGCGGGTAATGGCGAATTATACCGAGTGGGCATCGCTGCCGCGCAGTCCACGTGGTCGCTCCGCTTTGTCCACGTCACACGATCGCGGATATGAGTCCCGACATCTCGCCTGAGCCGAAAAGTGCGCCGACGCTCGGCGCGATGAGGACGCTCGGGCGCGTCGGTCATTACCTTCGCCCTTACCGGCGCCAGGTTGTTTGCGCAGCAGTGGCCCTGGTCATTGCCGCGGGCGCGGTGCTCACGATCGGTCAGGGGCTTCGGGGCGTGATCGATCACGGCTTCAGCGGCCGCGATGCCGCGGCGCTCGATCGCGCGCTCGCCTTCATGCTGTCGATCGTCGTCGTGATGGCGCTCGCCACGTATGCGCGCTACTACTTCGTCTCGTGGCTGGGCGAGCGGGTGACGGCCGATCTGCGGCGCGATGTGTTCGCGCATCTCTTGCGTCTGTCACCGGGGTTCTTCGAGCGTGCGCGCACCGGGGACGTGATCTCGCGACTCCTGAACGATACGACGATGCTCGAGACGGTGATCGGCTCGTCGGTATCGATGGCCGTGCGAAATCTGCTGCTTCTCATCGGCGGCTTTGTGATGCTGACGCTCACCAGTCCCAAGCTCACGCTCCTCGTGCTGCTTGGCGTGCCGGTTGCCGTGACGCCGATCATCCTGCTGGGCCGACGTGTCCGACGGCTTGCACGCGCAAGCCAGGAGAAGATCGGCGAGCTCGGCACTTACGTCGACGAGGCGCTGCATGAGATCCGAACCGTGCAGGCCTATGGCCACGAGCCGCATGATCGCGAAGCCTTCGTCGGGCGAGTCGAGATCGCCTTTGCCACCGCCTGCCGCCGCATCCGTCAACGCGCGATGCTGGTCGCGGCCGTGATGCTCATCGTTTTCGGGGCCGTCGGGATCATCCTCTGGACGGGAGGCCACGATGTCATGGCGGGGCGTCTTACGGGCGGTCAGCTTTCGGCGTTCGTGTTCTATGCGGTGATCGTCGCGAGCGCCGCAGGCACCATCAGCGAGGTGATCGGCGACGTTCAACGTGCAGCGGGCGCAACCGAGCGACTCTTCGAGCTTCTGGCGGCGGAGCCCGGCATTGCCCCACCGGAGCGCCCAAGGCCTCTGCCACAACCTCCGGTCGGACGCGTGGCATTCGACGAGGTGACCTTCCGCTATCCGTCGCGGCCGGATACCGCGGCGCTCGAGCGCTTCAGCCTGAGCGTCGATCCCGGCGAGAAGCTCGCACTCGTCGGCCCGTCCGGCGCCGGCAAGACAACGGTGTTCCAGCTGCTCTTGCGTTTTTATGATCCGCAATCGGGTGTCGTGCGCGTCGACGGGTGCGATGTTCGCGAGGTCGATCCGAGGCAACTGCGGCATCGCATCGCGCTGGTCCCTCAGGACCCGGTGATCTTTGCCGCAAGCGTTTTCGAGAACGTGCGCTACGCCCGCCCCGACGCGTCGCTGCAGGAGGTGAAGCTGGCGTGCGAAGCGGCCAACGCCGCGGAGTTCATCGATGTGCTGCCGCAGGGCTACGAGACCTTCCTCGGCGAACGCGGCGTGCGCCTCTCCGGCGGCCAACGCCAGCGACTCGCCATCGCCCGCGCGGTTCTCGCCGACCGGCCGATCCTGCTTCTCGATGAAGCGACCAGTGCGCTCGATGCACAAAGCGAACGCGCGGTGCAGCTCGCTCTCGCGCGCCTGATGTCGGGTCGTACCGTCGTGATGATCGCGCATCGGCTTGCCACGGTGCGCAACGCGGATCGCATCGTCGTGCTCGACGCGGGACAGCTCGTGGCGGTGGGCACCCATGCGCAGCTTCTGCAGACAAACCCGCTCTACGCCCGCCTTGCCGCGCTGCAATTCACGGACGGTTCGGGCGAGCGTGCGGGGTAGCGGGCGGAGCACGCGGGGGTTACATACGACCCCCTCGACGCGGTAAAATGCTCGGTTCCCCGCGACGATCGTGCGCGGGTCCGAAAACGCGCTCCGAGCCCATGCCTCACGTCCAATTTCCGAATAGTCCTTACGAGCTTCACCAGCCGTTTTTGCCTGCGGGCGACCAGCCCGAGGCGATCACCAAGCTCGTCGAAGGACTCACCGACGGTCTCTCCTTCCAGACGCTTCTCGGCGTCACCGGATCAGGCAAGACTTTCACGATGGCCAACGTCATCGCCCAGACCGGCCGCCCGGCGCTCGTGCTTGCGCCTAACAAGACGCTCGCGGCGCAGCTGTATTCCGAATTCCGTGAGTTCTTCCCCAACAACGCGGTCGAGTACTTCGTGTCGTACTACGACTACTACCAACCCGAAGCCTACGTTCCCTCGCGTGATCTCTACATCGAGAAGGACTCGTCGATCAACGAGCACATCGAGCAGATGCGCCTGTCGGCCACCAAGGCGATCCTCGAGCGACCGGATTGCGTGATCGTCGCGACCGTGTCGGCGATCTACGGTATCGGCGATCCGTCCGAATACCACTCGATGATCCTGCACGTGAAGGAGGGCGACCGCATCAATCCGCGCGATGCGATCAAGCGGTTGACGGAGATGCAGTACGCCCGCAACGACGCCGATTTCAGGCGCGGAACATTTCGCGTGCGCGGCGACGTGCTGGACGTGTTTCCGGCCGAACATGCAGAAAACGCCGTGCGCCTTTCGTTTTTCGATGACGTCGTCGAGGGCCTGCAGCTCTTTGACCCGCTCACCGGACACATCAAGCAGCGCATCGGCCGGTTCACCGTTTTTCCGTCCAGCCACTACGTCACGGGACGGCAGAAGGTCCTCGATGCCATCGAAGCGATCAAGCACGAGCTCGGCGGCCAGCGCGAATTCTTCGTCTCGCAGATGAAGCTCATCGAGGCCCAGCGCATCGAGCAGCGCACGCGCTTCGATCTCGAGATGATGGCCGAAATCGGCTTCTGCAAAGGCATCGAGAATTACTCGCGCCATCTTTCGGGACGCAAGCCCGGTGAGCCGCCGCCAACGCTCATCGATTACCTGCCGCAGGGCTCGCTCATGTTCATCGATGAGAGTCATGTGACGGTGCCGCAGGTGGGTGGCATGTACAAAGGTGACCGCGCCCGCAAGGAGAATCTCGTCAACTACGGGTTTCGCCTTCCCTCCGCGCTCGACAATCGGCCGCTGCGGTTCGACGAGTTCGAGAAGCTCCTGCCGCAGACGGTGTTCGTGTCCGCGACGCCGGCGGACTACGAGAGCAAGCATTCGGGACAGGTGGTCGAGCAACTCGTGCGTCCGACCGGGCTCATCGATCCCATCCTCGAGGTGCGGCCGGCGCAGACGCAGGTCGATGATCTCTTGTCCGAGATCAACCTGCGTGTGCAACGCGCCGAGCGCGTCCTGGTGACCACGCTCACCAAGCGCATGGCCGAAGATCTGACGGATTACCTGGGCGAGCACGGCATCAAGGTGCGTTACCTGCACTCGGACATCGATACCGTCGAGCGGGTCGAGATCATCCGCGACCTGCGCCTCGGCGAGTTCGACGTGCTCGTTGGCATCAACCTGTTGCGCGAAGGCCTCGACATTCCGGAGGTGTCGCTGGTGGCCATCCTCGATGCGGACAAGGAAGGCTTCCTGCGCTCGGGGCGCTCGCTCATTCAGACGATCGGTCGCGCGGCACGGCACATCAACGGCATGGCGATTCTCTACGCCGACCGGATGACGGACTCGATGAAGGCTGCCATCGGCGAGACGGACCGTCGCCGTACGCGGCAGGTCGCGTGGAACAAGAAGATGGACATCACCCCGGTGGGTGTCCAGAAGCGCATCAAGGACCTCATCGATGGCGTCTACGATGCCGATGAAGGCAAGAAGCAGCTCAAGGCAGCGCAGGCCCAGGCGAAGTACGGCTCGATGCCGGAGAAGGACATGGAAAAGGAGCTGAAGCGCATCGAGAAAGAGATGCTCGACGCTGCGCGCAATCTCGAGTTCGAACGTGCCGCCGAGGCGCGGGACCGCCTCTACAACCTGCGCGAAGCGATGTTCGGCGTCGCGCTACCCACCGAAACGTGAACGGCGTGAGCACGAGCATGGCTTCGCGAGCACAGCGCGGCGATTCTTGGAGTAGCGCGCCATGCTGAGGTCGAAACGGATCGAGATCGCGCCGAAGTTCAGCGTGTTGTTCGTCTGCATGGGTAACATCTGTCGATCGCCCACGGCCGAAGCGGTATTTCGCACCCGCGCCGAGCACGCCGACATCGCGCGTCATCTCTACATCGACTCGGCCGGAACCGGCGACTGGCACGTCGGCGAGCCACCGGATCGGCGCGCCATCGCGGCCGCCAAAAAGCGCGGCTATGATCTCGCCCCATTGCGCGGTCGTCAGGTGAGCACGCAGGACTTCGAGCGTTTCGGCTGGGTCTTCGCCATGGACGACGACAACCTGCGTGGGCTCGAAGCGCTCCGCCCGCCGGGGTACACGGGGCACCTCGGGCTCTTTCTCGATCTCCTGGCGCACCCCGATCTGCGCGAAGTGCCCGACCCGTACTACGGCGGTCCGCAGGGCTTCGAGCACGTGCTCGATCTGATCGAACGCGCGAGCGATGCGCTGATCGCGAGGCTGCGCAACGACATTGCGCTCGCCCAGTCGTAATCCGCTCGGGAAAGAAGAAATGGCCGCTGTCACGCAGCGGCCATTTTCATTGGTGCGCCCAGCAGGGCGCACGTACTTGGAGGTGAAAGTCCTCTACACACTCGGCAAGGAGAAGTGTTAGCCGAACGGCAAGGGTGTCGCGGGTGACTGCGAATCTGAAGGAAGCCGAAGGCAAGGCGCTGGCCTGA
>JALYXY010000170.1 GCA_030946875.1 Pseudomonadota bacterium | reverse complement strand
GTGTAGCCCCACACCAGGTCCATCGCCAGCGCGACCATGGCGTAGCACATGATCTTGCCCGCGAGCACCACGACATGATCTGAAACGTGCAGGGGATGCGTTGCAGGCAAGGCGAGATTGAGGGCGGGCACCACCACGAGCGCAAGGATGGCAATGGCGACCACCGCGCCCCACCCTGCCCCGCCGAGAAGCACGTGCCGCGGCTCCACGAGCGGCACCTCGGGGCGCGCGACGACATCGGTCTCGCGCAGAAGCGACAGAGCGCTCGCGCGCATTGCCACCAAGGGTTCGGCAGCGCCCATCATGCTTCGGCCATGCGGCCCTTGACGGCGAACAGCCCCTGCGGTCGCTTCTGGATGAAGACGATGATGAACACGAGCACCGCGATTTTCGCGAGCACCGCGCCCGACCACGTCTCCAGAAACTTGTTGGCGACGCCAAGTCCGAGCGCAGCGACGATCGTCCCAGAAAGCTGTCCCACCCCACCCAGCACCACCACCATGAACGAATCCACGATGGCGCTTTGCCCGAGCTCCGGTCCGACGTTGCCGACCTGAGACAGCGCGCATCCGGCGAGCCCGGCGATGCCTGACCCGAGCCCGAATGCGTAAGTGTCGACCCGGCGTGTGGGTACGCCAAGTGCACTCGCCATGCCGCGGTTCTGCGTCACCCCGCGTACGAAAAGCCCGAGACGGGTGCGCGTCAGCAGCATCCACACGAGCAGCACCACCACTGCCGCGAAGCCGATGATCATGATGCGGTTCCACGGCAGAACAAGGTTGGTCATGACTTCGACGCCGCCCGACATCCACGAAGGGTTTTCAACCTGCACGTTCTGCGCGCCGAAGATCGTGCGCACCGTCTGGATCAGGATCAGGCTGATGCCCCATGTGGCAAGCAGTGTCTCGAGAGGGCGTCCGTACAGGAATCGGATCACCACGCGCTCGAGCACCATGCCGACCATGGCTGACACCGCGAAGGCGATCGGAATCGCTACCAGCAGGTACTCGTCGAAGTAGGCAGGCATCCGCGCGCGGAACACGTTCTGCACGACATACGTCGCGTAGGCGCCGATCATGATGAGCTCGCCATGCGCCATGTTGATGACGCCCATGAGCCCGTACGTGATGGCGAGGCCGAGCGCGGCGAGCAACAGGATGCTGCCGAGCGACACGCCCGTGAAGAGTCGAGCGAGCACTTCGCCGGTGGCGAGCCGTCGCTCGATGGCGCGCAGCGACAGCTCGGCCTGGGACCGGATTTCGGCGTCAGGCTCCGCGAACTCGTTGCCCCGGCGTTCGAAGAGCGGCGCGAGAAGTGAGCGCGTATTGGGATCACGGCTGAGCGCGAGCGCTTGAATGGCGTGCATGCGCGTGTTGCGATCGGTGCTGCCGAGCTCGATCCGGGCGGACGCAAGCTCGAGTGCCGCGCGAATATCCGGTTCCTTCTCGCGCTCAAGCGCCTTCTTCAGTGCCGGCAGCACCGAATCATCGGCACCATTCTGCAGCGTGTGCGCCGCCTCGCGCCGTACGGCCGGGTCAGCAGCGACGAGGCGCAGAGCAGCGATGGCCGTATCGATCTCGCGTCGTACGCGATTGTTGAGAACCACGTCCTCGCGGTTCTCCGGAAAGGGAGTGACGCGTTGACCGGTGACGAGATCAGTGGCCTGGTCGTTCTTCACCTGTAGCACGCGCTCACCGGCGGTTTGCACCTCGCCCGCCTTGAACGCTTCGAGGAGCGCAAGGGCTGAAGGATCGCCCGAGGCGCCGAGCATCGTGACTGCATCGATCTTCGCCTGGTTTTCGCCGAGTGCAATTGCACCGATCAAGCCGGCGTCGATCGAAGCGCCGTGTGCGGTCGCAACGAGCAGCGCCGACAGCACCAGCGATACGCAGGCCTTGAGAATTAAACGGACGATCGACGAATCGATACGGAGCATCTTGGGCACTGCCGTGAATTGCGTGAGTTGAATCGGTTCTGGCAGCGGGCGGACCACGAAGGTCCGCCCTAGCGACAACGACTACGACTTTTCCGGCTGGTCCTTCTTCTTGTTGTTGCCTTCGATGAAGGGGCTCCATGGTTGCGCCCGCACCGGGCCGGGCGTCTTCCACACTACGTTGAACTGTCCGTTCGCCTGCACTTCGCCGATCAACACGGGCTTGTGGAGGTGATGGTTTTTCTCGTCCATCTTGGCGGTGAAGCCGGAAGGCGCCTTGAACGTCTGCCCGGCCATGGCTGCGATGACCTTGTCGGTGTCGGTGGACTTCGCCTTCTCGACCGCCTGCTTCCACATGTGGATGCCGATGTACGTTGCTTCCATCGGGTCGTTGGTCAGCGGCTTGTCCGCACCCGGCAGCTTCTTTGCCTTGGCGTACTCCGCCCACTGCTTCTTGAACGCGTCGTTGGCGGGATTCTTGAGCGACATGAAGTAGTTCCATGCGGCGAGATGGCCCACGAGCGGTTTCGTGTCGACACCGCGCAGCTCTTCCTCTCCCACGGAGAATGCAACCACCGGAACGTCGGTGGCTTTCAGTCCGGCGTTTCCCAGCTCCTTGTAAAAGGGCACGTTCGAATCACCGTTGATGGTCGAGATCACGGCCGTCTTGCCGCCTGCCGCGAACTTCTTCACATCGGCAACGATCGTCTGGTAGTCCGCGTGTCCGAATGGCGTGTACGTCTCCAGGATGTCGCTCTCCGCGACACCCTTCGACTTGAGAAACGCACGCAGGATCTTGTTGGTCGTGCGCGGGTACACGTAATCGGTACCGAGCAGCACGAAGCGCTTCGCCCCGCCGCCTTCCTTGCTCATCAGGTATTCGACTGCCGGGATCGCCTGCTGATTAGGCGCCGCACCCGTGTAGAACACGTTCTTCGACAGCTCCTCACCTTCGTACTGCACGGGATAGAAGAGGAGACCGTTCGTTTCCTCGAACACCGGCAGAACGGATTTGCGCGATACGCTCGTCCAGCACCCGAAGACCACCGCAACCTTGTCCTGCGTGATGAGCTGCCGGGCCTTCTCCGCGAAGAGCGGCCAATTGGATGCCGGGTCCACGACGACGACCTCGAGCTTCCGGCCCATGACGCCGCCCTTCGCATTGATATCGTCGATGGTCATCATGGCCACGTCCTTGAGCACGGTCTCGCTGATGGCCATCGTGCCCGAGAGCGAATGCAAAACTCCGACCTTGATGGTGTCGGCCGCCTGTGCATTCACGCCTGCTCCGAGTTGCGCGACGACGAATGCCGTCGCGACTGCGATCTGCTTCAAAAAATATCTGCGTTGCATGGATTCCCCGGGGTGGATGAGTTGGAGGCAGCGCGGCTTGTCGTCGCCAGCGCTTGCAAGGGCTCGTCGCAGGAACCATGCCATCCGCGGGCGGCACTGCTAACCCGTTGCTGCGCATCGCATTCTTCGTCGCGCTGCGCCTCCGCGGCTCTCTTTGGCTTGCGGATCAGCGCACCATGCCCGATCAGCCATGAGGCGCGTTGTGGTGCGCACGCACCGAATTGGTTAGCATCGGTGTGCGCACGTTTCCCCGGCGGAAGGACCTGCATGACGAGCTCACTCGTAGTCACCGTGATCGGACGCGACCGTCCGGGGATCGTCAATCAGCTATCGGACGCCGCCCGTGCATGCGGTGCAAATTGGGCAGGGAGCCGCATGGCGAGCCTCGCCGGCGAATTTGCCGGCATGGTGCACTTCGAGGTGGCTCCCGACCGCGCCGACGAGCTCGCGCGGGCCCTGCGTGCCCTCGAAACCTCAGGGTTGCAGGTCGTGATTGCGAAAGGGCTGCCCGCGGCGAGCGTTGAAACCCGACGCACGCTTCATCTGGATGTCGTCGGTCAGGACCGCCCCGGCATCGTGCGCGATGTCTCCGCAAAGCTCGCGCAGCGCGGCGTCAGCATTCATGAGCTGCGCACCGCCGTCGAAAGCGCGCCGATGTCCGCTGAACAGCTTTTCAGAATGAGCGCCACGCTGGCTGTGCCAGCCGAGGTGACCGATGACGCTGTCAAGGCGAGCCTCGAATCGGTCGCGAACGAGATGATGGTCGATGTCACGCTCGCGCGCGAATCGCCGTAAGCATCACCACGACATGATTGGGCCTATGCGGCCCGGCATCCACCTTCGGATCGGCGGGCTGCGGGGGCTCCTCGACGCCGCGCTACGCGTGCAGCATCGTGCGTTCTTCCGTTCGAACGTCGGCGCTCGGGTCCGACAGCGGTCGCAGCTTCTCGCCGTGACAGTAGAAGATGTTGCCTTCGAAGAGCACGTCGTAATACCGGCCCGGGAGGTACGTCCAGTCCGGCGCGTCGTACGGCAGCGAGACGACCTCGACGATCCTGCCGACGGCACACCGCGCCGGCGGGCTTGCGCGACAACTCGTCACGACGTAGCAAAGGGTGCCGATCTTGATCATCGGGAGCCATTCTCCGGGGCGGGCATTGCAGCTACGACTCTCCCGCAAGACGTTCGTTCCGTGCCCGGGCGCGAGCGAACCCGCTCTTGCATGTGCACGACCGTGTGCCTCACCTCCGTCCGTGCGCTCACGTGGGATAATCCGCCGATGCGCGACGCAAGTGGCGTAGCACGTCGAGATGTCTCGCTCCCAACGGAGCCCGTTCGGCAACCGCGGGCACCTCCGTGGTTCAAGCCAGCCACGTGACAGCCTTGGAACTCGTCAATCGCTTGCTGCAGGACGGCCCGCCGAAGCGCGACCGCGGTGAAGCATCCGTGGCCGCCGTACGTTTGGTCGTGCCTATCTGCATCGCCATGCTGGCAGCCTGTACGCACGTCGCGACGAGCGGCGATATCGAGGAACTGCGCGTGGCGCCGTATGCGGATACACCGAGCCCGATCGTCACTGAAATGCTCAAGCTTGCGCGCGTCGGCCCGGGCGATTACGTCGTGGACCTCGGTTCCGGCGACGGTCGGCTCGTGATCACCGCAGTCAAGGACTTCGGCGCGCGCGCAGGGCTCGGCGTGGACATCAACGAGAGGCTTGTCGCCTATGCGACGGCGAGTGCGGCATCGTCGGGCGTCGCCGACCGCGCAAAGTTCGTGACGCGCGATCTCTTCGCGACCGACATTTCGGGTGCCACAGTGGTCACGGTGTATCTCTTCCCCGCGGTCATGGGACGGCTCCGCGACAAGCTCCTTGCCGAGCTCGCGCCCGGCACGCGGGTCGTGTCGCACGACTTCCCGTTTCCTCGATGGTCAGTGGATCGCGTGGCGACCTTTGCCGCGCCCGAAAAGGACGATACCGTGGGCCGGCGTGATGCCGTCGTGTATCTCTACACCGTGCCCCCCAGACACTAGGAGATGTGATGAGCAGCCGCTCCTTCGAACGCACAACGCGCGCGCAGATGACGAGCGCGCCTGCTGCACGCGAGCACCGATGAGCGAACACTTCTTCTCGCTGCATCATCAGGGCTTCGTCCGCGTCGCGGCGTGCACTCCTCGCGTCGAGGTTGGGGATCCCTCGCGCAATGCCGACGAAACCCTCGCGCTCATCCACGAAGGCGAAGCCCGTCGCGCTGATCTGATGCTCTTTCCCGAGCTTGGGCTCTCTGCCTACGCCATCGACGATCTCTTTCTGCAGGACGCGCTTCTCGATGCCGTCGAGGTGTCCATCGGGCGCCTGCTGCAGGCCTCGCGCGAGCTCGCTCCCGTCGTCATCGTGGGCGCGCCGGTCCGCCGCAACGGTCGCCTGTACAACTGTGCGGTGGTCCTGTCGCGGGGACGCATCCTCGGCGTCGTCCCCAAGTCCTTCCTTCCAAACTATCGCGAGTATTACGAGAACCGCTGGTTCGCTCCTGGCGTCGGCCTGACCGGCCTCGAGGTGACGCTCGCGGGAGAAGTGGCGCCGTTCGGCACCGACCTTCTGTTCTCGGCAAGCGATCTGCGCGACTTCGTGTTTCACGTGGAGATCTGCGAAGATTTCTGGGCCGCGTCTCCGCCTTCCATCCGCGGTGCGCTTGCCGGGGCGACGATCCTCTGTAACCTGTCCGCATCGAACATCGTCGTCGGCAAGGCTCGTGACCGCGCGATCCTGTGCGCATCGCAATCCATGCGGTGCCTTGCCGCTTATGCCTACTCGGCAGCGGGGCCCGGCGAAAGCACCACCGACCTCGCATGGGACGGCCAGGCAAGCGTTCACGAGCTCGGTACGCTGCTCGCGCAGAGCGAGCGCTTCCCTGCTAACAGTCAGATGGCGGTCGCCGACGTGGATACGGAGCGCCTGCGGCTGGAGCGCATACGCACGCTCACCTTCAACAGCGCCGCCGTGGCAGCCGGCCACCCCGAACGCGAGTTCCGCCGCATCACCTTCGCTCATCGGCCGCATTTCGACGATGTGGGCCTCGAACGCTGCATCGACCGCTTCCCGTTCGTCCCCGATGACGCGGAGCGGCTCGACCAGGACTGCTACGAGGCCTTCAACATCCAGGTGCAGGGACTCATCAAGCGTTTGCAGGTGACCAACGGCGAGCGCCTGGTCATCGGCGTGTCGGGGGGGCTCGACTCGACGCACGCGCTCATCGTCGCCGCAAAGGCCTTCGATACGCTGCACCTTCCCCGCCGGAACATCCTCGCTTTCACCTTGCCCGGATTCGCGACGTCGGAGGGCACCCGGTCGAACGCGTGGGCGCTGATGAATGCACTCGGGGTGACAGCCGAAGAGATCGACATCAAGCCTGCGGCCCTGCGAATGCTGGAGGATCTGCACCATCCGTATGCCGAAGGAAAGCCCGTCTACGACGTGACGTTCGAGAACGTGCAGGCGGGCCTGCGCACCGACTACCTTTTCCGGCTCGCCAACCAGCGACGCGCGTTCGTGCTCGGGACGGGCGACTTGTCCGAGCTCGCGCTGGGCTGGTGCACGTACGGCGTCGGCGACCACATGAGTCACTACAACGTGAATGGCTCGGTCGCGAAGACGCTCATCCAGTACCTGATCCGCTGGGTCGTCGCCACGAAGCAGTTCGATTCAGCCGCCTGCGAGACCTTGCTGTCGATCCTGGGCACTGAGATCTCGCCTGAGCTCGTGCCTGCCGATGCCGGCGGGGACATTCAAAGCACGCAGGCCAAGGTCGGACCCTACGAGCTGCAGGACTTCCATCTCTACTACATCACGCGCTTCGGCATGCGGCCGTCGAAGGTAGCCTTTCTCGGGTGGCACGCGTGGCGCGACGCGGCTCGTGGCGCCTGGCCGCCCGGCTTTCCGGAGGACGCGCGGCATAGCTATAGCATCGGCGAGATCAAGAAGTGGCTCACCGTGTTCGTGTACCGTTTTTTCGAGATCAGCCAGTTCAAGCGCTCGGCGCTGCCGAACAGCCCCAAGGTCGTCTCTGGAGGCAACCTCTCGCCCAGAGGCGACTGGCGCGCGCCCTCCGACGGCAATGCGCGCCTCTGGCTCGAAGAGCTCGAGCGAAACGTACCCGACTGACCGCTTGTCCTCCGGCCGTACATGCGTCAGCCCGCTGACCGTCAACGAGGTTGTCCGTTGTCCGACATGCGTATCAGCCGCAGATGAGCGCGGCGCGCCGTCCCAGCGGCTAGGCTCTGGTCTGGCCCCGCTCGCTTGCGCGGCCTAGAGTCCGCAGCCTCGATCAGAGGCGACGGGCGATAATGACAAGTTGATGACAACTTCACACGGGAGCGCTCTATGAACTTTCTAATCTGGATCGTGGTAGGCGGTATCATCGGCTGGCTCGCCAGCATGCTCATGCACACGGATGCGGAGCAGGGCCCCTTCCTTAACGTCGTCGTGGGGATCGTCGGCGCGGTGCTCGGCGGATGGCTCATCGCTCCGCTGGTCGGCGCAGGCAGCATCAACCAGGGAGACTTCAGCTTCGCAGGGTTGCTCGTGTCGTTCCTCGGCGCCGTGATCCTGCTCGCGATCGTCAATCTGTTCCGCCGGCACAGCGTGCGTTAAGCAACGGCGAACCTGACCGGCTGGCGCGAGGACGCGCTGGGACAGCAAAACGGCGGAAATCCCGCCGTTTTGCTTTTGAGGCGAGCGATCGCTCGCGTTAATCGCTGCGTCGTGTGAAGTCGTCCCACCCGGAGCCACTTCCTATCGACCATCAGCGTGACCGCCGTCGCCCGCGGTTGCTGGCGCGACATCGGCCAATGCGAGCATGCCGCGCTCGACGATGAAATCGATGATGGTCGGCAGACCCTCGCCGGACTTGAGATTAGAAAAAACGAACGGGCGCTCGCCGCGCATGCGTCGCGCGTCGCGATCCATGACCTCGAGCGAGGCGCCCACCATGGGCGCGAGATCGATCTTGTTGATCACGAGCAGATCCGATCGCGTAATGCCGGGCCCGCCCTTGCGTGGAATCTTGTCACCCGCCGCGACGTCGATCACATACAGCGTGAGGTCCGACAATTCGGGTGAGAACGTCGCTGCCAGATTGTCGCCGCCGCTCTCGATGAATACGATCTCCAGGTTGCCGAAGCGACGCACCAGACGATCGACCGCCTCCAGGTTGATGGAGGCATCCTCCCTGATGGCCGTGTGCGGGCAGCCGCCTGTTTCGACCCCGATGATCCGGTCGGCCGCAAGGGCTTCGTTGCGCACGAGAAACTGCGCATCTTCCTCCGTGTAGATGTCGTTGGTCACGACGGCCAGACGGTAGCGCTCGCGAAGCGCCCGACACAGCGCGAGCGTGAGCGCCGTCTTTCCCGATCCCACCGGACCGCCGATGCCGACCCGCAGTGGCTGCATCACCCCAGGGGCAATTGCGGCGCTCATGAGCGAAACAAGCGGGAGTATTGGGTTTCGTGACGGCCGCACGCCACAGCGAAGCCCGGCGCAAAGGTCGAGATCGCATCATCGGCGAGCGAGGTGGCGACCTGGACGACGGCTGACACCTGCGCGCCCAGGCTGCACAACAGACGCTGACCTGCAACCTGACCCAGTGGCACGAGCTTCACCGCGGCGAGCACCTGGTTTTCGAGCCAGCTGAAGACATAACCGGTGAGTGCGGCCACGGGGGTCAGTCCGAAACCGCGCGCGGTGAGCGCAAACGCGGCGGGCACGCCGATGGGCTCCAACGAGGGCAGCGCGGCACGCGCTTCGCCATCCAGGAGACCGAGGTCGCCGGCGAGCTTGACCAGCGAATAGCCCATCTGCTCGCTCTCGGCACGGAGCTCAGCGCTTTCGCGCGAGGCACGATGCCAGGCATTCCAGTAGGCGAAGCACGGCCAGTCGGCGCCGGCCGCGCAGAGGAGTCGCCACTCGACCGGCGCTTCGCTGCCCTGTATGACCAGCTCCAGCACGTCGCCTATCCAGCGCTGCGCCGAATGGGCGTCCACAACGAGGCCATGCTCGACTGCCCATTCCAAGCCTTGCGAATAGCTGTACGCACCGATCGGCAACGCGGGGCTTGCGAGATGCAACAAGCGCACGAGCGCCGCCGGCGAAACGATGGGATCAAGCGTCATGCGATGCTCCGCGGTGCACGAAATCGTGAATGACGCCTGAATGATGCGCGTACGAATGGGCGTGAGCGTTACCGCCATACGCGCCTTGCTCGGGCTCGAACACGGCATCCACTTCTCGCACGATGAACCCCAGGGTACGCAGCAGGGCCGCGAGCACAGCGTCGGCGGGGCAACGCAGGCTGTCCGCGCCAATCTCCACGGCCGAGTGCCGATTGCCAAGATGATAGGCGGCGCGCGCGAGATCACGCGCCGCATGGCCCTTGACCTCCAGCAGCTTCTCCACCGCGGCGCGCACGAGGACCACGCGGCCATCGTCCGCCAGCAGGCGATCACCGTCGCGGAGCACCGTGCCTCTGTCGAGGAATAGACCAATCTCCTCGCCGTCCATGACGTGCGTGCGCAGCCGCGCCTGCCGCCGGCGCTCGAACGAGAGCTCGAGCACGGCATTCCCCGTTGCAGCATGCCCCGTCACTCCACGCACGATCAGCATCGTCGAAGCCTCAAAACAGGAAGTAGCGTTGCGCCATCGGCAGCACGCTCGCGGGCTCGCACGTCAGGAGCACGCCATCGGCGCGGACCTCGTAGAGTTCGGGATCCACCTCGATTCGCGGCAAGGCATCATTGAGCTTCATGTCGCGCTTGCCGATGGCGCGAGTGTTGCGCACGGGGACGAGGCGCTTTTGCAGCTGCAGCGCCTCCACATGCGGGTTGCCTGCAGCGGCCGCAGAGATGAAAGTCACCGACCTGGCAAGCGCCTTTCCGAATGCGCCGAACATCGGCCGATAATGCACCGGCTGCGGCGTTGGAATCGAGGCGTTCGGATCACCCATCGCGGCGAGCGCGATCATTCCCCCCTTCAGCACGAGCGACGGCTTGACCCCGAACAGGGCGGGTTTCCACAGCACGAGATCGGCAAGCTTGCCGGGCTCGACGGAGCCCACCTCGTGCGCGATGCCGTGCGCGATTGCCGGGTTGATCGTGTACTTGGCGATGTAAC
This sequence comes from Pseudomonadota bacterium, assembly GCA_030946875.1. Taxonomy (GTDB): domain Bacteria; phylum Pseudomonadota; class Gammaproteobacteria; order Burkholderiales; family Casimicrobiaceae; genus CAIWHR01. The sequence continues at coordinate 195 of JALYXY010000170.1, read as the reverse complement.
GGCGGGCGCGGAAGTTGTCGTTGCGGGCGTTGTCTTCCGGCAGACTCCCTCGCTGCATCTTCATCTTGTGCGCGGTCTGCCAGGTGCGAATCAGGACCTCGCCCACCCGGCCCATCGCCTGCGAGTCGGACGAGATCATCGAGAACGCGCCGAGGTCGTGGAGGATGTCCTCGGCAGCAATGGTCTCGCGGCGGA
>JALYXY010000155.1 GCA_030946875.1 Pseudomonadota bacterium | reverse complement strand
GGCCATTCCCGACTATCAAACGTTGATGCTGCCACTGCTCGGGCTCGCCGGAGGAGGGGAGTGTAGATTCCGTGACGCGATAGAGCGCCTAGCAAACGAACTCGCGATAACGAGCGAAGAACGTGCTGAGTTGCTACCGAGCGGGACGCAGTCAGTGTTCGGCAACCGTGTCGGATGGGCACGGACGTACCTGAAGCAGGCCGGACTCCTGCAGTCTCGAAACGTGGCTTGTTTGAGATCACGGATGAAGGGAGGCGATTGCTCGCATCCAGCCCCTCTCATATATCGGCCAAGATGCTGGAGCAGTACCCGTCTTTCCGTGATTTCAAGGGTCGCAAGCGCGACAAGGCGGACATTCGAGAGCGTGGGATCGAAGAGCAGCTATTGTCGCCTATCGTCGACCCAGTCGAACCGGTGGCGGAGGGCACACCAGAGGACGCCTTGGCTGCGGCCTATCGGAAATTGCGCGCGACCTTGGAGGCCGACCTGCTTGAGCAGGTCAAGAGCGCGTCGCCTGCATTCTTCGAGCGACTCGTCGTCGACCTCCTCATTGCCATGGGATATGGCGGATCCAGGCAAGATGCGGGCCGCGCAATCGGTCGTTCGGGTGACGGCGGCATCGACGGCATTATCAACGAGGACCGATTGGGGCTGGATGTCATCTACGTGCAAGCGAAGCGGTGGGAGGGGTCTGTGGGACGGCCCGAGATTCAGAAGTTCGCCGGGGCGCTTCAAGGGCAGCGCGCCACAAAAGGCGTCTTCATCACCACCTCAAGCTTCACGCGGGACGCCGAGGACTACGCCAACGTAATACATTCAAAGATCATTCTCATGGACGGCGATCGGCTTGCATCTCTGATGGTGGACTTCAATGTGGGTGTGACGCCTGTCGGGTCCTATGAACTGAAAAAGATTGACTCCGATTACTTTGAAGGTGAATGAGCGCGGCAGACTCCAGTCTAGACTTCCCGCCACTTAGATCAGACAGGAATTTTCCGCCCACCGCCGCGTACATATCTTTGAAATGGCCCTGCCGCCCGCCGGGTACGAGATAGCTTGCCGTATCGTGGATAGTGCTCATGACCTCTTCAGTGAAACGAAACATGCGGGGAACCAATAGCTGCGCTATACCCGCAGCATTTCGCCGCACCCGGCTCTCGGGTGATCGTGACCGGGACCGCTGCGGGCTTCGGGAACACAGCAGCGCTTTCTGGGCACCGTAATACGTCGGGCGCACGGGCATTTGCCGGTTTAGTGGGTGGCACCTATACCTTGCTCCAGCCGGGCTTATTTTGACTCGGCGCCTGGTGCGCACTCGCGTGATCGCGCGCGGTCACGGCCGCACACTGCATGAAACATCGCCATTGTGGCTGTGACGTGACGCTTTGCCTCGTGGCGGACTTGCCCTTAGCCGGCCGTGCCGTGGATGGGTGAGTGCTTCTCCTGCGCAGTCTTTACACCCGCGACGATGACCTTGAGCTCGGGACGCGCGAATGGCGCGTTCGACACGTTGATCACTTGCGTTTGCCCGGATGGATTAATGACGAACAGTGCGGGCTCTGAAAAAGGTCGGTCGGTTTCCGCTGGCGACGTCGGCGCGGAAATATAAAGACCGAGTTGGCGCATGTCATTTGTCGAAAGATCGTAGGCCACGGAAAACTTCCAGTCGTTTTCCTTGGACGAAGTCTCTGCTTTTTCGCGGGAGTCCGCCGAGACGGCCGAAACCTCGACGCCGATCTCACGGAAGTCCGCGAGCAGCTCGTTCAGAGTGTTCAAATATTTTCGGCATAACGGACAATGCTTGCCGCGGTAGATAACGAGCAGTCGCCAACCGGAGTTCGTCGCGATATTCATCGTGCCTCCACCGACCTTTGGCCATGGCATCGAGGGAAACGGATCTCCGGCCGAAAATCTAGACGTCGTGCTCATTGATGATGCCTCCAAACGAAAAACCAACGTTGCAAGTGGGTTGAGGTTAGCTGTTGCGCGGGGAGGAGGATTCGCCAGTGCTGTCACGACGACCAGTGCGGAGAAGCGACCATCCGATCAACAGCATCGCAGCACCCCAGACCAGGAACCCGACATCCCAGCAGATCCATTGCTCATGAGGCACCGTTTCGTTTACATGGTGTATGCCGAGCAGCCGATGGTCGATGATGCCTTCGACGAGATTGAATATCCCGAATCCCATCAGAAACGTTCCAGTCAAGAGCTTGCCGGACCACCATAGATGTGTTCGATGAGCCGCACGCCAGAGCACAATCAAACCCGCCACGAGGAATATGTATGTGGACGCGTGAAAAACGCCGTCCCACAGAGTGTTGAATTTGAGGTTCGCAACCGAATCCGGTGGGTACCCCGCCGAAGTGAGCATGTGATGCCACTGCAAGATTTGGTGCAGCACGATGCCGTCGAAGAATCCACCTAGACCGAGCCCGAACAGAATGCCGGCGGATACGGGAAACTGGCGTTTCACGGTGATGTCGCGCTCGGGATACGGCGCTCGATTGGAGGCGGCAGAACGCTTGGTCAACCCTGCACCGACTTCCCCCCCAGACGCTGCAGTTGGCCTACCGCGTCGTCGGGGCAATCTCCACACAATCGGTTCGCTGGAACGGCGCGATCGATCTTCTTTGGGTGAGGGAGGTGCAGGGTGGTCATGATGTGCACGAATTCGTCGAGCGACCGATCCGCGGCGAGGCGGGGGTTGCGCTCGCGTTCCTGCCGTACGGTGGATACGTGTCGATGCTGGTAATCGTGACTGGGGTATACCAGGGTGTCGTCCGGCAACGTGAAGAGCTTCTCGTGCACCGATTGAAAAAGAAGCTCGGCGTTGCCGTTCTGAAAGTCTGTGCGGCCGCAGCCGTCGATCAGCAAGGCATCGCCCGTAAAAACGCGTGCGGTCGCTTCTCGTAGGTAATAACAATGGTGCGTGTCGGTGTGGCCGGGGGTGAACAGCGGATGCAGCACCAGGCTGCCAACGACGAAGGGTTGCCCTTCCACGATCGGTATTTCGGTGCACGGCAACCCATCGGCGGCTGCGTTGACGATTTTCGAGCCGGTCAGCTCGCGCAAACGGCAGGCCGATGTGATGTGGTCGGCATGCACGTGGGTGTCGAGCGTTGCGGCCAATGTGAGCCCGAGCTCCTGGAGCGCCGCGACATCGCGTGCGACGGTTTCGAGTACGGGATCGATCAGCACCGCCAGGCCGCTCTCCTCGCATCCGAGCAGGTAGGTGTACGTTGACGATTCCGGCTCGAACAGCTGACGAAAGATCATCGTTGCGGCCGCTAAAGGGCTGCACAAACGCGCTGCAGCCGCGTCTTGGCCTCGCCTGCGACCTCGCGCACGCCTGGCTTGTCGGTCAGGGCGAGTACGGCTTCAGGGTCCATGAATTCGACCCGAGTGCCGCTTTCGTCTGCACGCACGACCACGTTGCAAGGCAGTAGCAGGCCGACCAGCGGCTCGATCTGCAGCGCGCGATGCGCAAGCTGTGGGTTGCAAGCACCGAGAATCCGGTAGGCCGGGAAATCGATGCCGAGCTTGCTCTTCAGAGTGGCAGCGACGTCGATCTGGGTCAGCACGCCGAAACCTTCCCGGCCCAACTCCTCGGTGACGCGCTCGACCGCCTTATCGAAAGCCAAGGGCACGGTGCGGCCGAATCCAATTTTGTCGGTCATGTGAACCTCCAGCGGAATGCGACATGGTATTGCGAAACGTTTAATACGTCAATATAATGTGTTTCGACATTATATCTGGATGTCTCGTCCGTATGGCGACAAAGGAGCTGGAGCTCGACGTGGGGAAGATGCGTGCGGCAGCCGAGGACGCGACGCGCCTGCTGCGAGCGCTCGCCAATGCCGACCGGTTGCTGCTGCTATGCCACCTCTCACAGGGCGAGCGTTGCGTGAGCGAACTCGAAGAGGAACTTGGTATCACGCAGCCCACGCTGTCGCAGCAGCTCACCGTCTTGCGCGC
>JALYXY010000127.1 GCA_030946875.1 Pseudomonadota bacterium | reverse complement strand
GTCTATGGCCAGCTCGCGGCCGCCGACGCGACCAAGCCCGTTGCGCGCTGAGCTTCCTGGCATGTCGTGCAGCGTGCAGCCCGGTGACGGCCTGCACGACCTGAGCACGCCTGCGCTCGTCGTCGATCTCGATGCACTCGAGCGCAACTTGCAGCTCATGGCGCATGCCGTGGGCGGATCCGGCGTTGCGTTGCGACCGCATTCCAAGTCGCACAAGTGTCCGGACATTGCAAAGGCGCAGATGGCCCTCGGCGCTGTGGGCGTGTGTTGCCAGACGGTGCACGAAGCGGCGGTGATGGTGCAAGCGGGTGTGCCGGACGTTCTGGTCACCAACGAGATCGTCGGACTTGCCAAGCTGCGCGATCTCGCCAGTCTGGCGCGCTCGGCACGCATTGCCGTGCTCGCTGACAATGAGGCGAACGTGCACGAGCTCGCGACCGCGGCGGCCGAGGCTCGGGTGCATCTGCGGGTGCTGGTGGAGGTCGACGTCGGGGCGAATCGCTGCGGCGTCGAGCCCGGCGGCGCCGCAGCGGTGCTCGCACAAGCCATCGCCGCAGTGCCTTGGCTGCAATTTGGCGGCATTCATGCCTACCACGGTGGTGCGCAGCACCGGCGCACACCCGCTGAACGCGTGCAGGCCATCGCCCGCGCGGCGGAGCTCGCCCTGCTGTCCCGCAATGCGGTCGAAGCGTCCGGACTCGCATGCCCGACCGTGACCGGGGCCGGCACCGGCACCTGGCAGCTCGAGCGCGACAGCGGCGTCTACACCGAGCTGCAACCCGGCTCGTACATCTTCATGGATGCCGATTACGGTCGCAATGCGCTTGCGCCCGAACAGCACGCGTTCGAGCAAAGCCTTTTCGTCGTCACCACCGTCATGAGTACTCCGCGCGACGATCGTTGCGTCGTGGACGCGGGGCTGAAGGCGCTTGCGTTCGATTCGGGGCCGCCGCTCGTGCGCGCTGCACGCGGGCTCGTGTACGCAAGAGCCTCCGACGAGCACGGGATCATCACGGTGGACGATCCATTACTGCGCCCGGGCCTCGGAGAGCGGCTCTGGCTCGTGCCCGGGCACTGCGACCCGACGGTGAATCTGCACGATTGCATCGTCGGCATGCGCGGCGGTCGCGTCGAGACGGTGTATCGCGTCGCGGCGCGCGGGTATTGAAGCATCGCCGCACGCGCTGGGCGCTCGCTCCATCAGCGCAACGAAGATGCGCCTCGCCTCGTGGGACCAGCGAGCGGCAGTTTGCGCGAACGCGCGCAGTCTGCGATGGCGCAGTTTGCGATGGCGCAGTTTTCGATGGCGCGTTCGGGTCAGCTCGCGAGGCTCGGCCGGCCCCGCCAGCCCGCGCATCCCGCGGCTTTCAGAATGGCTGTGAAGTCCGGGTCGTTGGCAAGCCACTCATATTGCGGCGCGATGCTCGCGTACAGGAACTGCATGTCGCGTTGCGCATACGCTGCGGCGAGATGTTCCAGCACGCTCTCCCGATCGCGCATCAGGGCCGCCAGTGAGGCGCGTTCGGTTCGCGAGTAGTGAGGGAAGCGGTGGAGGCAGGTGCCGGCATGTTCACGCGCAGCGGCCTCATCTCCGCGCGCCCATGCGGCGTAGCTGCGGCACCACAATGCGGCCGGCAGTTCCGGATGCCGGGCTGCCGCGTCGTCCAGAAGCATGGCTGCGGTTTCACTATCGCCGGCGGCGAGCTCGTTCAAGCCGGACTCCGTCAGCAGCCACACACTGACCTCACCCGTTGCCCGGCAAACGTTCCACTCGGCGCGGGCTTCATCGAATCGTCTTGCGAGTCCGAGGCATATGGCTCGTCCGAGGCGGACGCTCGGGGACAGGGGATCGTAGATCAACGCAAGATTCATCTCGGCGAGCGCCTCGTCGAATCTTCCCTGCAACCACAGGATCTCCGCATAGTTGAGGCGTGCCGACGTGTAATGCGGTGCGCTGCGCAGCGCGCGACGATAGAGATCCTCCGCCGCAGCGACGTCGTAGTCGCACTTGCCGACAATGTTCGCCTTGCTCCTGAGCGCAATGGCATCGTCGGGATCGAGCGAGAGCGCACGATCGGCGCATTCCTTGACGCGTCGTGCCATCGCGCCGATGTCGCGATCCATGAAGGTCAGCCGGCTGTACAGGGCCGCGGCAAGTGCAGACCATGCCGCTGCTGCCGATGGACACTCCGTCACGACCGATTCAGCGAGCGCGACCGCTTCGTCCGTGGCACCCAGGTCGCGGCGCAACAGGAGCAAGCGCGCGGTGTCGAGCGCCGTACGCTGCGGCACCGACAACGGCGATGCAGCGAGGGGATGTTGAGCGGTAGCCTGTCCGTGGGCGAGGGTCGCGCTGATCCTGAGCACGACGGCATGGGTGAGCCGGTCGGCCAGGGTGTAGCGCCCTGCGTCTGACGCTACGCCCGTTTCAATCCATCGTACGCCCCCGTCCGGCGCACAAATCAGGCGCACCGAAAGCCGCATCTCGTCGTCGGCTTCGCGGGCGAGCACCGACTCGACGAGCCAGCCGACATCCAGACGCCGGGCGGAGCGGAGCAACGCATCGTCGCGTGCGCCGTCGCTGCCGGAACCGAGCGCCACGATTCGGGGGAGTCCAGCGCGTGCGAGATCGTCGGCAAGCCGCTGTGCGAAGGCGTCACAGAAGGGCTCGCAGTTCGGGTCGCCCGTCGTGTTGCGCGTGTGCAGCACCGCGAGCCCATGGCGCATCGGCGCGTCGCGCGCTTCTGCGACGAAGTCGGGCGCGTAGCGACCTTTGGGCAGCACGATGCGCAGCTTTGGGGGCACATCGTAGTGCGCGTAATGCGCGTTCAGTCGATCGCGCAGCCTGCCCACCGTGACCCGGACGATTGGATCCGTCTGCGGATCGTAGGTGGCCGGGTCGCGATGGAAGACCTCGAGCGCGATGGACGTCTCGCGCAGCGCCGCCTCGTCCCCAGCCACACGTTTGTCCACCAGGTACCGCAGGAGGCGCATGTGGCTCGGCGCGCGGCGCAGTGCGTCGCTGTCGAAAAGGCGCAGCAGCTCCTCCTCGATCAGGGACGATGGGGGTGCGAGCAGCGACATGGCCGTACTGTACCGAATCGAGTGCCGCGCTGGGATCGGATGTTACTTGTTGTTACGTGCGCTCACGCCGTCGCCGGATCTACCTCGCGCAGCCTCTTGTTTCCGGCTGCCTGTCAGGGCGGTGGTCTGCACCAACATTAGTAAGTCCGGCAAGCCGCTGGTGAGTTGTCCCAACAATCCGCCATTCGAGCCGTAACGCGCGGACCCTCGCGAACGCCGCTCTACGAGAAGGTCACGATGCCTTTGGGTGTCCGCAGCATCGCAGCGAGCTTGGGCTCGCGGTCGTAGGTCACTCGCAGGTCGCGCTCGAGCCCGAGCTTTGCAAGCACGCCGCGAACCGCATTCGGGTCCGGATGCGTGCCGGCAAGCTCGATCAGGCTGACGGGCGACTTCGGAAGAGCGTCGGCCGGATGTGCAGGCACGTCCCACTGGATGAGTGTCGGGATCAATCCCTTTCCGGGGAGGGCGCCGTCATCGGGGATCGTGATCCGCCAGCGATAATCGCCGCGCTCGAGCGCATGCACGGGCCCCAACTCGACACCCGAGCGCCTGGCTGCGGAATCGAGGTCCCTAGTGCGCGCGACCCAGTGGATCAGCCGCGGCGACTCCTGCAGCTCCGCCTGAAGCGCGATGCCATCGAGCCCAAACCACCGTGCTCGCGCGAGCTTCGGCGCTGTCGGGTCGATCGCAATCACCTCGACAAAGAGCTTGTCGCCCAATCTTAGCAGCGCGTTGTGCGTGCCCATCGTGACGTGCTTGCCGCCCGGATGTGGCACGGCGCCGGTGAGCGACGCCACGTAATCGATCCCGTCCGCCAGTGTGATGGCCGCGAGCACGAGGTGATCCATCGTGGCGAGCGGCGCGCCAGCGGTTTGCATCAGGGCGCCGGCTCGCCGGGATCGAAGTCGAGCTCCACCCGCGCGCCGTTGGGGTCGTTCACGAACACCTGCCATATTCCGGTGCCGATCTGCTGCCGCGGCACCGCACGAATGCCTGCACCCTCGAGCCGCGCCAGCGTGCCGCGCAAATCGCTCGCGGTAAACGCCATATGGTCGATCACGCCCGGTGTGAGCTCGCCATGCGAGCGGCCCCCCGATACGTGCACGATGGCCTCGTCACCGGAGTAGAGCCATGCGCCGGGAAAGTTGAGTTCCGGGCGACTGCCCTCGCGCAACCCGAGAACATCGCAATAGAACGCCACCGTCTTGGGAACGTCGTCGGTGAGCACGTTGAAGTGGTTGATCCCGAGCAACGCCATCGGAGTCTCCTCGTCGTTTTGAAGGCGCAGCCGCGCCTTCACGACGAGTTTACTGCAGCGTGTGCTGCATGAACTCGCGCAGGAGATCTGTTGCGGCCGGCGCGTGTGGATCGGTGAACTTGACACTTGCGTCGCTGCCGCTCCAGGCGTGCGCCAGGCCGTCGACGAGGATGAGGCGTGCGATCAATTGGCCACCCTTCCTCCAGTCGCGCGTTGTGACGCGCCTGCCTTCCGGTGTAGTGATGCTGTTCTCGCTCTGCGGTTGCGGCAACGGTGCCGGGGCAGGGTGCGTGCCCTCGAAACGGGCAAAGGCCAGGACCTGTCGCACGATCTCGGTCGCGTGCAGGGGCGCGACCACGTCATCGGCCGCGCCCTGCAAGACCACCGCCGGGACAGCGTGTGCAGCCCGACCGCCCTGCGCACGCGCTTCAGCCCCGAACTCGTACACGTTCGTGTCGGGTCCGCGCTTCAACACGTCGAGGGCGCTCATGGGCGAGCTTGCAGCGCCGGCAGCGACGCCGGAATGCAGGAACATCCCCGCAAGGAGCCCTGAATTACGCATCGCGAGCACTGCCACGAGGCCCGCACCGGAGGAAAGCCCGGCCGCGAATACGCGCTTGGGGTGGACGCGATAGCGCCGCCGTACGGCGCGAATCTGTGCAGCGAGGAGGGCCGTCTCGCCGCCGCCTGCGGTGGTGCGGGTGTCGAACCAGTTCCAGCAACCCCACGCGTTGGCGCGCGGGTTTTGCTTGGGCAGCAACACCAGGCAGTCGAGGTCGTCGGCGAGCCTCGTGATGCGCGAAGCCGTCGAAATATCTTCCGCCGTCTGGCGGCACCCATGCACGAGGACGAGGAGCGGGCGCTGACGCCACCCGGAGTGACCCGCCGGGATGTACACGAGGTAATCGCGTTGCGGCCATATCCATGGCGCAACGTTCAGCAGTCCGCGCCAGGTGAGCTTCGAGCCTTTTTCAAAGCGGCTGGGCTTGGGTGGAGCGCGGCGGAAGAGGCGCGCGAAGAACGCCTTGGTAGCTTTCCAGAGGCGAGCCATGGTGGTTTGCATTCAGCGCAAGGTAACGTGCAGATGACGCGGCTTTGCACGATTCATGCCGCTGCGCCCCATGATGTGGTGCCGTGAACGATCAAACTGAGCGACCGCGCAGCACCCTAGATCAGCACGATGTCGTACTGCTCCTGCGTGTAGATCGATTCGACCTGCAGCGAGATGGGCTTGCCGATGAAATCGCCGAGCTGCGCGACGCTTTGTGATTCCTCGTCGAGGAAGAGATCGATCACGGATTGCGATGCAAGGATGCGGAACTCGCGTGCGTTGAACTGCTTCGCCTCGCGAAGGATCTCGCGCAGGATCTCGTAGCAGATGGTCTGCGCGGTCTTGAGCTCGCCGCGTCCCTTGCAGGTGGGGCATGCCTCGCACAGCACGTGCGCAAGCGACTCGCGGGTCCGCTTCCGCGTCATCTCGACGAGACCGAGCTGCGTGAATCCGTTGACGGTGAGCCGCGTACGATCCTTGTCTAAGGCGCGGTTGAGCTCCGCCAGCACGGCAGCGCGATGCTCCGCGTGCTCCATGTCGATGAAGTCGATGACGATGATGCCGCCGAGATTGCGCAGCCGAAGCTGGCGTGCGATCACCTGTGCTGCTTCGAGGTTGGTCTTGAAGATCGTGTCATCGAAGCTGCGGCCCCCGACGAAGCCGCCCGTGTTGACGTCGATCGTGGTCATCGCCTCCGTCTGGTCGATGATGAGATAACCCCCGGACTTGAGATCCACGCGCCGCCCGAGCGCTTTCTCGATCTCGTCCTCCACACCATTCAAGTCGAACAGCGGCCGCTCGCCGGAATAGTGCTCGATGCGCTCGACCAGCGCCGGCGTGTATTCGCGCGCGAAGTCGAGTATCTTGATGAAGGTCTCGCGCGAGTCGACCACCACGCGCAAGGTCTCGTCGGTTGCCATGTCACGCAGGACGCGCTGGGCGAGCGAGAGATCCTGATAGAGCAATGCCGGTGCCGGCACCTCGCGCGCCCGCACATTGAGGTCGCGCCAGAGCTTCGTCAGATATTCGATGTCGGCCTGCATCTCGCGCGTCGTGGCCGTCTCCGCCATTGTCCTGATGATGAAACCGCCGGTCGTGCCTTCAGGCAAGAGCCGTTGCAGCTTCTCGCGCAGCATCTCGCGCTCGCCCTCGTCCTCGATGCGTTGCGAGATGCCGATGTGCGAGTCCTGCGGCAGGAAAACGAGCAGGCGCCCGGCGAGGCTCACCTGGGTGGAAAGGCGCGCCCCCTTGGTGCCGAGCGGATCCTTGATGACCTGCACGAGCAGCGCCTGCCCTTCGTGCAGAACCTTCTCGATGGGCCGTGTGTCCGCGCCGCCGTGCCCGTTCTGGCGGTGCTCCCAGATGTCGGCGATGTGCAGGAAGGCCGCGCGCTCGAGCCCGATCTCGAGGAACGCACTCTGCATTCCGGGGAGCACGCGGGCAACGCGTCCGAGATAGATGTTGCCGACGAGCCCGCGCGCGCTCGCCCGTTCCATGTGGAGATCCTGCACGACGCCCTGCTCGAGCATCGCGACGCGAGTTTCCTGGGGCGTTACATTGATGAGGATCTCATGGCTCATGACGAGTCATGGCGAAGCTCGGCGGGCGAAGCGGCGACACCGGTGCGTGCGGTGCCGCGGCGGCTCATAAGGCGGGGAAGCCGATGCGCCCGAGAAGCTGCGAGGTCTCGTACAACGGCAGCCCCATGACCCCCGAGTAGCTGCCTTCGATGCGGGTGATGAATGCGGCCGCGCGGCCCTGGATCGCGTACCCTCCGGCCTTGTCGAAGGGCTCGCCGGTCGCGACGTAGCGCTCGATCTCATCCGGCGTGAGCGGGGCTATCGTCACCTCGGACCGGGAGACTTCGACCACGAGCTCGTCCTGCCACCGCAGCGCGACCGCGGTGAGCACCTGGTGCGTGCGACCCGCGAGTCGCGACAGCATGCGGGTGGCGTCGATCGCATCGCGCGGCTTGCCGAAGATCGCGCCATCGATCGTCACTTCGGTGTCGGCGGCGAGCACGGGTCGTGCCGGCAGCACGCGTCGCTGCACCTGCTGCCAGCCCACGGCTGATTTGGTGCGCGCAATGCGCTCGACATAGTGATGCGGCGGTTCAGCGTCGAGTGCGCCTTCGACGACGTCGGCCGGACGTCCCGCGGCCTCGCGAAACCGCAGCTCCTCGAAACGCACGCCGATCTGGCGCAAGAGCTCCTGGCGCCGTGTGCTGCGGGAGGCCAGATACACGAAAGATTGGGTCATCGGCACATCCGAGGCGATGCGATCACGCCGTCCCTGTGCAGCGGGAAATGGCTCGGCGCATCCGCCGGGCCATGCCGCTCACGCACGGTGATACGGATGGCCGGCAAGGATGGAAGCGGCGCGATAGAGCTGCTCGATGAGCAGGACACGGACGAGTGCATGCGGCAATGTTAGCGCGGAAAGCGCGACCACGGCGGCCGCCGCGCGCTTGAGGGCCGGATCGAGGCCATCCGCGCTGCCGATCACGAACGCTACCTCCTCACCGGTGGCTGCCCAGCGACTCATCGCACTGGCCAGCTCGGGTGTGGTCCACGCCTGGCCATGTTCATCGAGCGCGATCACCCGGGCGCCGCGTGTGGCGGCCGCGACCCGCTGCGCTTCGACTGCGAGGAGGCCCGCCACGGGCTTGCCGCGATCGCGCGACTCGGGCCTGAGTTCGACGAGCTCGAGATTCCACTCGCGGGGCATGCGGCGGGCGTAGTCCGACCACGCCTCGCCCACCCAGCCTGGCATTCGTCGGCCGAACGCCACGACCTTGACCTTCACGCGCGGAAAGTTGCCCGGCAGCGAGCGCGACGACCCCACTGCAGGACGTGCGCTCGTCCAGGGCACCCTGAATCAGGCCGGTGCGCGGGTCGAGCGCGCCGGTGGATCACGCGGCTGCGCGATCCCGCGCCGGCAGGCGCCGCGCCGGTGGCGACCAGAGCTCCTCGAGGTTGTAATAGG
>JALYXY010000161.1 GCA_030946875.1 Pseudomonadota bacterium | reverse complement strand
TGTGGCGGCGACGGTTCGGGACGCTGCAGCCGGCGGACGTGAAGCGATTGCGCGAGTTGGAGATAGAGAATGCCAAGCTCAAACGCATGGTCGCCGAACGCGAGATGTCGATCGAGATGCTGAAAGAGATCAATCGCCGAAAATGGTGAGCTCGCAGGCCAGAAGGGACCAAGTGGCTTTGGCGCTGGAGCGGGTGACCTGCCCAAACTGCACATCGCAGAGCCATTATTTTGTTTTCCGGCGCAAGAGTCTCATAGACGTCGCTCCGTAAGCATCCCATACGGATAACGAAATTTTCATTGTGAGGTTGCCATGAACAGCAAACCAGACGATCCCGGCCAGCTACTGGCAAATCTGTTGCAAGCGAGCGAGGCGGCTGCCCGTATGTTCGCCCCGCCCGGCGCAAATGCCTCCCGCGCAACCGGCCAGCTAAGCTCCGACCTCGTCTCGGTCGCTCGCGAATATGCTGGCGTTCAGCAGGAGTTCTTCAGACAGCTGGCATCGTATTGGGAGCAATTCATGCCAAGAGTTACGGCGTGGCCACGTACCACGCCGGATGGCGCCGCCGTGGAGCAGGATAAGCGCTTTGTTGGAGATTCCTGGACGAGCGATCCACGCTTCGAGTTGGTCAAGCGAGCCTATCTGGCGTATTCCCTCATGCTGCAGCAGGCGGCAGAGGCGGCGCCGGTAGACGAGCCGACCAAGGCACGTTTGCGCATGGGCACCCGGCAGTTCGTAGAGGCGCTCAGCCCGTCCAACTTCTTCCTGAGTAATCCGGAAGCCATGTCTCTTGCGGCACAAACCGGAGGACAGAGCGTTGCCGAAGGCATGCGTCTGTTCCTGGAGGATCTGGCGAGGGGGCGCATTTCCACAAACGATCAGGCGGCGTTCGAAGTCGGCAAGAGTCTGGCGGTCACGCCTGGCGCAGTCATCTTCGAAAACGAGATCATCCAGTTGATCCAGTACCGTCCGCTGACCGCTCAGGTCCATGCGCGGCCGTTGGTCATGATCCCGCCCTGCATCAACAAGTTCTACATCATGGACCTTCAGCCGGAGAACTCCCTTGTCCGCTACCTCGTCGAGCAGGGCCACACCGTGTTCATGCTGTCCTGGCGCAATGTCGGCGAGGAGCAGGGCACCTTGACTTGGGACGATTACCTCGAGGATGGCGTGCTGAAGGCGTTGTCGGTGGCGCGCTCGATCACCGGCGCGGACTGCGTCAACACGCTCGGCTTTTGCATCGGAGGCACGCTCCTCTCCACGGCCCTCGCAGTCGCCAAAGCGCGCGACGAGGATCCGGCAGCCAGCATTACCCTAATGACGGCGATGCTCGACTTCCGGGACACCGGCGAGATTGGTGCGCTGGTGACCGAGAAAAGCGTCGCCGCGCGAGAGGCCAAGATCGGGAGCGGCGGGATCATGCATGGCAAGGAGCTCGGTTTTGCGTTCTCCTCGCTTCGCGCGAACGATCTCATGTGGCAGTACGTCGTGAACAGCTATCTCAAGGGCAAGGCTCCTCCGGCCTTCGACATGCTGTACTGGAATGCCGACAACACCAATTTGCCGGGCCCGATGTTCTGCTGGTACATACGCAACTGCTATCTCGAGAACAATGTGCGCGTCCCGGGCCGCACCGAGCTGTGCGGCGAGGCTATCGATCTCACCACGATCGACATACCCGCGTTCGTGTACGCGTCGCGCGAAGACCACATCGTGCCGTGGCGTACCGCGTATGCCTCGACGGAGCTCCTGAGCGGCGATGTGCGATTCGTTCTGGGGGCGAGCGGTCATATCGCCGGAGTGATCAACCATCCCGCCAAGAAGAAGCGCCAGCACTGGTTGGCGGGCAACCCGACGCCCGACCCTGACCAATGGCTGGCCACCGCACGTGAGGTTCCGGGAAGCTGGTGGCCTGATTGGAGCGAATGGCTTTCATCACATGCGGGCCCGAAGGTGACTGCGCCCAAACGACTTGGGAAAGGGCGGTATCGCGAGATCGAGCTCGCGCCAGGGCGCTATGTCGCGGCGAAGGCGAGCTGATGTGCGCACAGGATCGCCTCGATGGAATCATCAGGTCACACTGATGCGGCGATCGGCGCGCAGCGCCCACCTCTGCACTGCGACCAGTAGCGAGTCGATGTCGATCGCGGATGCAATGTTGTCCGCGACGCTATCAATACTGCGGGTGCGCAACGAAGCGTAATCGACGCCTTCGGCGTGCTCCAGGCCCGCCCATTGCAACAATGCAGCGCACGCCCGAGGCTCGTCGAACAGGCCGTGCAAGTACGTACCGATGATCTGGCCATCCTCGGCGAGCACTCCATCCGAATGGATGCCGAGATCGACGGCGCTGCGATGAAGCGCCGGGCCGCGGCTTTCTCCCATGTGGATCTCATAGCCCGTGACGGACGCGCCGGCTCCGATGCGCAGCCGTCCACTCACTCGTCTGAGGACCTTCTGCGGTCCCATGGTGGTCTCGAAATCGAGGAGGCCCAGACCGCGTGTGCTGCCGGATTCACCTTCCACGCCGATGGGATCAAGGATCACCGTACCCAGCATCTGCATTCCGCCACAGATGCCGATGAGCTTGCCACCGTAACGCAGGTGGCGCTGGATGTCGGCCGCGAAGCCCTGCGAAATCAGCCAGTGCATATCGGCACGCGTGTTCTTGCTGCCGGGCAAGATCACGAGATCTGCGGGCGGCAGCGGCCTGCCCGGTCCCGCAAATGTCACGTCGACGCGCGGATGGGCGCTCAGCGGATCGAAATCGGTGTGATTGCTGATGCGCGGCAACACCGGAATGACCACGTGCAACGGCCGCGATTCGGGCGCACCGGCGTGCTGCGTCGTGTCGATGGCGTCCTCTGCGTCGAGATGCAGGCCACGCAGGAACGGAAGGACGCCCAGCACCGGCTTGCCGGTACGTTCCTCGAGCCATACGAGTCCCGGCTCGAGCAGCGCCCGATCGCCGCGAAAACGGTTGATCACGAATCCGACGATGCGTTCCCGCTCGCTCGGTGACAGGCAGTCGAGCGTCCCCACGAGCTGCGCGAACACGCCGCCGCGATCGATGTCGCCGATGATGACGACGGGACAATCCGCGACCTCCGCGAATCCCATGTTGGCGATGTCGCCGTGCCGAAGGTTGATCTCGGCGGGACTGCCCGCGCCCTCGACGACGATGACGTCGTAGCTCGCACGCAGGCGCTCATAGGACTCGAGCACCGCGCGCAATGCAATCGCCTTGTAGTCGTGGTACGCGTTGGCGCTCATGTCCGCACGCGCGTGCCCATGGATGACGACCTGTGCGGCAGTATCGGAAGTTGGCTTCAGCAGCACCGGATTCATGTCAGTATGCGCGTCGATCCCTGCAGCTTCGGCCTGCAGCGCCTGCGCGCGACCGATCTCGCCCCCGTCACGCGTCACGGCGCTGTTGAGCGCCATGTTCTGCGGCTTGAAGGGCGCCACGCGGATGCCGCGTCGCCGCAACAGTCGGCACAGTCCGAGCACCAGCGTGCTCTTGCCTGCATCTGAGGTCGTGCCCTGAATCATGATCGTGCCGCGCATGGGCTGCCGTGCAACGTTCATCGATGTCTATCGGCAACTCGCAGTGTCGAGTGCACGTCCGTCCACGATTGCACGATGTCGGCCATTTGCGCGAGCCCTCGGGTGATCGCGGAAGGTCCGGGAGCGAGAATGTCCGCCGACTTGATCTCGAACAATTGATGCTCGCGTACCGCGGGCACATCGGACCATCCTGGACGTGCGGCGATCTGGTCGACGCGTGCCTTCTTGCCGCACCACGACGCAATGAGGATATCGGGTGCGCGCCGCACCACTTCGGAGGGATCGCCGATGACGCGCCCGGTCGCGCTCTGCTGGCGCGAGAGCTCCGGAAAACAATCGTCGCCGCCGGCGATCGCAATGAGCTCGCCGACCCAGCCGATGCCGGAGATGAGCGGCTCGTCCCATTCCTCGAAGTACACACGCGGACGCCGAGCGTCGACGCGGACGCGCTTGCGAACGGCCGCAATGCTGCGCTCGAGCTCCGCGTTCAGGCGCTCGCCTGCAGTGCAGTCGCCGATCAACGCCGCGACGGAAGCGATCATCTCGAAAATGCCGCGCACGTCGCGATGATTGTAGACATGCACTTCAATGCCCCGCCTGATCAGCTCGGCGACGATATCGGCCTGCAAATCGGAAAAGGCGATCACCAGGTCGGGCTGCACGGCCAGGATGCGATCGATGCGTGCGCTCGAGAAGCCGCTGATCTTCGGCTTCTCCTTGCGTGCCCGCGCCGGGTACACCGTGAAGCCGGAGATGCCGGCGATGCGATCTTCGGCCCCGAGGAGGTAGATCGTCTCGACGACCTCGGTCGACAGGCAGGCAATACGCGTGTAGGTCATGGCTTGCGACGGGATCGCACCAGATCGAGCTGCTCGCACAATTGGCCAGCGCCCTCCAGGATGCGCGGTGACTGGCGATGGATCTTCTCGGCGTCGAGAACGAGGAGGTTACCGAGCGTGGTCGCCCGCAGGCTCGGCAGCTTGCGCCACAGGTCGAGGCCGTCGCTGCCGTCGGCTGCGGAATCGCTGCTGGTCGTGATGATCGCCTCCGGATTTGCTTCCACGACCGCCTCGATCGTGATGGCAGGCACCAGCATCGGTGCGCGCTCGTAGATGTTGACGCCGCCGCACAGGCGGATCACATCGTTGATGAGCTGCTGGCCGTTGATGGTCAAGAGTGGTCGCGCCCACACCTGCCAGAAGAGCGGTACCGGGCTGCGCTGCGCATACCGGGCACGCAGCGCACCAAGACGCGTGGAGAAGTCGGCGGCTGCCTTGCGCGCCGTGCTCTCGCTGCCGGCGAGCGTTCCGAATTGCAGCAACGCCCGCGGAATGTCCTCGAGCTTGCGCGACTCGGTGTAGAACATCGGCACGCCAAGGCGCTGCAACCGATCGAGCTGCGATTGCGCATTGCCGTGGAGCCAGACGACGATAAGATCGGGATCGAGGCGCACGATCTGCTCGAGATCGAGCAACGCACTGCTGCCGATCCGTGGAATGGCTTTTGCGGCGGGCGGGAAATCGCTAAACTCGATGGTGCCGACGATACGGTCTCCCGCGCCGGCGGCAAAAAGCAGCTCGGTGGCGTGCGGCGCCAGACTGATGATGCGCTTGGCCGGGCGTTGGAGCACCACCGGCACGGCACGGTCATCGATGACCCGGACCTCGGCGGACGCGCTTGCCGGCCACGCGCACGCGACCATCATCGCCATGAGACGCAACGCGTTCATCATGGATGTCGCGGAAGCAGCAACCCGGCGCTCGCGCGTGCATTCGAGCGGAAATAAGCGTGCACGTACGTTGCCGTGATAGACCCCTGGCGGTATACCGCTTCGCCGGTAACGTAGCGATGCGGAATTGAGCGCAGCGATGGTTCGGCCGGGCTTTCCATCCGCGAATGATGGAATGTGTGAGCGCGCAATTCGCCCTCCGGCAACGGCAACGCCTGCAGACCGATGGCGGTCACGCGATCGGTCATGAATACCGTACCGGGCAACAGACCGGCCATCGCATGGCGCCTGCCATCGGCCGTCACCAGGGTGTCGACGATGGCCATCATGCCACCGCACTCCGCGAGAACCGGGCGCGCGCTGTCGGTGTAGGCGCGAACGCTCGCGTTCCAGCGATGGTTGCGCGCCAGCGTCTCCGCATGCAGCTCCGGGTAGCCTCCGGGCAGATACAGCGCGTCGGAGTCGGGCACGGGCTCGTCCGCCACCGGCGAGAAGAAGCGAAGCCGCGCGCCCATGTCGGTGAGGCATCGCAGGTTCGCAGGGTAGATGAAAGAAAATGCAGCGTCACGTGCCACGGCGACCGTGCGCCTGGCCAGCAGCGGTTCCACCGGCGGCATGCGTCGCGCGGGGAACGTCACCGCGGCCGGCAGATCCGTGAAGCCCGACGCTTGCAGGGCATCGGCCATGAGATCGATCGCGTGCATGATGTCATTGCCTTGCGCATCCGCAACCAACCCGAGGTGACGTTCGGCGAGTGTCACCTCGAGCTGCGGCAGCGCGGCCAGCAACCGCGTGCCAAGTTGCAGACTGTCGGCGAGCATGCGGGCGTGGGTCGGGCCGGCGACACGGTTGGCGATGACGCCGGCAAACGGCGTCGGACGATAGCTTCGCAGGCCGTGCGCAACGGCTCCGAATGTCTGCGCCATGGCACTGGCATCGATGAGCGCGGCAATGGGCACGCCAAGCTCGCGTGCAAGGTCCGCCGCCGAAGGCTCGCCGTCGAAGAGTCCCATCGCGCCTTCGATAAGGATCAAGTCAGATGCCTGCGCCGCCTCGGCCAGCAACGCGCGGGACTCTTCAATGCCCACCATCCAGGTATCGATGTTGAACACGGACGCGGCGCTTGCCATCTCCAGGATCTTTGGATCGAGGAAGTCTGGCCCCGTCTTAAACACGCGCACGCCGCGGCCCTTGCGCGAATGCAGGCGTGCGAGCGCAGCCGTCACCGACGTCTTGCCCTGACCGGATGCGACGGCGCTGATGAATAACGCGGGACACGCGAACGCGGTGTGCGCGGCGGCATTCGGCAGGTTGGCGCTCATGGGTTGTGTCCGCCGCGCTCACGCCGCCAGGAACAGCGTGCGTTCCGCGGCAGTGATCCGTGTCACCCGACATCCGAAGGCATCGGAAAGCGCAGCTTCGTTCATGACCTCGTCGACGGGCCCCGCAATGCAGGCACCGCCACCCCGGAACAGCATCACGTGCGTCGCGAATCGGTGCGCGAGATTGAGATCGTGGATCGACAGCATCACCGCCCGGCCGGCGTCGGCGAGCTGCCGAAGATGCTGCAGCACGATGATCTGGTGGCGCAGATCGAGGTGCGACACCGGCTCGTCGAGCAGCAACAGCGGCGCATCCTGGGCCAGCAGCGCGGCGATGCAGACGCGCTGCCTTTCACCACCGGACAGGGTCATGATGTCGCGATGGGCAAGCTCGGGCAGGCCCACCGCCGCAAGCGCATCCACGGCGCGCAGGCGGTCCTCGTCCTGCTCCCATCGCCAGCGTGATAGATACGGATAGCGGCCCATCACCACCGCATCGAGCACGCGCATCGGAAATGCGTGGTACGTCGACTGCGGTAGAAAGCCCCGTACGCGCGCTGCCTCGGCAAGCGACCATTGATCGACGGCTCTTCCGCGCAATCGGATCTCGCCATGCTCGATCGCGCGCAATCCGATGAGCGTGTGCAGGAACAGCGTTTTGCCCGCACCATTCGCACCGACGATGCACCACAATTCGCCGGGCTCGATGCTCAGAGAGACCTCGCGCAGCAGCGTGCGTGCGGCGACGGACAGCGCGAGACGGTCGATTTGGAGCATGACAGTGTGAGACACGCTCATCGCGTCCGTCCGACGCGCAACAGCAAGAACATGAACGTCGGCACGCCAATCACCGCAGTCACCGCGCCCACGGGAAGCTGCTGCGGCGCCAGCACCGAGCGCGCGAGGGTGTCGGCGATCACCAGCAACGCTCCGCCGGCGAGCGCGGAAGCTGGAAGCAGCACGCGCTGATCGTTGCCGATTGCCAGACGCAGCGCATGCGGCACGATGAGACCGACGAAGCCGATCGTCCCTGCCGTGGTCACTGCCAGCGCTGTCGCGAGCGACGCGGCAAAGTAGATGAGACGTCGCACGCGCGCGACGGGTACCCCGAGTGACTGCGCGAGGACAGGTCCGCGCAGCATCACATTGAGATCGCGCGACCAGGGATAGATCGCAACGACGAGCACCGCCAGCGCGGCCAACGTAAAGGCGTAGGCATCGGCGCCACTCAAGTCGCCCATCAGCCAGAACAGGATCCCACGCAACTGCGCCTCCGATGCCATGGTCAGCATCAAGGTGACGATCGCCGACCAGCCGGCCGCAAGGACGACACCCACGAGCAGCAAGCGTGGCGACGCATCGGCTTCGCTCGCCGACTGCAGCCAGCCCAGGTCGCGGTTCGCCATTGCAAAGACCGTGAGCATCGAAAGCAGCGCGCCGGAGAATGCACCCAGGTCGATGAAAGCCCCGCTCAAGCCGAAGATCATGGCCGCGAGAGCTCCGACCGCCGAGCCACCCGACAAGCCGAGTACGTACGGATCGGCCAGCGGATTGCGCAGCAGTACCTGCATCAGGGCGCCCGCCACCGCGAGCAGGCCACCGGTGGCGAATGCGGCCATCGTGCGTGGAAGTCGCAGGCGATGAATCACTTCCGATGCCGCGCTCGATTCGTTCCGAAACACGAGCCGCACTACGTCCGCAAAGTCGATGTGGGTGCTCCCCGTGGCGACCGATGTCATCACAGCCCCGCATGCCACGAATGCAAGCAGGGCCCATACCTGGAGAGCCCGGCGCATCTACTCCGCCCCGGGGTCCCCAATGCGTCCGGGGCAGCCGCTCATCGCGCGGTGTACTCGATGGCAACGAAGACGTTGGACCGGGGCGTGTTGTAGCCGCGCACCAGCTCGTATTGCTTGTCGAGCACGTTGTTCCAGCGTGCGGAAACGTTGATCGCCGGAGATATCGCATACACCGCGTGCAGATTGAGCAGCGCGTACCCCGCAAGCCGCGAGGCTTCGGTATTCGCCGCCGAATCGAAACGCCGTCCCTGCGCAACGACCTCGGCCACGGCCCGCCACGCGCCCAGTGCCTTGTCGAGGCTGAAACTGCCAAAGTCCCTGGCGCGGCGGACGAGGTCCTTGCCCGTTGTCACGTTGATGGGTTCATGGTGCGTGAGCTCCGCCTTGGCTCGATAACCGGCGAAGTCCATGCCGTAGTACGCGGTGCCACCTCGAATGCGCGCCTCGTTGATGTTGGCCACAGTGGTGAACGTGCTGTCGACGGCGATCAGGTTGCGGATCCGGTTCTCATACAACGTGAGCCCTGCGCGTTGCGCACCGGAGTCGTAGTAGATCGCCGCTTCGTAATTGCGAGCGCGCTCGGGCTGAAGATTCGGATTGCCCGAAAAGAAAGCGGAGCTGAAGTAAAGATCGTTGAAGCTTGGCGCCTTGAAGGCATTGCCGACAGAGCCCGTAACGCGGAGTTCGGGTGTGATGCGGTAACCGTAAGCGAGATTGCCGGTGTTCACCGTTCCAAACTGCGAGTTGTGGTCATGCCGGCCGGACGCCTGCAGAAGATGCGGGCCGAGGCCGCCCGAATAGCCGGCGAACACCGATCGAATCGTGCGGCTCGTGGTGGTGAACGCGGTTGTACTCTCGACGTCTTCGCGTCGATATTCGGCGCCTGCTGCAACAAGGCCTCCTAGCAGCGCAAATTCGTTCTGCCAGGTGGCCTGGTCCTGGTCCGTTCGGAACTTGCTCGGAAAGCCCCCGGTCACCCTCGAGTCGTCGGTGCCGCGTGCCAGTCGCAGCGTGCTCTGCCAATTGGAGCTGATCGTGTCCCGGCTCTCCAGCGCGTACGTGGCGAGGCGCTGCTTGTTGACGTCATCGGTGCTCGGTCCCGCATCGAAGTGGGTGACCCCCTCGGTCAGCAGCGTACGTGCGCTCACCGTGTGACCTGACGCCCAGTCGTGACTGACACTGGCGCCGAAGTTGGTGTTGCGATACGGATCACGGTCCGGGTTGTACGAGAACGCGTTCCTCGCGTTGGTTGCCGAAAAGGCCCGGGTATGTTCGTATCCCGCCTGCAGGCTGAAGCGCGTCGGGCCAATGGTGCGTCCCCATCCGGCGGTGTAACGTTGCGTGTCCCAGGTACCGCCACCGGCACTCGTTGAGACCCCATCGATTCCCTGCTTGGTGAAGATCTGGATGACACCGCCGATCGCGTCTGCGCCATATAGGCTGCTTGCGGGCCCACGCAGGATCTCGATGTGGTCGATTTCGGTGAGCGGAATCTTTTCCAGCGCGGTAGTGCCCGACGTTGCCGAATTCACTCTCACGCCGTCGACCAGCACCACCACATGGTTGGCGTTGGTGCCGCGCAGGAAAACACCCGACACCTGTCCAGGCCCGCCGTTCGCCGTGATCTCGACCCCTCCCTTGGCGCGCAGGAGCTCGGTCAGAGACGAGGTGCCCGCATCGGCAATATCGGTGGCATCGATGACTCGCACATCGGAAAGCAAAGACGAAACGGGCTGCGGAGTGCGTGTCGCCGTGACGACGGTGAAGATCCGAGGGACGGGCGGCTCCTCGCCGCGCGCGGTAGAGGCCAACGATAGCGCGGCACCCGACAACGTGATCGCCGCGACGACTCGGTACGTAGACATCCGGATATCTCCCCAGTGCGCAGCAAGCGTCCCCGCAGGCTGCAACGGTTATAGGACCGCGGGGAGTGGATGAGGGGCACGGACTCAAGGAGTGCCATCACCGCCACCCGCGGGATTTCGGCTTCGGCCCAAGGCCGGTATCCGGGCTCGCAGGAGCGACGCGGCATCTGCGTCGCCATCCATCGCCTTCCCACAGGCCGTGCCTGCAGTGGCGTGGTGATGGATGTACACCTGCTTACCGGTGCGGGGGCAGCACAGGCCTGGTCATTTGCGATGACGCACCTGTTTCCCGTTTAACCCTCTTCGATGATCTCGCCGAGGGCACCTTTGGCTGCGAACATTGTAGTGGCGATGCCCGGAAGTCACAAGGCAACAGACGATGCGCGGCGGGCTGAACGTCATGCCTGCCACGTCACGTCACGTCTTCCATGTCGCGCCCGCCACGACCTCAATGCCCTGCCTGCCGAGAACGGTCCTCTGCGACGCGGGCCGTGCCGAAGCGAAGCGCACGACAGGCGTTCCCGTGCGCTACATTGCAGGTGCAGGTGCGGGCGCACGTGCGTCATTCGTTTCACATTTGCATCGTCAGCTCACACGGAGGTCTTATGCCCTCGCCAATCTCCTCCAACGCCGCCGCCAGCGTCATCGCGCGGTTCCTCAAGGCCCGTGGAGTCGATCGGGTGTTCGGGCTTTGCGGCGGGCACATCATGCCGATGTGGATGCAGATCGATGCGGAGGGCATTCGCATCATCGATGTGCGCGACGAGCGTGCGGCGGTGTACATGGCGCACGCTCATGCCGAGGTGACCGGGGGTCTCGGCGTTGCGCTCGTCACCGCGGGTCCGGGCGTGACGAATGCCATGACCGGGATCGCCAACGCGCACGTCTCGCGCGCGCCGGTCCTCGTGCTTTCCGGCACGCCGCCGCGCTTGCAGGAGAACCGCGGGGCTCTCCAGGACATCGTGCACACCGATCTCGTGCGTACGATCACGCGCTACGCACGCACCGTGCGTCATGCCGCGCTCGTGCTGAAGGAGCTCGATGTCGCGGTCGACCATGCGCTTGGTCATGGTGGCGAGCCGGGGCCCGTGTATCTCGATTTCCCTACCGACACGCTGCGCGAGGAGGTGCCGGTGGCGCTGCAGCTCGAGGAGCATTTTCGCGTGAAGCCGCGCCCGGTGCTGTCGCCGGATCCGGCACTGGTGTCGGCTGCCGTGGAGCTCCTGTGGTCGGCACGCAGGCCACTCGTCATCACCGGCCGCGGCGCACGTGGCGCCGGGGCCGAGATCGCGCGCTTTCTCGATGCCCTCGGCGCGCTGTACCTCGATACGGGCGAGAGCCGCGGCATCGTTCCCGACGAGCATCCCGCTGTCGTCGGTGCGATGCGCGGCAGCGTGATGAGCGAGGCCGATGTGATCGTCACCATCGGGCGTCGCCTCGACTTTCAGCTCGCGTACGGCTCGCCGGCCGTGTATGGATCGGCCAGGTTCGTGCGCATCGCCGACGCGCCGTCGGAGCTGCGCGACAATCGGCGCGGCGCCGTCGAGCTTCTCGCACGACCGGCGCTTGCGCTCGATGCCATCGTGGAACGTGCCGCCGCACGCGCACCTGCAGTCGACCGCGATTGGGTCAACCGCACGCGTGCGCGTCATCTGGAACGCGTGCAGAAGCTGCAGCGAACGATGGCCGACACGCCATCCGGCAGTGACGGCCGAATGCATCCCAACCAGCTGCTCGCAGCCATCCAGCGCAAGCTCGACAAGGACAGCGTGGTGATTGCCGACGGAGGCGACTTCCTGAGCTTTGCGCGCGTGGCCCTTTCGGGCGGTGTGTACCTCGATCCCGGTCCCCTCGGATGCATCGGTGTGGGGACACCATTTGGCAACGCGGTAAGTCTCGCCTTGCCTGATCGCCTGGTCGTCGTGGCGACCGGCGACGGCGCCTTTGGCTTCAATGCCATGGAAATCGACACCGCTGTGCGCCATCAGGCTCCGGTGCTGATCGTCGTCGCCAATAATGGGGCGTGGCAGATCGAGGTGGACGACCAGCAAAAGACGTATGGTCGGGTGGTGGGGACGCGCCTGCAATTCGCCGACCACGCGGCCATGGCGCGGGCGTTCGGAATGTATGCCGAGCGCGTCGAGCAATCGGGGGATCTCGACGCCGCTCTCGATCGCGCCATCGCCCACAGGCCGGCGCTCCTCGACGTGGTGGTCACGCCCGAGGCAGTGTCCTCAGATGCCAAGTCGGGACTGGCATGGGTGCCTGATCTGCAGCCTCTCGAAGCGTGGAACGAGGCCGAGCGCAAATGGCGCGCTGGCTGACGCCTTTATAACTTGGTCGCTCGATTTCCCTGGAGGACGTACGGTTCAGCGACGTCGAGCGGGCGCGCGTTTGGGGGCGCCCCACCAGCCTATAGAAATCCGGTAGAGAACCATGGCACTGCGGCGATGATGATGACGCCGATGAGCAGCGCGATCATATAGCCAACCACATGCCGAATACCTTCGGCCGGGTCGATTCGTCCGACGGCGCACGCGGCGTAGTAGCCCACCCCGAAGGGCGGAGCGAAGAGTCCAATGCCCATCGACAGGATCACCACCACGGCATAGTGCACTTCGTTCACGCCGACCTTCTGCGCAATGGGGAATAGCAGCGGCCCAAACAGAACGATGGCCGGTATGCCCTCCAGCACGCTGCCCAGAATGATGAACCCACGATGGAGGCGGCAAGGAAGCTCATGGCGAAGCGGGGTAGTTTCAAAGCCTGCTCGGCGAGGGCGTTCGAGAACCCCGACTGGGTGAGCGCCCAGGCCATTCCGGTTGCGGCTGCGATGATCAGGAGGATGGCCCCGGAGAGGGCAGCAGTCTCGACCAGGATCGGCCTGAGTCGGCTCCAGTCGAACTCACGGTAGATCAATAACCCGGTCAGAAAGGCGTAGAAGATCCCGATCGTCGAGACCTCCGTCGCCGTGGCAATCCCTTCGACGACGGCGAAACGGATGACGAAGGGAAGGGCGAGCGCGGGTAGGGCCGAAACGAGGTGACGCCTGATCTCGGCCTTGGTGCTCTTGGTCACGTGCGACAGATCCTCGTTGCGGTAGCGGTACG
This sequence comes from Pseudomonadota bacterium, assembly GCA_030946875.1. Lineage (GTDB taxonomy): Bacteria > Pseudomonadota > Gammaproteobacteria > Burkholderiales > Casimicrobiaceae > CAIWHR01. Next base: position 28,173 of record JALYXY010000161.1, on the reverse strand, counting down.
ACACCACCGCACAGAGGATGACGCCGACGACGACCGCGGGCAGCAGGCCGCCAGTGAATAGCGCCGTGATCGATACGCCGGTGACCGACCCGATGGTGATCAGCACGAGGCTTGGAGGAATGGTTTCAGTTTGGGCGCCGGTGGCTGCGAGCAACGCCGAAGTTGCCATCCATGGCCTTCCACACCGACGGATAGTCGGGAAACGCAAAACTCACGCTGTTGAGCGAAGCTTGGCCAGGACCACACCGGGCATTGTCAGAAAATCGATACCGCTGGATCGCACCTGGCTCAACATGTCAGTGTCGGATCCGAGTTGACCATTCGGGAAAATGGTCAGGATGAGCTTGCCGCCGGTCTCTGCCCTGATCTTTTCTACGGCCTCGGTCAGCCGGACAAAGATCGGGTGCGTGACCGGAATGTTCGTGGCGATCTTGTAGTTGGTTCCGGCCTGCGCCTTCGCGTTCCGGATCCCATTCCGGCCAACCCGGCAGCAGGGGCCGCCTTGAGTACACGTCGTCGCGAGTGCTGCATGATGACGTCCGTGGTGGCAATTCCGCGCGCGGCGGAAGGACGCAGGCGAGATGCCCGTCCCGTTCTTGTGGTGTTGTCGGATCAGCTGAACATGTCGGGTTGCGTGGCGACGAGTTGCTCGTAGATCGGCTGAAAATGCAGCCATCCGATATACGAGCTGCCGACGTGTTCGCGGCTGTATCGAGCCCTATCGGGCGGCACCAGCACCGGTTCGATTCCCGTCGCTTCGATCATCAGTTGCTGGCGGCAGCAGCGTTCGAGGCCGATGAACCAGAAAGCGGCGTCGTCGATGCTGTGCCGGCTTACCGTCAGCAGACCGTGGTTCTGATGAATGGCCGCCTTGACTCCCTTGAACCAGGGCGCCACCGAATGCCCGGCATCCTCCTCCACCGCGACCTGGCCGGCTTGGTCCTTGATGACCACATGGTCCTCGAAAAAGACGGCCGCATCTTGGGTGATGGGAGGCAGCGGACGCCCCGTCGCGGCCCACGCGGTGCCGTAGACGGAGTGAGCGTGGCACATCGCGACGATGTCGGGATGCGCTTCGTGCACCGCCGCATGCAAGACGAAGCCAGCGCGGTTGACCGCATAGGTTCCCTGCACAACCTCACCCTTGTGATCGACGAGGATCAGATTCGACAGTTTCACTTGCGCGAAGTGAACCGCCATCGGGTTGGTCCAGTAGAGATGAGTGAACTCCGGGTCCCGTACCGTGAGATGGCCCGCAAACCCGTAGTCGAGGTTGTGCACGGCGAACGCGCGGCACGCGGCCACCAGGTGCTTCTTCAAGTACTGGCGGTGCGACTCGGGGTCGTCGAATGTGGGAAATTCGGGAAAGGAAAGTCCTTTCTGAGCCGGCTGGTAGATCGATACCCTCTCTATCACTTCGGACATGCTGGCGCCTCCTTGCTCAGGCCCACGTTTTCGCGGGCGGAAGTGGGGGACCGTCACCCAGGCCGAGCAACGGATTCTCGGCTGCGGGCAAGGGCTTGAAGAACGCATCGTCAACCCACGCATCGTCGATCTCATCGATCTTCCTGTCCCAATGCGGGCGTCGATCCTTTTCGATGATGAGCGCGCGAATGCCTTCCATGAATTGTCCGTACTCGACAGACCGTATGGCTACGGCGTATTCGATCGAGAAGACCTGCGCGAGAGACAGGTGAGCCGTGCGCTTCAACAGCGCATGGACGAGCCACGCGGAACCGGGGTAGCCGCTCGCGAGCCGTGATGCAGCGTCACGAAGCCAAGGGTCGTTACTGTCCCGCAGCGCGGTGATCGCCGCGACGATGTCTGGGACCGTTTCTCTCGAGCACAGTTCGGTGACGAGATCGCAGTGCTCGTGCAGCGGGCGCTCACCCGGTTCACATTCTGCAGAGGCTGCGCGAAGCACGCGCCCGAGCAACTCGTCGTTGCGCTCGCGCGGCAAGCTCCAGGACTGTGCGCGCAGCTGATCGAAGATCGCCTCTTTCCGCACCTGGGGAACGACGTAATCGGCCAGCTTCGCAAAAACGACGTCCCCCGGGTGCACCACCGCGCCGGTCAGCCCGGCGAAAAGGCCGGTCCGTCCTGGCATGCGATTGAGAAACCAAGATCCCGCGACGTCCGGGAAGTGCCCGATCGCGATCTCCGGCATCGAAAGCTGAGAGAACTCCGTCACGACGCGATGGCTGCACCCGACCATCAAACCAAGGCCGCCGCCCATGACGAGCCCATGCCCCCAACAAAGGACGGGTTTCGCGTAAGTGTGGAGCTCGTAATCGAGCCGATATTCCCACTGCAGGAACGCCTTGATGTGCTCGCTTGCCTGGACCCGAGCCGACGCGCCGTCGGGAGCCATGGCCTTCTGCGCAGCGTACATTTCGCGCAAGTCGCCGCCGGCGCAGAACGCCTTCTCGCTCGCCGCGTGAAGCACCACCACGGCGATTCGCTCGTCATATTTCCATTGCGTCAACTGCTGCAGCATGGTCCTGGCCGTGCCGAGCGTGAGCGCATTCAGTCGATCGCCCGCGTCGAGCGTGATGACCCCGATGCGACCTACGCGGGCCTCCCATTCGTCCGCCCGGACCCGGCAGGCTGGCGGCGTAGGCATCATTGCGGCGGGAGCAGTGTCCGCAAGCGCTTACCACTTCCCCGCGGGTGGTCGTTGCGGGAGACCCGCGGCACATCGGACGGCAGTCGCGGAGCGGATTCCGTAGAACAAACAGCCAGTGGGTCCGGTCCATTATACGAATCGCGCCGATGGACGAACGGAGCGACCAACGAATCGGGGGCCGTCCCGGTTTCAATCGAATCACACATCGCGATCAAGGACAGTGCCGGAGCGGGCAGGCGCAGCAGTTTTCGCATCGCTATCTCTTGGCATCGCGCGCTCTCACCACGAGACCCCGGAGGCGGGAAACACGGCGATGCGTCGGCTTGCAAAGTCAAATCGTCGCTGACATACTTGACACCGTATACCGTATACCGTATTCCGTTCCGGTTTCAGCATATCCACTTCTTCCCCCGAACACAACCGCGACACGCTCGCGGGCGCTTACCCTTCCCCGCGCCGCGCATCCACAGGAGGTGAGATGAACCAGGAAACTAAAGTGATTCGAGTCCTGATCGCGAAGGTCGGACTCGATGGGCATGACCGTGGCGTGAAGATCGTCGCGCGGTGCTTGCGCGACGCTGGCATGGACGTGATTTACACCGGGCTGCATCGATCGGCGGAGGAGGTGGTCGATGCTGCAGTGCAAGAAGACGTCGACATCATCGGCGTCAGTTTGCTGTCGGGCGCGCACATGACCGTATTCCCGAAAATCATCAATTTGCTCAAGAAGAAAGACGCGGAGGACATCATCCTTGTCGGGGGCGGCGTGATCCCGGACGACGACGTCGTGACCCTGAAGAAAATGGGTGTACGCGAGATCCTGCTGCAGGACACCCCGCCCGAGGCTATCGTCGCCAGCATGCGGCGATTGGTTCAGGAGCGCGGCGCCCGTTGATCGCGGACGTGTTTCAACCGTGAGCCGATGCGATGCCTCGGCAGGAGGACGCAATGGAAAGCTGGTCATTTCCCCCGAAGTACGATCCGGAGTATCTGCCCGAAGCCAAGTCGCGCTACTGGTTTCCCAAGCGGGAGACGATGGACCCGGGGGAGCGCGACAAGGCGATCCTCGAAAGGCTGAAGGAAGTGACGCGCTACGCCTACGAGTCCGCTCCTTTCTATCGGCGCAAATGGGACGAGGCGGGGTTTCATCCGAGCCAGTTGCGGTCGCTCGAAGATTTCGAGGAGAAGGTTCCCGTCATCAACAAGAAGGACCTGCGCGAGGCGCAGACGCGCACGCCTCCATTCGGTGATTACCTTTGTGCTCCCGAATCCGAGATTCACCACATCCACGGCACGTCGGGCACGACGGGTCGTCCCACGGCGTTTGCCATCAGCCGCGGCGACTGGGATGCGATTGCCAATGCGCACGCCCGAATCATGTGGGGTATGGGCATACGCCCGAGCGACACGGTTTTCATCGCCGCAATTTTCAGTCTGTATATGGGTTCCTGGGGTGCGCTCTGCGGCGCCGAGCGTCTTCGGGCACGGGCGTTTCCGTTCGGAGCGGGCGCGCCGGGCATGAGCGCGCGGGCGGCGCAGTGGCTCGACCAGATGAAACCGAGCGCCTTCTACGGCACGCCGTCGTTCGCGGTTCATCTCGCCGATGTCGCGCGCAAGGAAGGCGTCGATCCGCGCAACTTCGGCTTGCGTCACATGTTCTTCTCGGGCGAGCCGGGCGCCTCCGTCCCCGGCGTGCGCAACAAGATCAAGGAAGGCTACGGGGCCGAGGTTTTCGACTGCGGCACCATGGCCGAGATGTCGCCGTTCATGCACGCCTCCGCGACCGCAGAGACGCCGCAAGGCATGCTGCTGTGGCAGGACATCGTGTACACCGAGGTCTGCGACCCGACGACGTTCCGGCGCGTGCCGTACGGCCAGCGCGGCACACCCGTGTACACGCATTTGGAGCGCACTTCGCAGCCGATGATTCGTCTGCTCTCGGGCGACCTCACACTGTGGGAGATGGGCCCGAACCCCTGCGGGCGCACCTATCCCCGTTTGCCCCAGGGGATCTTCGGACGCATCGACGAGATGCTGACGATCCGTGGCGAGAACGTCTATCCGAGCGAGATCGACGCCGTGTTGAACGATCTCGACGATTATGGCGGTGAGCATCGCATCGTGATCACGCGCGAAGGCGCAATGGACGAGCTCATCGTGCGCGTGGAAGCCAAGGCCGAATCGGCCGCCCGCGGCAAGGAACACCTCGCTGCGTTCCAGAAACTCACGGCGGCGCGTTTGCAGAAAATGCTCGGCGTTCGCGCAAAGATCGATGTGGTGGATCCGGGCACGTTCCCGAGGACCGACTTCAAGGCACGGCGCGTGGTCGACGACCGGGACGTCTTCCGCGATCTGAATGCGCGGCTCCGCCAGGAGACCTGAGCATGCGAGGCAAGCTCACGTCGGCCGAGCTCGTCGAACATGCGGTGCGGGGGTATGTACCCGCTATCGCTCGCCTGCTGTCACGCGCCGAAGCTGGCGGCAAGGATGCGCGCGAAGGCTTGGACCAGATGTACCGGCACACCGGCAAGGCGCACATCGTCGGCATCACCGGCGTGCCGGGAAGCGGCAAGTCGACGCTCGTGTCCAAGCTCGCCCAGGCCGTCCGCGCCACTGGCAGGAAAGTCGGCATCATTGCCATCGACCCATCGAGTCCATTTTCGGGAGGCTCCATCCTCGGCGACCGCATTCGCATGTCCGATCTCGTCAGCGACCCCGGCATCTTCATCCGCAGCATGGCGACGCGTGGCGCGCTGGGCGGGTTGGCGCGCGGCACGCTGGACGCGGTCGACGTCCTGGATGGCGCGGGCTACGACATGGTGATGATCGAAACCGTCGGTGTGGGCCAGGACGAAGTCGAAGTCGTTCGTGCATCGCACACCACGGTAGTCGTGTCCGCACCGGGCCTCGGGGACGAGATCCAGGCAATCAAGGCTGGCGTGCTCGAGATCGCGGACATCCACGTGGTCAGCAAATGCGATCGCCCCGACGCCGACAAGACGATCGCCGACCTGAAGACGATGATGGCCATGGGCGTGTTCCTGACGAAGACCCCGTCGTGGTCTGTGCCGGTGCTCGCCACAAGTTCCGCCAAGGATCAGGGGGTGATCGAGCTCGCGCAGGCGATCGACGCACACCGCGCAGCGCTCGAGACATCGGGCGACATTGCCATGCGCGTGAGACACATTGCCGAACGGCGCATGCTGAAGGCCGCGGACGAGATCCTGCGGTCGAACTTCGAACGACATCGTGGCGGCAGGATCAACGCCCTCACCGATCGCATCATCTCGCGCGACCTTACGCCGCATGGCGCGGCCACGGAGTTGCTGCACGAGATTCATCTCGAGACGAACCGCGAGCAATTCAACTCAGTGGAGACGGAGAGCTGACATGACAGACCAACCGCTGGAAAAGCTGGGACAGGAAGTCAAGGAATGGGAGAAGAACGAGGTCGCCACGTTCCTGCGCAAGCAGCCCGAACGCAAGCCGGAATTCGCCACCTTCGGAGGCCTGCCGGCCAAGCGTGTCTATACCGCGACGGATGTGGCGGAGACCCCGCTCGAGGACATCGGCTTGCCGGGTCGCTATCCGTTCACGCGTGGTCCGTACCCGACAATGTATCGCAGCCGCCTGTGGACGATGCGCCAGATCGCTGGCTTCGGCACCGCCGAGGACACCAACCAGCGGTTCAAATATCTCATCGCCCAGGGCCAGACGGGCATCTCCACCGACTTCGACATGCCCACGTTGATGGGCTACGACTCGGACCATCCGATGAGCGAGGGCGAGGTGGGCCGCGAGGGTGTGGCCATCGACACGCTCTCGGACATGGAAGCGCTGTGCGACGGCATCGACCTCGAGAAGATCTCGGTGTCGCTCACCATCAATCCCAGCGCGTGGATCCTGCTCGCCATGTACATCGTCATGGCGGAGAAGCGCGGCTACGATCTGAACAAGCTCTCCGGCACCATCCAGGCCGACATCCTCAAGGAGTTCGAGGCGCAGAAGGAATTCATCTTTCCCATCCGGCCCTCAGTGCGGATCGTGCGCGATTGCATCACGTACTGCGCCAAGAACATGAAGCGCTACAACCCGATCAACATCTCGGGGTATCACATCTCGGAGGCAGGCTCGTCGCCGCTGCATGAAATTGCCTTCACCATGGCCAACCTCATCACCTACGTCGAGGAGGTGACCAAAACAGGGATGCACGTCGACGAGTTCGCGCCGCGGCTTGCGTTCTTCTTCGTATGCCAGGTGGACTTCTTCGAGGAGATCGCCAAATTCCGTGCGGTGCGGCGGGTCTACGCGAAGATCATGAAGGAGCGGTTCGGGGCCAAGAATCCGGAGTCGATGCGGCTGCGCTTCCATTGTCAGACGGCCGCTGCCTCGCTCACCAAGCCGCAGTACAAGATCAACGTCGTTCGCACCGGCCTCCAGGCGCTCGCAGCGGTGCTCGGCGGAGCACAGAGCCTGCACACCAACGGCATGGATGAAGCGTTCGCGATCCCGACCGAAGAAGCGATGAAGATCGCGTTGCGCACGCAGCAGATCATCGCCCTCGAGTCGAATGTCACCAACACCATCGACCCGATGGCGGGCTCTTACTACCTCGAGAGCCTGACGACGCAGTTCGAGAAGGATACGTTCAAGATCCTCGACGAGATCGACAAGCAGGGCGGGACGATCAAGCTCATCGAGCAGGGCTGGTTCCAGCGCCACATCGCAGACTTCGCGTACGAGTCTGCGCTCAAGAAGGCGAGTGGTGAGAGGCCGCTTGTTGGCGTCAACTGCTACGTGGAGGAAGACGAGGACCTCGACATCGAGCTTCATCCGCACGACGAGACGACGGAAAAGCGGCAGATGGAAAGGCTCAACAAGGTGCGTCGCGAGCGCGACAACCAGAAGGTTCAGCAACTTCTCGAGCAGCTGATTACAGTCGCCAAAGACGACAATCAAAACATTCTGCCGGTCACGATCGAGCTGGTGCGTGCCGGTGCTTCGATGGGTGACATCGTCGAGAAGCTGAAGACGATCTGGGGCAGCTACCGCGAGACTCCCGTGTTCTGACGGCGGCGCCGCGATACGTCGTGCTGTTTACAGGGTCACGTCACGTGGGGAGCGGGTAGCATGGAGCGGAGCAGCGTAGTGGGCGTCGTCGGCGCCGGCACGATGGGGAACGGCATTGCGCAAGCCTTCGCAGGGGCCGGGTATCGCGTGCTCATGTACGACATCTCGGAGGCTGCGCTAGCTCGTGGCCGTGCCGCGATCGAGAACAGCCTCGGCAAGCTCGTGCACAAGGAAAAGATCAAGCCGGATGAGCGCGATGCGATCCTGCGACGCGTCGAGCCGGTCACGACACTGTCGGCCTTCAAGGATTGCCGGGTGGTGATCGAGGCCGCGACCGAAAACGCGTCGGTGAAAGCCGATCTTTTTCGAAAGCTCGACGAGGTGTGTGCGACGGAGGCCATCCTCGCGACCAACACGTCGTCCATTTCGATCACCAAGGTCGCCAGCATCACCAAGCGGCCACAGCGCGTCATTGGCATGCATTTCTTCAACCCTGTGCCGGTGATGAAACTGGTCGAGGTGATTCGCGCCCGTCAAACCGCCGATGAGGTGCACGCCGAGATCCTGGCGCTGTGTCGTGAGCTGGGCAAGACGCCTGTGGAGGTACGCAATAGCCCAGGCTTCGTCGCCAACCGTATCGTGCTGCCGATGATCAACGAGGCGATCTATACCTATTCCGAGGGCCTCGCCAGCGCCGAGGACATCGACACCACGTTGAAGCTCGGCATGGGACATCCGATGGGACCGCTGGCGCTGGCCGATCTGATCGGTCTCGATACGTGTCTCTCGATCATGGAGGTTCTCGCGGATGGATTCCGCGATTCCAAATACAGGCCTTGCCCGCTGTTGAAGGAGATGGTCGAAGCAGGCGACCTGGGACGCAAAACCGGCAAGGGTTTCTACACCTATGTATGAGCTGCCTCCGCGCGAAAGTGCGACACGGGTTGACTCCAAAGAGCGTTAATGGGCCATCGCCTCTCGAAGATCTACACGCGCACCGGCGACGCTGGCGAGACTGGACTGGGCGACGGCTCGAGAGTGGCGAAGGACAGCCTGCGGATCGAGGTCATCGGTGATGTCGACGAGCTCAACAGCGCGGTGGGGACACTGATCGCGCACAACCCACGTGCGCTGGTTCGGGATGCATTGATCGAGGTTCAGCACAGTCTCTTCGATCTTGGTAGTGAGGTGAGCGTACCAGGGTACTCGGCCATCGACGCCACCGACGTGGCTTGGTTGGAGCAGCACTTGGATCAACTCAATGCCGACCTGCCTTCTCTCAAGGAATTCATTCTTCCAGGCGGCGGCTTGGCCACCGCCGCAGCGCACACTGCCCGGGCGATCTGCCGCCGCGCCGAGCGCCACATGGTTGCGCTCGCCCGTGTTGACACCGTGAATACACAAGGACGTGCATTTCTCAATCGACTGTCGGACTATCTCTTCGTGGCGAGCCGAGTGCTCGCGCGAGATGAAGGGGGCGCCGAGGTGATGTGGCGCAACGACCACAAACAGCGTCGTGAGTCGGAACGGTAAGCTGGCTCGACAGCATCAGTCTGCCGCACCCGTGGGGCACCAGAGACAGGCGTCCAGCGCCAGCCGGTTCACTGCCCTCCGACCGTTTAGGCGTTGGCGCACAGCTGCCGGGTGGTGCATCGCGAATCGCGAATCGCGAATCGCGTAACACAACCGGGTGGACGACGCGTACCATTACGGCACTCTTGTGCGCCGCACTCTCCGCGATCGGTTAGCTACTAAATGCACTCTCTTCCTCCTTCGGCGACCACCCTCGAGCGCGTGTATGACTCGATCCTGGATGCGATTTGCAACGGTCGAATGGCGCCGGGTGAGCGTATTGCACAGGACATGGTGGCCGAGAAGCTCAACGTTTCGCGTCAGCCTGTGGGGCAGGCGCTGATGATCCTCAGGAAGCAGAACTTCGTGCGCGAAGCAGGGCGACGAGGACTCATCGTTGCACCCCTTGAAGCTAAGTTTATCGCGGCAGTGTATGAGTTCCGCTCGGCCATAGATCCGCTAGCAAGCAGTCTCGCTGCCAAGCATGCCACTGCAGAAAACAAGGCAGAAGGCGAGCGCATCATTATCGCGGGCAAAAAGGCCCTTGCGTCGCGCTCGCTACAGCGCCTCATTAATGCCGACATGGACTTCCATCTCCTGATCTATGCAGTGTCGGGAAACATCCTCGTTCAGGAAATTATGGCTACCCATTGGCACCATCTGCGCCGGGCAATGCGCGAGGTGTTGAGCCGGGACGACTATCGCGCCACGCTCTGGGACGAACACGACGATATCTGGGGCGCGATCAGTTCGGGTGATCCCAAGTCGGCGGAGCGGGTCATGCGCAAGCATGTGGTCGCTGCCTCCGACTTCCTCGAATCCAAAGTGCTGCACGCCTTGGAGGAGCGAGAGAAGGCATGAAGCTCGTTGCGCACGGTTGGGCGATCAGGATGTTCGCATGGCGCTCGTGAGCCGCCGGGGTCGCGTCTCCTCTGAGGACATATCATCCGAGCCTTCCTCGTCGCGGTTGTGACGGGGGCCACACGCCGACGACGCTAGGTCCTGCCTGGAGATCGATCGGTTTTAACCACATCCCACGGAGGTATTCATGGCAACCAAGAAATCCGCGCCGGTAGCGGACCAGGGCGTGTATCGTGTAATCGATGTGATCGGCACCAGTCCCACGTCGTGGGAAGAAGCTGCTAGGAATGCAGTCGAGACGGCCGGTGGGTCGATCCGCGATCTGCGGATTGCGGAGGTAGCGAGGCTCGACGTCAAGATCGAGGAAGGACGAGTCGTTGCCTATCGCGCTCGTCTCCAGCTCTCCTTCAAGTACGAGCCGGAAGGCTGATTCGTGTCGACGGCCAAACGACCGGCGTTGCGGTGGCATGCCGGGAGTGCCTAGAAGGTTGTTGTCGCGTCAGTCATGCAGCAACCTGAAGCGCAGCGCTGCTGAGGTTTGCCGGGCCGGCGGGTCGAGCGGTACGAGTAGATGGGTGCCGAATCGGCCCCCATCAACCAACTAGCCTGAGGCCGTCCTGCGAACAGGGGGAATCGTTCGAGTGGCCGAGGGCCGCCATAATACCCACCGCGGACTCTCAACGCTTCGGCAATCTGACATCAGTACATCCATGTCCGACGTCCCCTCCCGGCAACGAACCGACAAGCAGCGCATGAGCGGGCACATCCGCATCGGCGATCATTGGAACGCGATCACGATCATCGCGCTCTCGCAGAGTAATCCATTGAAAGCAGTGGCCGAACTGGTCGAGAACAGTATCGACGCAGGAGCCGGAACGGTTGTCATCACTCGCGGGAAGGAGAAGGGCCAGCCGTACCTGCGCGTGAAGGATGACGGGGCCGGCGTCCGCAGGAACGCGGACGGTCAGCCCGACCTACACTATGTCGCCACGCATGTCTGCGACTCTGTCAAGCGACGGTTGAAGCACGAGGGCGCGCGCGGCCTTCAGGGCGAGTTCGGGATTGGTTTGTTGAGCTTCTGGACGCTCGGTGAAGAGTTGTTCCTGACTTCGACCGGCGACGATGGGCGCGCCTGGCAGCTCCACTTGCGCAAAGGGGATCCCAGCTACCGCATCACGCAGCGGCCCGCGCTCTTCCCCGAGGCGGGCACGGAGGTGCTGATCCGCGGCATCCTGCCAGGCATCAAGAACTTCAGCGGCGAAAAGATCCAGTGGTACCTTGCCGCGGAGCTTCGCGACCGCATACGTCATTCAGGCGTTTCGATTCGCGTCGTCGATCGCACGGCGCGCGCGGAGTACAAGGTCGAACCGCGCCAATTCGAAGGACGTCTGCTGCACGAGCTCGATGGGGCCGTGCCGGAGCAAAGCGAGGTGTACGCCGAGCTATACCTGCACGCGCATTCGCCAGCGAACAGCGTATCGCTCTACCGCTCCGGTACGCGCGTGCTCGAGAACATTGCGGAGCTGGAGGCGTTCGCGCGCATGCCGTGGACCAGCGGGTACGTGCAAGGGATTATTGACGCACCCTACCTCAGTGTGACGCCCGGGACGCGATTGGGTGTGATTCACGATGCAGCGCTCGCACGCCTTGCGGACGAGCTTGGCAGGCTCGAGAAGCAGCTCACCAAGATGGTCGAAGATCAGCAGCGGGCAGAGGAAGAGCGCGCGAGCCGGGAGGTGCTCCGTTCGGTGCAGGGTGCGCTCAAGGAGGCGCTGCTCGCCCTGCCGGCCGAGGAGTACGACTGGTTCGATCTGCATCGCGGTGAAGGCCAGCGGCGGCCGAGGATGTTGTCGGAAGCTACGCCCGGCGACGCGCCAACGCTGCCGGAAGAGCAGGCGATTGGAATGCCTGCGCCGCAATGCGCCGAAGCAGCCGAGCCGCAGCGGCAATTCTTCGATTACGCGGGTCCGCTGTTCTCGGTGGTGATCTCGCCAACGTCGAGCGTGGTCGAGATCGCCGGGTCGCGCGCGCTGCGCGCGCTGGCGCGCGATCGAGCCCGGCGCTCGGTCGATCAAAATCTGACGTTCTCGTGGAAACTGCTCGAGGGGGATGGGATGCTCGCGCCGGTCGACCATGAGGTCGTGACCTTCCACGCCGGCGAAGAGCCCGGGCTTACACGACTCGAAGTGGTTGTCACCCAGCGCGACGTCGTGTGCCGCGCCGAAGCGCAGGTAACGGTGAGCGCTTCTCTGATCGGAAACACGGGCGGCGGCGGCGAGGCGACCTACCAGGGCCTCCCCGGCTACACGTTTCACCGCGCTGCCGGCGAGCTGTGGCGCTCGCGCTACGACCCGCAACGCAACCTCGTCCTGATCAACAACGGACACCGCGATTTCGTCTATGCGGCGCGCAACAAGATGCTGAAGCTGCGCTACATCTGCCGCCTGTTCGCCAAAGAGTTGGTGCTCAAAAACTTCGTCGGCATTGCGCCGGATCAGCTTCTGGAGCGCTTGCTCGAGCTGACGCTCTATACCGAAGAGAATCTGCGGTAGGGGAAGAGGTCGCGCCTTCCCCACGCCACCCGGGTTCTGGGCAGGCGCGGAGCGCAACGTGGGCGGCGCTGTCGGCGGGTGTAGCTTCCCTGAGTCCAGCATATAGGCCCGATTGTTTTTGGGACGATCGCTCTGCGACAAGCGGGAGCGCATGTGACCGGCGTTGGAAATTTCGAACGGATTGTTACTGGGTAGCTGTTGAGGCCGACCTCACTTAATGCACGACGATTTACGCGGTAGCGTTCATCCTCGTAGCGTCGCCCAAAGCTGCCGCGGCGAGATCATCTTAACGCTCACTGCTGTTTTGAGGCGAAGCAACGCAGCGTCCCCGGTAACGAAGAACTCAGCGTGGCCGGCGATCGCCTCTCCCAGCACGAGCGCATCGTCGGGATCAACGGGCAGGTTGGCTGGGTGAGTGTTGTCGACGACTTCGGTCGCCTCGCCCAAGACGAAGTCGACGACCTCAGTGGATCGATGAGCGGAAAGCTTGATCTTATCGCGCAGCGTCTGCGCGAGTTCGCGCAGCACGTTGCGTCCCGTGATCAAGTCATGGTCAAGCAGAACAAGTTCCAAAACCTCGGCACATAGCCCCCGCGTGGCAAACGCACTAACCAAGACGTTGGTGTCGAGAAAGATTCTCACGAAAGAAGACGGAATAGGTCCTCGTCGGTTAACAGTCCTTGAGCTTCGGCAAACGGCAGGGTCTTCTTCCGGAGTTCCCGAAATCGCGCAACCGCGACCTGACGCCGGAGCGCTTCTCGGGCAATCTCGCTTTTTGTGCGTCCAGTGCTTTTGGCGACGCGATCGAGGGCTCTATCGAGTTTCGCGTCCAGGCGTATGGTCAATGTCGTCATGGAATCATCCTCCCGTGTAAGACATTGTAACACAGATGCTTCGCTCGCAAGCGCCGAGTGCCAGTGAGGCCGCCGTGGCCTCGCGGAACTCTCCTCCAACACTTCCAGAACGGCGGGCTGCCCGCGCTTGTGGCCACTCACGTTGAGTGTGCCGAAACTGTGACTGGATAAGACTGATTTCGAGATCGGCAAGCGTCGCAAGCCACTGAAGTTACGAAACTTGCCCAAGCGTCTCATAACCCGAAGGTCGCAGGTTCAAATCCTGCCCCCGCAAGCAAATTCATCGGGGTACGGACCTGAGACGGCGGTAACAGGTCGTACCTACCCCTGTGCCGGAATAGTTGTCACGTCATTCGAAGTTGAACCGCTCTGGGGAAGTCGTCGCGGTCGAGCTTGACGCCTGTGTCCTTCAGTGGCAGTCATCCTTCGCTCGACTATGCGCGCCCTGGTCGGGTCGACGAACCACGCTCGTCATTTGACGTCCGCCTCGTATACATAGAGCGTCGACTTCTCGTCTTCCGGCATGAAGTAGGCTCGCAAGCCAGTCGCGGTCCGCTCGATCCAGAAGGGGTTGTAGGTCATGGGCAGGCCGCTGTCCGTCCACAGCTCGACGGGCATCTGGAAGACAGCCCGATTGGCAGCTAGATCGACGATTTCGAATCCGCCGAGCGGGAAGCGCGGACCGTCCTTTTTCATCTGGTACATGTTGAGCCCGGAGCAAAGCGCCTCCTGGCCTCCGAGGTACTTGCAGTCCTGGTAGTCGATGTAGCCGGACGGGTTCGCCACGCGCAGCTTCTCGGGCGGCGTTTCTGCGTTGGTTGTACGGCCGTCGGCGTCAAGCGTCCAAGTGTAGAAGCGACGCGAACCCCAGCTCACACCGTGCAAGGAGTTGTTTCCCACATTGTGGACGAGGCCGCCGATGTGATCGCCGTAACGGAAAACCTCCGTAACCTTCATCGTCGTCGGATCGACGCGGTAGATGATCGCGCGGCTGTTCGGACGATATTCTGCCGCGGGCACCCAGATCGACTTGCCGTCGTAGTCCATGCCACCTGGGTGGTAGATCGAGCCCTCGCCGATCGAGACGTCCGCTATGAGGTTGCCGCTCAGGTCGAATTTGTACAAATGGCCCGCGCCTTCACCGGTATCGCGGTCGTAGCCGTCCTGGAGTTGCGCAAACCGCTTCGTCGGCGTCTTGATCTCGACGGACGACACATAGAACGTATCGCCGATCTTGACCATGCCTTGTGGATGCTGCGTATTGAACTTGATGGGTATCGCCTGTACCTGCCGCCACTGCACGGTGCGGGTGAGTTTCTTGACGCGCTCGCTGATCACTGCGCCGTCTATGACCCCCTGCGCTGCCGCCGCAAGGCTGCTCATTGCGACCGCTGCGACAGTGGCCGCACCAACACATTTCCACAGATGGTTACGCACGCAGCAAATCCTCCAAAGAATGGACATAATCCGGCACATGCAGTTTAATTACTCAGCTATCTTAGCTCTTAGCTTTGACAGCTGCCACGTCGCGTCGCTTTGCCACACGATGCGACCACGTGGCCTGTCGATCGGACTACCCACCACATCTATCACGGTCACTCGGCGTGTGCGGAATCATCGAGCATCGATTGGTCACCGCAGCAAAGACAGGTCTGCCGATGCTCTAGGATCGATCACGTCAGCAAGGGATAGTTGCAATTTCGCATGGCGCTAAAGATCGGCTCGTGAGGTGATACAAAAACGTGCCATGACTGACTACCGTGATGCATGCCTCCGGGCGTGAAGTTAGAAACGTCTTGAATTCGACCGCGCGGCCCTGCACGGTCGTGACGGGTTCCACGCAAACACCACGTGAGTCGGGAACTGCATCAACGTGCCACCACGTCTCGCTGAGCTGCGCGAAATCCAACAGAGGGAAATCCGCCGCCAGCTCACGTGGTGACCTTCCAATGTCGCAGCTGTTCTCAACGCGTTCGCGAGCTAAGGCGACGACGAGAAACGATGGCGACATCGGGTGCCCTGCAAACACCCGCGTAGCCGTTTCGAGCGCCCGGGTCAGCGGAGAAGTGATGACCAGCTCGACCGGTAGATGGCTGAAAAGGTCTCTCGCCTGCCGGACCTGTTCGAGACCTCGGCTGCTCAATCGGGCGTCGAAATGGAGCGGATCGGCTCCGCGTTCCTGCCAAGCTGCGTTGAATGTAGATTCCGCGTGGCGAAGACAGAAGACCGTTTTATGCGCGGGCATTGAGGTGGTCGGTAGCGGCGTTGTCGGCCGCGTTGCGGCGAAGTGTACAAGGCTGGTGACTATAGAGCGCGTTGCCCCGCCTTATGCTGACGCTGCTCGCAGATCGCACTCGCTGACGCACTTCACGATCGCGGTTTCTGCTTTCCCAGCCTTCGCCACCTGGCGAAAAACTGCTGCATGACTGAACCCAGTGTGCAGCGCCTGACGCGCTGGCTCACCCGGTGTCCACGACGTGGCGACGAGCGACGGTTCAGGAGGATCGAGCCGCACCAGCAACGGCTACCGACTCGCCGTCGATCTCCCCGACCGAGCGATCCTTTAGCTCGTGGCATGCGCGTGCATGCGATGCATGCGCCGTCCGCGTCGTTCGGACATTGCCCCTCGCATTCTTCGGGCGGCGTGCCGGCGTGACGAGGTCAGTGCATGCGCGAAGCAGCGTGCGGGCTGCGGCGTGGAACCTGCCGCTACCCGATCCGAAGCGTGTAAGTGAAATCGACCAGGTTGCGCGGGCGAGCGCTCGTCGCGCTCTCGGCGCGCACGGGAACGCTCACCGGCCGGCGTGACGCCATCGTGCTCGTCTCCCGCCGCACGCTGTGGCTGATCCCGCAGAAGCGGTTGCATCGGGCCATGTCCCGGCGGATCGGTCCGGCCGTCTCCCAGAAACGGCGCAGGTCGCCATCGCGGGCGATCTGCATACCCGGAAACAGGGTCGAGAAGCACAACCTTGCGAATCCGTAGTGATCCACCATGATGTTGCGCTCATAGGTGTTGCAGATGTGCTCCGCCGTACGCGCGTGCGAAGCCCACCCGCGCTGGAGATCCATCCCAGCCTGGAGTGAGCGGAAGTACATGCGGACCTGCTCGCGCCAGACGGGGTTCAGGTCGAGTTTGAATTTGCGGTCGCAACGCTCGATCTCCTCGACAAGAACATCGGGGTCGACACCATGATGATCCGCGAAAAAGGGATCCTCTTGGCCGAGCTGACCGAACGATGGTTGCAGGAAATTGAGCTTCAGCTTGTCGGCCCCCACCTCGTTCAGGACGAAGTCGTAGAAGTCCCCGATCTCGCGGTAGTTTTCGTCGAAGATCAGCCCCATCACGTAGATCTTCGTCGCAGAGCCAGGATGGCGCGCGCGTGCTTCCAGAAGAAGGCGAACGGCCTTGACGGCTTTGTCGAAGGCGCCTTTCACACCGCGTGTACGATCATGGAGCTCCGCTCGGTGGCTGTTCAGGGAAATCGATATCTCGTGCGGGCCCTCCTCGATCATCCGATCCGCGCGCTCGACGTCGCGCACGCGCGTGCCGTTGATGACCGACAACGCTCGCAGTCCGAGAGCACGACAGGCGCGGGAGATCGCGAAGTACTCGTCGAGATCGAGCATGCTTTCGCCCCCGCATATCACCACCTTGCCGTCGCGCCGCATGCCGGCGAACTCCTGCAGCATCGCGTACTTGCGCTCCCATGGCATGTAGTTGGCGCGATCGTCGTCGTTCGCTTTCCAGAAGTCGCAATGCTGACAGCGCAGATTGCAACGCTTGTTCACTTGGACGAACAGGAATTCGGGACCGTTCAGCATAGTCATCGCTCGAAGGGGGATGTAGGGGAAACGGTAACCACGGTGGCAACGCGTGGGACATGGACGCCAAAGGCGCCCGGCGCAGCAGGTGAGGGAGCACGGGTGGCGGTTCCCTCGCTCCGTGGCCGGCGCGCGTCGAGCAGCGCTCCCACCTCGAAACCCTGGGCGCGGTCCAACGCTCGGCGTTCATCATCGCCCAGGCTGTCATACCAGTGCAAAACGCCCGAGAAGTCCATCGCGCTGCGCGCGTTAGCCGGAACGGGCCAGCCAAGCGCGCGATAGTGACCGGCTCGATCGGCCGTATAGGCCGCCGTCAGTGCACCCGTGCAGGCAAGAGCCGCACCGCTGGAGCGGGTCGCGGCCCAGAACATGCGATCCCCGATGATCGAAAGCGGCTTCGGCCACCCGCCCCACCGCGCGAGCAGATCAAACGCCTTCTCGGTGACCAGAATGCAGTTGGTGTCGACGTGTACGGTGTTGTCGCCGGATTCGAGCAGCGGCATGAGCGCCCCGTTGCTCGCATGCAGCGTGCGCGCCGAATGGCATACGTGTGCCCCCGTCTCCACGTGGCGCGCTATCAGTGACTCGAGATGGCGCGGTCGCCACCAGTTGTCCGCGTCAAGGTAGGCTACCGCGGTGCAACCCAACTCCAGCGCGACCTCGCCCGCACGTGCGCGGGGAGTATCGCCAAAGTTGGCGTTGTTCCGGGAGAATTTGATGTGCCTGACGGGCCACGCGTCGATGGCCGACTGGGGATAGCCGTCGGCCACCATCACGTGGATGGCAGGAACAGTTTGCGCACGCACGCTGGCCGCGCACCGTTGCAGCACGTAGAGTGGTTCCCGGTAGTACGGCGTCACCACAGCGACCCGGGGAAGATCGGCGCCCCATGGAAGCCCGAGGGAGCACCCCGGAAGCAGAGGTGGTGCGTTCAGCGCAAACAGCACATCGAGCATCGCCTCGCGCGCGGCGTCGTTCGCGGGATCGATGGCCAGTGCTCGTTCATGGCCTGCGTAGCGTCTCGCCGTTGCATGCCGATCTAATTCGGCCGGACTCATCGTTGCGCGTGCAGCACGGTGACCTTGCACATGAAGGGTCTACAAGGCAGCCTAGCGTGCTCCAGATCGCGAGTGACCGGGAACGTCATCGAGCTAATTTCGGCGTGCCCATTTGCTCCCGCGCCGTAACAAGTGGGGCTTTGCCCAGTGACGCATCAGGCCCGTCACATCGCCGGCAGCGACGTTGAAGGTTGCGCCATAGACATGCGTCGCAAATAGGCTTGCGAGCGCTACGCCGCCCATAGCCGAGCCTGCCCGCGAATGTACGCGCGTATGCATCGAATCTCATGTCCGCTGTCCGGTTCCGTGCAGCATACGCGTTCCGCTGACCTCAGCGAGTCAGTTTTCGCGGTTTGCGGATTGCAACGGCTTCGGTTGTGGCATTTGTCTCAGTGGCTGAGTGGCCCTCTCACCTTCACTTGGCGCTGAGGTAGACTGCCCCGGTTTGCGCTACGCTACTGCGCATGGGATGGTCGCCGTCGCCTTCGCCAGTTGGGGCAAGGAAGCTGGTAGCGTTTCAGCGACGATTCCGTCAGGACCGGTTGCTCTTCTAGCGCGGCCGCGACCGAGTCACAGGGCAAATTGGGCGATCTATCCTCGTTTCGCACGATAGCCAGTGACGTGGTAGCGCTTGGGGACATGGCCGAATTGACTCCGGCAAAGAACCGCATTCGTAATCTCGAGTTGGCTTCGGACTCCGCGGAAGCCGGCGGCAAGCCGCGCTCCGCCGCCGATTGGCACGCCGTCGAGAAGGCTATCGCTTGGGGCAAAGCCTGTAGTACCCCCAAACGCCCTTCCAGAGCCGGTTACCGAGCGGCATTGCCGTTGTCGCGGCTGCCCGGCGTGGGCTCCCAGCAACTGTTCGAAATCACGCTCGAGCCCGAGGGCGGCTCGACGACCGGGCGGCCGACCGGGCCCATCCTCTACGTCGGGCGTACCGTGGCTTTGTAGGCATTCGCCCGGGCGCTCACCGAACGCAGCGCCGATTGATTGACGCGCGCCGGTTTGCCCTTGCGGGACCGCGGCTAGTCTCGACGAACTCGGCGCGCAACCCAAAAAGTTGCACCTTGTGAACCGTAGCGCTCCGAGTGCGGCACCTCACGCGCAATTTTGAAGGTGTCCCCTTGAGTCAGATGCTGCGTCACCCCGTCGCAAGTCAGCCACATCTCGCCTTGGGTCACGATCGCCTCGGCGTCGAAATTGTGGATATGAACGTCGAGTTCCATACCGGGCGCCCAACGACGCTCGAGAACTTCTTCGAAACCGTCAGCACGAGCAGCAACGGAAAAATCTTCGAAAGTCTTTGCGTTCATGAGTAAGGTCTTCAAGGTCTTCAATCACCAAGTTTGTCGAGTTTGGTTCACCTCAAAGTGCCTGCATAAAAAACTCCGGCATCCACTCTGAAGCTATCGTTTCATCCTCGCGGCCGTTGTGCTCGTTCGGCGCACTGATGGTGGCGCACGCGAGGCAGATCGGTTCCGCAGAAAGCGTTTGCCGTATTTTTCATAGAGTGAGCCTATCGACAGCGCAGGACAAAACAATTGTACACACCGATGTTCGGCGCTGATACTGCGGCCTCGCACTACGCAATCACCCAAGGACAGCAATGATCACCAAACTCGACAAAGTGATGTACACGGCCAAAGCGCATACCACCGGCGGACGTGAAGGTCGTTCGGTTACGGATGATGGCTTGCTTGACGTGAAGCTTTCACCTCCCAAAGTTATGGGCGGCGCCGGAAACGCGACCAATCCCGAGCAACTTTTTGCCGCCGGCTACTCGGCGTGTTTCATGGGCGCGCTCAAGCACGTCGCCGCCTCGAAGAAGATCAGCGTCCCGGCCGGTTCCTCGGTGGATGCGAGCGTTGATATCGGCCCCATACCCCAGGGCTTTGGCATCGGGGTCAAACTGGTCGTCGATCTGCCGGGCATCGACCGGACAGTAGCGCAGGAACTCGTCGATGCTGCCCATGAAGTATGCCCATACTCCAATGCTACCCGCGGCAACATCGTGGTCGATCTTTCGCTGGCTTGATCGGCAGACGTCCGTTCAACGCTGCAATGACTCCATCAGGAGAGTGCAATGCCGATGCTCAAAGTCGGTACTGAAGGTACGAAGCCTGTAGAGATTTACTATGAGGACTACGGAGCAGGCAAACCGGTCGTCTTGATCCACGGGTGGCCCCTCAGCGGTCGCTCGTGGGAAGCGCAAACGCCGGCGCTCGTGGCTGCCGGTTATCGCGTGGTGACCTATGATCGCCGCGGATTCGGATGGTCGTCGCAGCCGTGGTCGGGATACGACTACGATACGTTCGCCGCCGATCTGGATGCCCTGATGACGCATCTCGATTTGAAGGCGGCGACGCTGGTGGGATTTTCGATGGGCGGAGGTGAAGTCGCTCGCTACATCGGCACCTACGGCACTGGACGAGTGACGAAAGCTGTATTTGCTGCCGCGGTGCCTCCCTGCCTGTACAAGAGCGCCGACAACCCCGATGGCGGGCTGGACGATGCGACCATCGCCGAGTTCCAGGCGGGAGTCATTGGTGACCGACTTGCGTTCCTCGACGCTTTCACGACCAACTTTTTCAGCGCCGGCGGCAAGCTGATGGTGAGCGAAGCGCAGCGCGTTTACGCCCGAGACATCGCGGCGTTCGCATCCCCCAAGGGCACACTGGACTGCATCGCCGCGTTTGCACGTACCGACTTTCGCCAGGACCTGGCCAAGTTCGAGATTCCGACATTGATCATCCATGGCGACGCAGATGCGATCGTGCCCTTCGGTGTTAGCGGTGCGCGTGCGCACAAGGCCATTGCGGGCAGCCGCCTGAACTTGATCAAGGGTGCGCCGCACGGCTTCAACCTCTCCCATGCCGCCGAGTTCAACGAAAGCCTTCTGGAGTTTCTTACATGAGTTCTGCCGATACGCAAGCGAAGTGTCCCTTTAGCGCCGCCGCGGGTGTTGGAACCACCAACCATGACTGGTGGCCGCAGCAACTGCGCCTGGATCTGCTTCACCAGCACTCCTCCAAGTCCGACCCCATGGGCAGCGAGTTCGACTACGTCCAGGCGTTCAACAGCCTCGATCTGGCGGCGGTGAAAAGGGACCTGACCGCATTGATGACAGACTCCCAGGAGTGGTGGCCTGCGGACTTCGGGCACTACGGCGGGCTGTTCGTGCGCATGGCATGGCACAGTGCAGGAACCTATCGCATCGGCGATGGCCGCGGGGGTGCTGGCCGCGGCCAGCAGCGCTTCGCGCCGCTCAACAGCTGGCCGGATAACGTGAGCCTGGACAAGGCCCGCCGCCTGCTTTGGCCGATCAAGCAGAAATACGGCGAAAAGATTTCGTGGGCAGACTTGATCGTCCTCACCGGCAACGTTGCACTGGAAAGCATGGGCTTCAAAACCTTTGGCTTCGCCGGTGGCCGCCAGGATGTTTGGGAGCCCGACCACGATGTGTATTGGGGTCGCGAGACGAAGTGGCTGGGCGGGGACATCCGCTACTCGAAGGGGTCGCCTGGAGTCGAGGAGGGCCACGGCGTTCTGGTGAAAGACGACGATAGCGAGGTGACGCACACGCGCGACCTCGAGAACCCACTGGCAGCGGTGCAAATGGGATTGATTTATGTCAACCCCGAAGGCCCTGACGGCAAGCCCGACCCGCTCGCTGCAGCCATCGATATCCGCGACACGTTCGGCCGCATGGCCATGAACGACGAAGAAACCGTCGCGCTCATCGCCGGAGGGCATAGCTTCGGCAAGACCCACGGCGCGGCGCCCGCAGAGCACGTTGCGGAGGAGCCCGAGGCAGCCGGCATCGAGGCCCAGGGCTTCGGTTGGAAAAACAGCTTCCGTACGGGCAAGGGCGGCGACACCATCACCAGCGGTCTGGAGGTCACCTGGACCAAAACTCCGACGCAATGGAGCAACAACTTCTTCGAGAACCTTTTCGGCTTCGAGTGGGAACTGACGAAGAGCCCCGCCGGCGCGCAGCAGTGGGTGGCCAAGGGCGGCGACGGACTGATCCCGGATGCTCACGATTCCTCCAAGCGTCGCCGCCCTACGATGCTGACGACCGACCTATCGCTGCGGATCGATCCTGAGTACGAAAAAATTTCGCGGCGTTTCCTCGAGAACCCTGACCAATTTGCGGATGCCTTCGCGCGAGCGTGGTTCAAACTGACGCACCGTGACATGGGGCCACGGGCCCGGTATCTCGGCCAGGAGGTGCCGGCCGAAGTGCTCATCTGGCAGGATCCGGTACCCGCAGTCGACCATGCGCTCATAGATCAGCAGGATGTCGCGTCGCTGAAGAAGCAGGTGCTGGCATCGGGCTTGACGGTTTCCCAGCTTGTTTCAACCGCATGGGCGTCGGCATCGACGTTCCGAGGCTCCGACAAGCGGGGCGGCGCGAACGGCGCGCGCATTCGCCTGGCACCGCAGAAGGACTGGGCCGTGAACCGGCCAGAGCAACTGGCCGAGGTGCTCCAGGTGCTGGAGGGAATTCGCAACGATTTCAATTCCGCGCAGTCGAGCAGTAAAAAAGTGTCTCTGGCCGACATGATCGTGCTGGCAGGTAACGCAGGCGTGGAGCACGCAGCTACAAGCGCCGGTCACGAAGTCAATGTTCCTTTCATCCCGGGGCGCACGGACGCGATGCAAGAGCAGACCGACGTCCGATCGTTCATTCCGCTCGAGCCGATCGCAGACGGCTTTCGGAATTATCAGAAGACGCGCTACAGCGTACCAGCAGAGGCATTGCTGATTGACCGCGCGCAACTGCTGACGTTGACGGGCCCGGAAATGACCGTGCTCGTCGGTGGCCTGCGGGTGCTGGACGTCAATGTCGGTCACACGCAGGACGGAGTTTTCACCAACAAGCCCGGCACGTTGAGCAACGACTTTTTCGTCAACTTGCTCGACATGCGAACAGAGTGGAACGCTGTCTCGGGCGATAAGGATCGTTTTGAAGGTCGGGACCGAAAGTCGGGTGCACTGCAATGGACTGCGACGCGCGTCGACTTGATCTTCGGCTCGAACGCGCAGTTGCGTGCCATCGCCGAGGTCTATGCGACTGCCGATTCCGAAAAGAAGTTTGTCGGCGATTTTGTGGCTGCGTGGACGAAGGTCATGAATCTGGACCGGTTCGACATCGGGTGAAACGCACTCGGTGATCACACGGCCGTCGAGCCGGGTTAACCAGTGACCGCGTATTCGCGCCGATCAGGCGTCATCCGCTCATTGCCGGCCTGGTTTCAATCCGGTGTTGGTTGTGCCCGATGGCTTGGGCCGCTCAGCGGTCGAACGGCTGCGCAGGCGTTTTCTGCTGCAACTCCGCACATTGATAGACATGCAGTCTCAACTCAACCCGCCGTGCTTGTCTGCTCCCATGTGCTAACAGGGCGCAGGCGCCTTTCGCGCAGCGATGATCGGCGTGTCAGTGGCTTTAGCGGTCGCCGCGATTGATCCCTCGGGTTGCAAAGACGAGGCAGTGTCCGGTGTGGGTGAGGCAGCATTCTTCGAGGTTTGCCCAGCGGCCCGCCCCGCGACGCGAACGCCTGCGCTGTTCGTCAAGTCCGGTACCAAGGACCTGATCGTGCAGATGGACATCGACCCTTCCGAGACTGCTGCGACAACGCAGTCGAAACTGATCGCGTTTGCCAAGCCGCCGCGGCGAAGATCCGCTGAGGCCCGACTCCGGGTACTCGCTGCGCGTTTTGATGCCGTGCCGGCCGCGGCATTGCTCGTCGTACCTGCATTCACCCGATTGCAACGTATCCGAGCAGTCCGGTGCGCCTGCCGCTCGGCTTCGCGCCGGGGGGGACGCTCGAAATAAACCTACTGTATCGCATGCCCGATTGGCACACAGGGGAGTGGCTGCACAACTGCATCTGCGATGTCGCGGAGGAAGCGGGGTCGCTGCACCGCGTGCCCTTCGCGCCGTACGTAGAGGCCCTGCGCAAATGGCAGCGGACGCTGAATCGCGTGACCGTTTTGGACGAGGATCCTTTCAGCGATCCCGTTGAACTGCAGGATATCGTCGACGCGGCGCACAGGCTGCGGCTGCAGCCGGACAAGGACTGGTCCTAGGGGTAGCGCTATGCGGTGAACGGCGATCCTGCTTATGAAGGCTTAGTACGGGGTTTTGTACCGCGAGACGGTCGAGCTCTTCGGCACCGGCACGGGCTAGAATGGCCAACGAGCGCTATCGTCACGCTCAATATATTTGATAAATGCGCGTTAGGTTGATCCCGCGCGCCGGTTCATTGCTGCGCTTCTGTTCCCCGACCGACCAGGATTCGTGTCGAGGCAGAAGGGTACTCAACAGGAGAAACGACTATGGCCAAACAACGCATCAGCTACATCGATGTTGCACAGATGGATCCCGACATGCAGAAGGAAATGGACCGCTGCCGCCGCGAGGGCACGCCGCGGCCGGAGAGCTCGGCGGTGCGCGCCCATGTACCCGCAGCATTCTGGGCTTTCGCCAATTCATGGCGGGATCTGTTCAGGAACGGCGTGTGCGACCACGCGATCAAGGAACTGTGCAGGCTCTACGTTTCGCGCTCGGTGCAGTGCGAATACTGCGGCAATCAGCGCTCGATCAAGGCAGCCGCCAGCGGCGTCATGGAAGATCATGTCAGGGACCTGCTCAATTTCGAAAAGTCGACGCACTACGACGAGCGTCAGAAGGCGGCGCTGGCCTACGCCGAGGCCATCACGTGGCATCTCGACACGGATGACGCATTCTGGGATCGCCTGCACAAGCATTTCAGCGAACCGGAATTAGTCGAGATGGGGTGCTTCATCGCGCTGACGATGGGGCAGCAGAGTTGGTTGCGGTTGCTCAACATCGAGCATCACCAGGTGCTCGCCGGAACCGAGGCTTCGATGGCCCCCGGATTTGCGGATGCCGCGGAACTCGCGAGGACCAAATCTTCGAACGAATACTGGGCAAAGAGCGCGCCCAAGAACAAGGGTGCGCAGACATGAACAAGGCCGCACGGCTCCTGTACGCGGCCGCTTGCCTGTGGTGTGTTTCTGCTGGCGCGCTGGCTCAAGCCTGGCCTGCGGCGCCGGTGCGCCTGATCGTGCCGTTTACCGCCGGCAGCGCCACCGACATCATGGCGCGCACGGTGGGCGAGCGTCTTTCGCAGGCCTTTGGCCAGCCGGTGCTCGTGGACAACCGTCCCGGCGCGGGTGGCACGATCGGCGCGGCGCTGGTGGCCAAGGCTGCGCCGGACGGTTACACGCTGCTCGTCGTCTCAACCGGGCACGTGGTCAATCCGGTGCTGTACCCGGATCTGACATACGACACGATCAAGGATTTTGCTGGCGTCGCGCCACTGGCGAGTTTGCCGAGCGTGCTTGCTGTGTCCCCGTCGCTCGGCTACACGTCGGTGCGCGAGCTTGTTGCCGCCGCGAAGGCCAAGCCCGGTGACTTCAACTACGGCACCGCGGGAGTGGGCAGCGCCGCGCACATCAACTCGGAGAAATTTCTCAAGGCCGCCGACATCAAGGCGCAGCACATCCCCTTCAAGGGCACGCCGGAAATGGTCAACGAGGCCACGGCCGGGCGGCTCCAGTTCATATGGGCGCCGATCATCTCGAGTGTCGGCCAGGTCAAGGGCGGCAAGCTCACCGCGCTCGCCGTCAGCACACCGACACGCTCACCCGTGCTGCCGGATGTGCCCACGATAGCGGAGGCGGGCTACCCCGGCGCGCAATTCAACTTCTGGATCGGGGTCCTGGCGCCGGCTCATACGCCGCGCGACATCGTGGCGAGGCTCAACGCGCAGATCAACCGCGCGCTGCAGACGACCGAGGTGAAAGAACGGCTTGCCAACATGGGCGCGGTGCCGATGTCGATGTCGCCCGAGCAGTTCGACACCTACGTTCGCGATGAGGCGGCTGTGCTCGGCAATGTCATGCGGGGGACCGGCGCAAAGGTCAATTGATCGGGCCAGTCAGGCGCCGTCACGCGGGCAGATCGCACCGTGCAAGAGGTGCGTGTGCAAAAGCCCAACTCGAGTTGCAACAAGTATCCATCACTCGGATCGACACTTATCGTCTTGCACAACTCCTTCCATGCGTCACCGGTGGTCGATCGTCTCGCGAGCGATGCCGCCTATGCTGTAGCGATGGGCTCGCCCCTCACGACGTCGGTACTCAAGATCGGGTGTATGAGTACGTGTCGTTTGGCTATCCCACACTGGCGAACCCAAACGATAAACGAGCGCAGGTAGAAGGGACGGGCGATTTTCTTTCGGTTGAGGCGAACTCCGCCTTTTGCTTTTCGCCACCACCTGGTGACGTGATCGGGCAACTGATCGAGTTTTACCATCAGGGGCTCGACCACTACTTCTACTCTGCGGACGCCAGGGAGATTACGGGTCTCGACGCGGGGACCGGCGCGAAAGGATGGGCACGCACCGGCAACGCATTCACGGTCCTGCTGGCGCCCGGCTGTCCTCCCGGCGCCCATGAGCAAAATGCTTACCGCTTTTATGGTCGGCCGAGCGTAGGACCGGATACCCACGTGTTCACGGTCGACCGCGAGGAGTGCCGCATTGTCGACCAGAAGGGTCTTTGGCTCTACGAGAACGCGCCGTTCTGGGCAACACCGCCCAACTCCCATGGCGCGTGCGCATGGGCCGGCGAAATTCCCCTGTACCGCATCTGGCGGCCTTTCGGCGTGTCGAACCATCGGTTCACCACTGACAGCGCCATCGTCGACGAGATGAAAGCGAAGGGTTGGATCGACGAAGGAGTAGCGATGTGCGTGCGGGGTCGATAGATCTCGGCTTGTAATCGGCTCCAGCGCGTGGTGAGCTCCTCGCTATGCGGCGCCGGCAAGATCCGGACGTGCCTTCCACTCCGCCAGAATCTCGCGATGGTGCGGGATGTTCTGCAGGAAGCCTTCCCGCAACTGCGGATCGTTGAGGGCCGCGGCCTGCCTCTGCAAGGCGTTGTGCGCGCGGCGCAGCCAAGCGTCGGCCCGAGCGTCTCCCGCGCGGCGCAGGACGAGGTAGGCGGTCCATTCGATCCAACGCGGCGCTTCAGCGCCATCGAGGGGATCGGTACTCGCGTCCCCATGCAGGTCAAGCGCAGGCAGGCGGCGGACCGCCTCGAGGGCGGCGTTCACATCCCCCTGTGCGAGCGCGGCGCGCGCCAGTCCTGCGCTGGCGTCGTGCTGGATCGGATGACCCAGATTCACGGCACCCTCGTACGCTGCGCGATACGTGTTTGCTGCCGCGTCATAACGTCCGAGTGCCAGCTCCGCATTCGCGAGCGTAAACAAGGCGTACGCTTTCCACAGCGGCGCCTGGACCGCCACCGCGGCGTCAACAGCCGCCCTCGCCAAACCGCGCGCACGTGGGTCTTCGCCTTGCCATAGTGCGATCGTCGACAACGAGCACAGCGCTCCACATTCGGATGCCCTGTCACCGTTCGCGCGACCCAGCCTCAAGCACTCCTCCAACTCGGGCCGCGCACGATCGATGTTCCCCGCCTTGAGCCAGCCAATGCCCAAGTTGCCGCGAGCGAACCCCTCGAGCCGTGGGTTGCCGGCGGCGCGACTGGCGTCGAGGTATTGATGGCTAAACTCGAGATACTCCGTCACCGCACCTTTGTATTCGGCGACAATCTGGAGCACATTGACGCAAGTTGCTTCGACGAAGAACATGCCGTGCGCTCGTGCCTCGGCAAGCGCCTGTTCCGCGAGTGTCTTGCCGCCGTCCAGATCGTTCTGACGC
>JALYXY010000087.1 GCA_030946875.1 Pseudomonadota bacterium | reverse complement strand
CAGTTGGGCCCGTCGCCGCAAAGGATGTTGACGACGCCGGGCGGCAGATGCTCCTGCACCAGGCGACCGAGCAGTAACGCGGTGAGCGGCGTCTGCTCGGCTGGCTTCAGCACGACGGTATTGCCCGCAACCAGTGGCGCGGCGATCTTGCCTGCCGCAAAGGAGATCGGGTGGTTGAACGGCAGGATGCGCGCAACCACGCCAAAAGGCACCAGACGCGTGTAGTCGAGCCCGCCTCCCGGCGTGGGGATCGTCTGTCCCTTGATCTCCATGCCGAGCCCGCAAAAGAAATCGTGCAAACTCGCGCCCTTCCTTGCATCGTCGACCATGGCGAGATACGGATTGCCGCTGTCGATCGCGTCGAGCATGCCGAACTCTCGCGCCCACTGTCGCACGCCATCGGCAAAGCGCCGCAGCATCTTGGCGCGCTCGTCGACGTGCAGGCGACTCCAGGCGGGAAACGCTGCCTTCGCTGCAGCAACCGCACGATCGACATCCGCGGCGCCCGCGTCAGGAACGTCCGCGATCGGACTGTCGATCGATGGGTCGAGGGTGGTGGTGCGCTGGGCTGAAAGGCTGTCGACCCACTGCCCGTCGATCATCATCTTGAAGCCTTGAGTCTCCTGCTCGGCCATGCGCAGCACTTCGAGGCGCGTGATATCGGCAAGGTTCATGTGTGCTCCCGTGATGTCGATGACTGTTGCTCGGTTGCGCTGCGCCCGCGCCACCGCGACGAATCGTGCTAGTGCATGGCCGATCCACCGTCGACCACGAGGGTCTGGCCGGTGATGAAATCGCTGTCGGCAGACGCGAAGAAGGCGACGGCGCCGACCAGATCCTCGGGCTTCTGCACTCGCTGCAACGCGCGTGTGGCGGTCGCCGCGGTGCGCATCCGGATGATCCCCTCGTCTGGGTTCTCCTCGGAGAGCGTGCTTCCGGGGGCGACGCAATTCACGCAGATGTTGTCCTTTCCCACCTCCTGCGCGAGCGTCTTGGTGAAGCCGAGAATGCCCGCCTTCGACGTGACGTAATGAATTCGGCTCGACGAGCCCTTGAGCGCGGTACCGGAGCTGATGTTGATGATCTTGCCGTAGCCCTGCTCGCGCATATGCGGCACCACCGCACGACACGCGAGCCATGTACCGCGAAGATTCACCGCCATCATGCGGTCCCACTCCGCCGGATCGATCTGGTCGAACGGCGCGCGCGACATCGGCACGGTGGCGAAAATTGCGGCGTTGTTGACCAGTATGTCGATGCGCCCGAACGTGGCGATGGCGTGCCGGGCCATGGCCTGCGCGCTTTCTTCACTGGAAACGTCGGTGCGGATCGCGGTCGCGTCGAGCTTCTGCTCGCGAAATTCCACGGCGACGGCTTCGCCGGCCGGGCCGTCGAGCTCCGCGACGACGACCTTGGCACCTTCCATTGCGAGGCGCTGTGCGTAGGCTTTTCCGATGCCGTGTCCTGCGCCGGTGACGATCGCCACGCGGCCGTCGAGTCGTAGTGTCAAGGTTTCTCCCGATCCTTGGCGGTTGAAGGCGCCGTGAAGCCCTGTTGCTGCCCGCTCAAGGGCATCATCACTCGCCGAAATGAGTGCATCTGCAGTTCGAGGCGTCTGTCCCATTTCCAGTATATCGCCGGGATCGCCGGGTTCCGGCGTTGCGCTTAGAGCAGAGTCTTACTCGAAGGTCCAACGACCTTCGTGAACTGCCTGAATTCCCCGGCATGAACATCGTCCGGGTCGCTGTAGAATGAGTCACGCACATCGGGCGATCGGCGTTCCCACACGACGCATCCAGGACGACCCTGACGATCGTGCATCCGAGCCAAGCTGACAAGGCGTTGCCAATGTTTCTGCAAGCCCTCGTACAGTGGGTGCTCGCGAGCGCCCTTTTACTTGCAGGGTCGCCTGCGCTGCACGCGCAGACGCGGCCTGCAGGCGACGCTGCAGCCTACCCCAATCGCCCGGTGCGATTGATCGTCACTTATCCGCCGGGCGGCGGCAACGACATCATCGCGCGCCTCATCGCGCAAAAGTTTTCGGAGTCGACCGGGCAGCCGGTCATCGTCGAGAACCATGCCGGCGCAGGCGGTACGATCGGTACCGCAATGGCGGCCAAGTCCGCGCCCGACGGCTACACCATCGTCCTGGTGAGCACGCCTTTCGCGATGGCCCCGTTGCTGTACCCAAGCCTCCCGTACGACACGCTCAAGGACCTGACGCCCGTCACGCTGGTGGGCACGTCGCCCAACCTGCTGGTCGTCCACCCGTCCGTGCCCGCCACCACCGTTGCCGAGCTCGTTGCACTCGCCAAGGCAAAGCCGCAAGAACTCTCCGCAGCAACGCTCGGCAGCGCGACGACGCAGCACCTTGCGGCCGCGATGCTGAACCAGATGGCACGCACTGACATTCTCCTGGTGCCGTACAAGGGTAGCGCACCTGGCATGAACGATCTTCTCGGGGGACAGGTGAAGCTCATGTTCAATGCCATGCCTTCGACCCTGCCGTACGTCAAGGCCGGCAGGCTGCGGGCGCTCGCCGTGACCAGCGCGCAACGCACACCGCTTGCGCCGGAGCTGCCGACCGTGGCGGAGACATTGCCGGGGTATGAGATCGTAACCTGGTGGGGGGTGCTTGCGCCGGCGGGAACCCCTCGCGCCATCATCGAGAAGCAGCACCGGGAGATCGCAAAGGCGCTGCAGCAGCCCGACGTCAAGGCGAAGCTGACCGAGATGGGTGTCGCTGTCACCGCGGGTGCTCCGGAAGCGTTCGCAACGCTTATCACCTCGGAACTCGGCAAGTGGGCGGAAGTGATCCGCGTCACCGGCGCGAAGGCCGAATGAATCGAACCGCACGTCATCGCATGATCAGGAGGTAGCCATGAACCAGGCCGCAGTAGCGTTACGCGAGCAACGGAGCTCCGAAATCACGGTGCGCAAGCTCGCACCTGCAGTGGGCGCGATGGTGAGCGGGGTCGATTTGTCGCAGCCGCTGGACGACAGTACGTTCGCGGCCATCGAGGGCGCGTGGCACGGGCACGGCGTGCTCCTCTTCCGCGAGCAGACATTGGATGATCTGCAGGAGGTCGCCTTCGCACGACGTTTCGGCGAACTTGCGGAGACTCTGAAGCACTACGACTCCAGCCGCGCGCATCCCGCCATCATGTACGTGACCAACGAAAAGAAAGATGGCAAATACACCGGCGCGCTTCCCGACGGCGAGATGTATTTCCATTCCGACATGTGTTACCTGGAGCGCCCGTCGATGGGCACGATGCTCTACGCGATCGCGATTCCGCCCGAAGGCGGCAACACCGTGTTCGCGGGAATGTATGCGGCCTATGAGACGTTGCCTCCGGATCTGAAGGCTCGACTGGAGGGGCGCCTCGCCGTGAACAGCTACGAGCCGGGCTATGGCTCGAGCAACGTGAAGATGCGCATCCACACGCCGCCCACCGAGAACACCCGCTCCTATGCGCACCCTATCTTTCGGACCCACCCCGCCACGGGACGCAAAGCCATTTACGCCAATCGGCTGATGACCGAATACATCGTCGACATGCCGCGTGCCGAGAGCGATGCGCTGCTGCAGCGCCTGTTCGAGCATCAGGAACAGCCGCAATTCCAGTACGAGCATCGCTGGAATGTCGGCGACCTGTTGCTG
Organism: Pseudomonadota bacterium; assembly: GCA_030946875.1. Classification (GTDB taxonomy): domain Bacteria; phylum Pseudomonadota; class Gammaproteobacteria; order Burkholderiales; family Casimicrobiaceae; genus CAIWHR01. Next base: position 35,548 of record JALYXY010000087.1, on the reverse strand, counting down.
TGGGACAACCGCTGCACGCTGCATGCCCGACGCGATTTCGATGCAAGCCATTTCCGCAAGCTGCGCCGCGTGACGATCAAGGGCGAGCGTCCGGTCTAGGGCGAACTGCGCGGACCTTTCGATGCGGCGCGCTCCAGAGTCGCCTGCCGTGCGGCGGGCTTCCCGATGGCGTACTCTACTTTGGTGCACGATCGGGGTGGGGCTCGTGAATCTCGCCGCGTGCAGCGCGGTACTGGCGCAAAGCCTTGCCCAGCTCGCGGTCGACGAGAGCCCCGAGCGAGTTGCGCGCCTCAAGGATGGCGCGTTGCGTGAGGGCGAGGTGCGGCTCTACACGTCGCTTGCGCCCGAAGACGTCGCCGCCCTGGCGGCGGTATTCGAGAAAAAGTACGGCGTGCGCGTCAAGAGCTGGCGCGCGAGCTCCGAAACAATCCTGCAGCGCATCGTCGCCGAGTCGCGCGCGGGACGCTCCGAGTTCGACGTGGTGGAGACGATCAGCCCCGAGCTCGAGCGGCTGTCGCGCGAAAAGCTCCTGCAGCGCGTCTACTCCGCACGACACGCCGACATCGTCGCGCAGGGCGTGCCGGCGCACCGCGAATGGGCGAGCACGCGGATGAACGTGTTCACACAGGCCTACAACACCACGCTGGTGAGACGCGAAGACCTGCCCAAGCGCTACGAGGACCTGCTCGATCCCAAGTGGAAGGGCAAGCTCGGCATCGAGGCGGAGGATGCGCTATGGCTCGGTGCGGTCGCGACGAGCCTGGGCGAAGCGGCGACGCTGCAGCTCTTTCGAGACATCGCACGCACCAATGGGCTTTCCGTGCGCAAGGGCCATACGCTGCTCGCCAACCTCGTGGTGTCGGGTGAGGTGCCCCTCGCCCTGACGGTGTACAACTATCGCATCGAGCAATTCAAGAACAAGGGTGCGCCCGTCGACTGGTTCTCCATCGGCGATGCCATCGCCCTGCCCAGCGGGATCGGCATCTCCAATCGTGCACCACATCCGCAAAGCGCACTGCTGTTCTACGAGTTCATGCTCGGCGAAGGCCAACAGATCCTGGCCGGCCGCGACTTCATCCCCACGAGCAAATCCATCGACACGCCGATGACTCGCACGCGCATTCGCTTCGTCGACCCGGCGATCGCCCTCGACCAGAACGACAAGTGGCTGAAGCTCTACGACGAGATCGTGGTGAAGCAGGCGCGCTGATCACGCAGATGAAGCGGCACGCAGCTCATTTGCACGGCCGTTTGTTCATCACGATGTCGTCGAAGAGCGCGTTGGATCGCGATTGCGAGTCGAGGAGCGGCACGCCGCCGAGACTCTTGATCGCAACGCCCTTGAGCGGCGATTCCACGTTCCTGTGGGTGGGCACGTAACCGATCCTGGCCAGAATCTTCTGCGCGTCTTCGCCGATCATGTAGTCGTAGAACAGCAGCGCGGCGTGCGGATGCGGTGCTCTTTTGGCGACCGCGATGCCATCGGTGATCGCGATGGCAGGCTCGATGGCAAACCAGTCGATCGGCGCGCCCTTCTGCCTTGCCTGCTCGGGGCTGTAGTTGTAGACCGTCAACGCAAGCGGCACCTCGCCGGACGCGACGAGGTTGGTGAGCAGCGGATGCCCGGCACGCGTGGACAGCCCGTTCTTGGCGACCAGATCACAAAAGAACCTGATTCCACGCTCCTCTCCCATGTCCTGCACGACGCTGTAGAACCACTCGTGGTCCGAAGCCTCGATGCCGAGACGGCCCTTCCACTTTGAATCCAGGAGATCCTCGTAGCGCTTCGGTAGCTCTTCCTTCCTGACCTGGGTGGTGTTGTAGGCCTGCACGAACACGTAGCGCAGCGTCGCGACCCATTCGTGATGCGCGGGCAGCGCGTCGGGGATGAGATCCTTCGTGCCGGGTGACGTGATGGCCTGCAACAGGTTCTCGCGATGCAGCGCTTCCATGGGCGGAGCGATGGACTGGATCACGTCGACGTTGTGCGTTCCCCCCCGCGCTTCCGAGAGCACCTTCTGCAGCACGACCTCGGAGCGCGCTCGCCAGACATTCACTTTGACTGCATAACGTTTCTCGAAATCCTGCGTCAGCAGATTGAGGTATTCGACGGGGGTCGTGGTGTAGAGAAACAGCGAGCCTTCCTTGCGCGCACCCGCGATGAGTCGCGGCGTGCGATCGGCGCCCTTGTAAGCAGCGAGTTCGCCGAGGCTTTGAGCCCACGACGGCACTGCCCATGTGATGAATGCCACCCCGAGCATTACTCTCCACACCTTGCGCATGACGTTCATCAGGAGTTGTCCGTCAATGCTGCGGAGGTACGTCGTCACCGACCGCGACGCGCTTCAGGAGCCGGCGCTCACCGGCATCGAAATCGTTGCGCGAATGAATGACGCAGCGGTTGTCCCAGATGAGCACGTCGCCCGGCGTCCAGTGGTGCTCGATCACGAACTGCTGCTGCTCCGCGTGATCGCAGAGCTCGGTCAGCAACTCTTGGCTGGAGTCGTCCGGAAGCTCCATGATGCGATCCGTCATGAGGCGGCACACGTAGAGGGCCTTCTGGCCGGTTTCAGGCAGCCGACGCACGATCGGATGCACCGCGGACGGCGTGCTTTCCGACAACTGCTTGGCCTGCGCGGTGGTGCTGCCGTATTCGTAGGTGTTGAGGGCCATGAGCGTCTCGATGCGTTCCCGCGTCGGCAATGGCAGCGTCTCGTAGGCGAGGCACATGTTTGCGAAGCGCGTTTCGCCGCCCCGTGCAGGGGTTTCGATCGCGTGCAGGACGCCGGCCTTGTTCGGAATCTTCTGGTGCATGCGATCGTAGTGCCACGCAAGCTCTCCGTCCGGAAGCGATCCGATGGTCTCGCCGTTCTCGCGGATGTTCGAGATCACCATGATCTCGGGGCGAGAGGCGAGCGGGCTCATCTTGCGGGCCTTTTCGACGTGCCCGAAGCATTGGCCGAATGCCACCAGATCGTCGTCGCCAAGAACGGTCCCGTTGCGCACGACCAGCACGTGGTAGTTGAGCCACGCCTCGTGCAGCGCCGCTGCGTCGGCGGCGCTCAGCTTGCGAAGGTCCGGAGCCGACACTTCCGCGCCCAGGGCGGGAGAAAGCGGAGTGATGGAGAGGGTCATGGCGTGCCTTGTTCGTCTATTTAGCTGCGCGGTTTTCGATCAGCTCTTCCCATGATCGCTGACATGCTTCGCGCTCGTCGAGCACCGCGCCGGAATCCAGGTACTTGACCCGAAGTGTGCCCAAAGGTGACGCGACCTTCGCACTCGCCGGGAGATAGTTCATCCTGGCCATCAGTGGCTGTGCGTCGCTCAACATGTACTCGTAGAAGAGAAGCGCCGCGTTGGGATGCGGTGACCGACGTGACAGGGCAATCCCGTTGGAGCGGCCAATCGCCGGCTCGATCGCAAACCAGTCGACAGGCGCGCCCCGTGCTTTCGCCTGCTCGGCCATGTAGCTGTAGACCGTCAGCGCGAGCGGTACTTCACCGGACACCACGAGATTGGTGAGCAGGGAATGTCCGGAACGCACGGACATGCCGTTGATGGCGCGGAGCTCGCGAAAGAACTTGCGGCCCGCCTCATCGCCTATCTGGTGCATCACACCACAGAGCCATTCCTGGTCATTGGCCTCGATGCCGATCGCGCCCCTGAAGCGCGGATTGAGCAGATCTTCGTAACGCTTCGGCACATCCTCCTTGCGGATCTTCGACGAGTTGTAGGCCTGCACGAACACGCTCAGAAACTGCGGAGCCCACTCCGCGTGTGCGGGCATGGTGCCCGGCACCAGGTCGGCGTGATGGCGGGAATACACTTGCTGCAGCAGCTTCTCGCGATGCAACGCCTCGAGCTCGGGGGAGGAAATGTCGACCACGTCGAAATCGAAACGGCGCCCCTGGGCCTCGGCTACGATGCGCTGTAGGACCTTCTGCGTCGAACCGCGCCAGACGTTCACCTTGATACCGTAGCGCGCCTCGAAATCCGCCGCCAGCACCGCCATGTCCTTTTCGGGAATCGACGTGTAGAAGGTGAGCGTGCCTTCGGCTTTTGCCGCGGCGACAATGCGCTGGTTGCGTGCCGCACTCTGGTCTCGCGCAAGGTCGGCGATGCCTTGAGCCGCTGTCACGCCCAATCCGGCGGACCAAAGGGCTGCGACAGCGCCGATGCGCACGAGCATCGAAGCGATGAGGTGGAGAAAATGCGCTGCACGAGCGCAGCGGAAACTCGACACGCGCGGAAGCATCGCTAGTGCGCGAACCGACCGGTGACGCTCGCAACCGTTGCAATCAGCTCCGCGAGCTCGACCGGCTTGGACAGGTGAACCAGGAATCCCGCCCTCAGCGCCCTTGTGCGATCCTCGGAGCGAGCAAACGCGGTTAACGCAATCGCCGGGATGGCACCGCCCTTCGATGTTCCGAGCGCGCGGACCTGACGCAGAAACTCGTAGCCATCCGTTCCGGGCATGCCGATGTCGCTGATGAGGAGCGTCGGCCGGGCTTTTTCGATGACCTCCAGCCCTTCTTCGGCCGTGGCGCACGTGAGCACTTCGGCATTGCACTCCGACAGCACCCGCGCAATCAACTCCCGCGCATCCGATTGGTCATCCACGATCAGGATGCGGACGCCCGCCAGATCAACGTGCTGCAACTCCGCACGCTGCGCCACGGGGGCTCGGGGGTGCTCCCTCGGCACCTCCTGACTCCGATGCACGACCGCGAGCGGCAGGTGAACGGTAAACGTCGCGCCCGCTCCCTCACCCTCGCTGTGCACGCGCACCGTGCCGCCATGAAGCTCAACCAGGTGCTTCACGATCGAGAGCCCGAGCCCCAATCCACCGAAACGTCTGGTCGTGGACGAATCCGCCTGTCTGAATCGGTCGAAGACGTGGCTGAGGAATTCAGGCGCAATGCCGACACCCGTGTCGGCAACACTGATTTCGAGATGAGAATTGACACGCTCGAGAACGATCTGCACCTTACCGCCTTTGGGCGTGAACTTGATCGCATTTGCAAGCAGGTTCCACACGATCTGCTGCAACCGGTTTGGATCGCCGGATATCGTGAACGGCCCGGCGTCGAGAAGTTTTTCCAGCCGTATGTCCTTTGCTTCGGCCGCAAGTCGAACGGTCTCGATGGCCGCGTCGATGAAGGAGGCTGGCTCGACGGACTGGACATCGAGGCGCACCTTGCCGGAGATGATGCGGCTCATGTCGAGAAGGTCGTCGATCAGCTGCGCCTGTGCGCGCGCATTGCGCTCGATCACGTCGAGGCCCTTGTCCAGGTCGGCGGAGGATGCGCGGCCGCTGCGCAGCACGTGCGCCCAGCCCAGGATGGAACTCAGTGGCGTGCGCAGCTCGTGCGAAAGCGTGGCCAGGAACTCGTCCTTCATGCGGCTTGCACGTTCAGCTTCGGCGCGTGACGAGCGCTCACTGTTCAACAAGGCTTCGCGCTCTTCTGCGGCACGTTGCGCCGCTTGATACAAGCGTGCATTGTCGATCGCGACAGCTGCTTGCGCCGCGACCGCCTCGAGGAGCCGTTCTGACCTGGCGCTGAACACGGCCACCTCGGGATGTCCGAAAATGAGGCCGCCCAGGACCTCGCCGGAACGTGTGGTCACGGGGGCTGCAAGATAGCTGCGCACAGGCAGATGACCGACCGGCATTCCGTAATGCGGCGGCATTTTGCCGTACCGATCATCCGCCAGCACATCGTCGATACGAATGATCCCTTCGCCGCGGAACGTTGGTCCGAAAAGCGCGGTGGCCCGCGGCTGTCCGAACCTGGAGAACGCCTCGCGCGGTGCACCGGACAGCGTGTACAGCATGAACGAGTCGCCATTCTCGTCCGTGGTGTTATAGAAGAACGCTCCGAAGGACGCGCCAGTGAGCTCGGTCGCCGCATCGGTGATCGTCTGAACGAGGGCGTGGAGGTCGAGACTGGACGCCAGCGTTGTGCCGGTGCGATTCAGCAATTCGAGCGTGCGGGTTTCCTCCTGCAGCGCATCTCGAACCCGCCTGACCTGGTCGACGTCGGTGTTGGTGCCGAACCAGCGGATCACGCGCCCATCTCTATCCCGCACAGGATTGACGCGGGTGAGAAAAGACCGAAAGCTTCCGTCTGCACCGCGCAGCGGAAATTCCATCTCGAACCGGCTTCCGCTCGCGATGGAGTGTTGCCATCGGCGCATGACTTCTGGGAGGATCGCCGGGTCGTGCACCGAGCGCCATCCCCAACCCTGCATGCTCTCCAGGGTCGTACCGGTGTAGTCGTACCACTGCTGGTTGTACCAGAAGATCTCGCCGTCGGCACGCGCTATCCATGCGAGCTGCGGGATGGAATCCGCCAGAGCCCGTAGCTCAGCCTCGTTCTCGCGGAGCTGGTGCTCGGCCTCGATGCGATCGGTGACGTCGCGCGACACAACGAGCAGCTGCTCGGGTGATCCGCCGCTGCCCAATATGGGGCTGACAATCACGTTCCACCAGCGCGCCTGTCCCTCCACCGCAAAATGGCCCAGGAACTTGGCGATGCCGCCCGCGGCCGCGGTGGCAATCGCTTCTTGCGCCTGCCGGTGATCGTCACCGTTCCACAAATCTATCCAGGAGGCGCCAACGACCTCTCGATCGCCGCCCAATGCTGCGCGAGCACGGCTGTTTATCCAGACCAATTCGCCATGCAGATCGAGAGTCTTGATGCAATCGGGGCTGCTCTCGACAATGCTGCGCGTGAACTCTTCGCTTTTTCGTAGCGTCTGCTCGGCTCGGCTCCTCTCGAGAACGATGCCCGCGAGACGGGTGGCAGCAGTCATGAGACTCCGGTCACGCTCGCTCGGTGTCGTTCGGTTCCGAAAGTACATCGCCACAGTGCCCAGCACTTCGCCATCCGCGGAAACGACTGGCGTGGAGCAGCATGTCGCGAGCCCATGCAGAGCGGCGAGACTCCTGAAATCGGACCAGCGCGGATCCGTGGCGATATCGAGAGCGTCGATGGGCCCGCGCTCGAAGGCTGCCGTTCCACACGATCCGGCCGCGGGCCCGATGCGCATGCCGTGAATGGCATCGTTGTACGCATGAGGCAGACTCGGGCCAGCGCCATGCAATAGCCGCTCGCCGGATTCATCCAGGCGCAGTACGCAGCAGAGCATCCCGTTCATCGAGACACGCTCGATTTCAAGCGTAAGGGCTTCGAGGATGCTGCGCATCGAACATCGTTGCGTCATCAGGCCAAGCACCGATTTCTCACACGCAAGGAGACCTTCGGCGTCCTTTCGGCGTGTAACGTCCTGGAAGTAAATCGACAGGCCGGTTTGTGCAGGATAAACGCGAATTTCGAACCAGCTTTGCAGAGCAGGATAGAAAAATTCGAGCTGCGCTGTCGTGTGCTGGTCCTTCGCGCGGCGATAAGTTTCCTCGACAGAGGTATCGCGGAGATCCGGAAACTCGTCCCAGATGTTGCGGCCGAGGAGGTTGTGCCGGGTCTTCGCAAGTGGCCTGAAGAACTCCTCCGCCTTTGCGTTCACGTACGTGAATTGCCAATTTCCATCGACGACTGCGAAACCGTCGGTGATACTTTCCAGAATGTTTCGCGTGCGCTCACCTGAGGCGCGCAGTGCCTCCTGGACGGCTCGGAGCTCCTGCTCGGCCTCGTGCCTGTCGCGCAGGATACTCGCGGAATTTGGCAGCACTGCCGCTTGCAGGGGCTCTGTCTCGTCTTGAGGGCCGTTGCTCATCGTGCGTCGTCGCGAATGGCATTCATTTCAGCGGTGACATGCAGAAGCGTCATGTGTGCCTGACTGCTTTCTACCAGGTCGGCAACGAACCCGTCCGGCGCATACAGCCTCGGCGTAGCATCGCTCGCGAATGATCCTCTTGGTGAGGCGCGGCCTCCACGCAGTGGCCTGCCGCGAGGCAATTCAAGGGCTTCGGGAGCGGTGTTCGGCGGCAGCTCTGGTCCGAAAGGATGGTACTTGCGCTCCTCGACATGCGTCAAAACCTGTGAGCCCGTTGCCTGGAATCGCAGACCCTATGGTACCCCGAAGCAGCCCTGGCTCGCCTGTACAGACCATCGCGCGGCCCTCGCATAGCCGCGCCTCCGCTCCGAAACACCAGTCCGGCATGACAGTCACCAAGCCGTTATAGGTGACCGCCGCCGGTAGCCTGCAGATCGATGCCGGTAATGAAGCTCCCGGCGTCAGAGCAAAGCATCAGTGCGGCGCCCGCCATCTCGCGCGGAGTGCCGGCACGATGCATGGGGTTGGCCTTCGCTTCTATCTCTCGCCACTCTGCCATGTTGACGCGCCGCCAGCGATTGCGATCCGTTGCAATGAGGCCCGGCGACAGGTTGTTCACCGTGATGCCATCTGGAGCCAGGGCACGTGCGAGGTTGACGACGATGTTGTGCTGCGCGCTCTTGAGCGCTGCGTAAATCGCGAGCTCGGGTTCGGGGCGCGTTTGGTTGACGCTGCCGATGGTCAGAATGCGTCCATAAGCACGACCCCGCATGCCCGGCACGACAGCCTGCATCATCTCAACGCTTGCATGGAAATTGATTCGGGTCTGCCGCTCGCGTTGCTCAGGAGAGATGTCGGTGAACGCTTCGCGCTGCTGAACCGAAGCGGCAATCACCAGCACGTCGACACCGCCCAATCCGGCTTCCGCGCGCGCGACCAGTCTGGCGCCTTCCCCCGGCTGCGCCAGGTCGACGTCGAGCAATGCCGCGTGCCCACCCTTGTCGGTCAGCGCACGAAGCAGTTCCGCCGCAGAATCGCCCCGCCCGACCAACGCGTCTGCAGCGGGCGAGTACGCAATCGCGATTGACGCGCCTGCCTCCGCGAACGCTTCAACGATCGCGCGACCGATGCCCAAGCTCCCGCCAACGACCAGGGCGCGCCGGCCCTGCATCGAGAAACGCGCGGCGAGCGGTGCGTCGGAGCCCGCCACTCGTTCTAGACCTTCAGAGTCCACGCGTCGGCTTCCCACATCGGCCGTCCTCGCACGTCACTGCTCATGTCGTCGAACACCGCGCGTGCCGGTAGCTTGCCCGTGGCTTCATAGGCCGCCTTCGCCACGTTCGCACCGAGCCCGAACAGTTTCTTGGCCAACGCCGGATCGAGCGCCTTCTGAAAAATGGCCTTGGTGTTGGAAATGCCGACCAACGTGCGCGCGTCGCCTTCCGTGATCCACGACCAGCCACGACGCTTCCACAACACTGTGTTCACCCAGTCCACTTGTGCCTCGTGTGTGCCTGGCCAATTGGGCGAGCCCACCTTCACGATCTCTTCGGTGCCCGCTTTGGTGAGCTCGACCACGGCGCGCTGATTCGCGATCAGCAGCGCAGTCACCGCCTTCGGATTTGCCGCCAGAAAGTCCTGGCGAGCCACCAGCCAGATGCGATGCGGGTAGTACGCTTCTGGCGCGAATGGCGTCTTCGCGAAGCTCGCGATGGTTTTTCCGGCACCTTTACCCTCGGGACCGTCGTAGGCCGCGCCTGTCTTGCCATCGTTACGCAACAGTGTCACGAGGTCGCCGGCGCGCTCTGCCGCAGGGGCGATCGGGCTCAGCGAAACGATTGCATCGATGCCGGGCTGCGCGCGACCAAGCTCCGTCAGCGCATTCATGTTGCGAACGGTGATGCCCATGTCTTTCGGATCATCGATATCGAACTGCGCCTTCAGCATGCGCACGAGCGTAAGGTGCAGATCGGAGCCGACGATGGTGAGGATCGACTTGCCCTTGAGGCCTTCCAGGTTTCGTATGGGGGAATTGGGCGGGACCTGCAGCGGAAACGTGTTGCCGCCGCCGACAATCGCCAACGGAATCGCGGGATCCGGGCCCGTCAGGGTCCTGATGCAAGGCGTGGATCCCAGCGTGCCGAATTGCAACTGCCCGGCGGCAATGCCTTGCAGCATGCGCAACAGCACGGGAAAGGCCAGGTACTCCGCATCAACACCCGCGAGGCCCAGCTCCTGCGCCGCTTTCTCGAACAGCTTTTCCTGCTGCATCTTGAGCGTCAGGGCGCCCGGTTCCTGCGCCAGGCCAACACCCAAAGTGACCTTCACCACCTGCGCCAGTGCGGGACTCGCGCGAAACACCGGTAACAGCGCGAGCGCACTGCTGACGGACATGAAAGTGCGGCGATCGAGGTGCTTCATTGATGCCTCCTGGGGTGCAGTTTGAACGTACGCTTCAACGTCCTTGCTCGGTCATTGCCTGCGCAGCGTCCTCGCGGATCAGACTCCACAGTGTCTCGCTGAACCGGGCCACGCCCGGTCCATTTCGCTGCGGGGCGCGAGGCCGCGGCAGATCGATGTCGATGATGGCTTTGATGCGACCTGGCCTGCGCGCCAGAACCAGCACCCGATCGGCCAACAGGACCGCTTCTTCGATGCCGTGCGTCACGAATACGACCGTGGGGCGTTGCGCGCGCGCTTCACCATCGCCCCACAGCCGCAACAATTCGTCCTGCAGGATGATGCGGGTCTGCAGATCGACAGCTGCGAGCGGCTCGTCCATGAGCCACATGCGGGGGTCGTTGGCCAGCATGCGCGCTAGGGCACAGCGCTGGCGCATGCCACCCGACAGTTCGTGCGGGTAGCGATTTTCGAACCCCTGCAGCCCCACGAGCTCCGTCAGGGCTTGAGCTCGCGCCTTGCGTACAGCGCTTGCGACACCTCGCGCACGCGGACCAAACTCGATGTTGCCGGCAACGGTCTGCCACGGAAACAGAGCGTAATCCTGAAACATGACACCGCGCTCCGGCGCGGGACCGGTAATGGGCTTGCCCTCGAAGCGCACCTCGCCAGTCGACGGCACGACAAAGCCGGCAACGATCGAAAGCAGCGTCGACTTGCCGCAGCCGGAGGGACCCACCACGGCGAAGAATTCCCCTTGGCGCAATGTGAAGTCGACATCGGTAAGCGCCTCGACCGAGTCGCTCGTTCGAGTGCTCACGTAGCTCTTGCCGATACCCCTGAGCTCGAGCACAGCACCCGATTGCTGATCGTTCATCGCCGGCTCCAGGGTAGCAGCACGGTCCGAGCGCGACGCAAGCCGGCATCGATCACGAAGCTCACCAGTCCAATCGTCACCATATAGAACACCAGTGCGTCGACATCGCGGCGCACGTACAACGTCTCAACCATCAGCTGCCCGATGCCCGCAACGCTGCGCCCCAGGCCCGCCACCTTGATTCCGATGGCGAGCTCGGCTGCAATGATCGATGCCCACGCAAACGCAAGAGCAATGCGCGCACCGGTGAAGAGCATCGGCAACGCACTCGGCAGCAGCACGGACCACAGCACCAGCAGCCGACTCGCACCGAGCGCGCGCGCGGCTGCGACCAGCTTGCGATCGACCGATCGCGCCGCCTGGTGCGCATTGACGATGAATGGAAACACGGCGGCGTACGCGACGACGAAGAGCGCGGCGTCACCGCGCACGCCCAGCCAGAGGATGGCCATCGGAATCCAGGCGATCGGTGCGATCGAGCGCAACGTGTCGAGCACGGGGCGAAACGATCGCTCGAGCCACGGCACGACGCCGATCGCCAAACCAACGGGAATGCCGATCGAACCGCCGACCACGAACCCGATCAGCACACGAGCGAGGCTTCCCGACATCGCTTTGACCAGAACGCCGCTATCGAGAAGAGAGGCACCCGCGCGGATGACGCCGCTCGGAATGGGCACCAACCCTTGGGTGCGCGTTACACGCACTGAAAACTCCCATACCGCCAGCAGAACCAGGAGCGTGACGAGCGGTAACAGCCAGCGCAATCGCGTAGAGAGCGGCAGGCCCAGCGCAGTGTTCACAGTAGCCCGCTGCTTTCAACGCTGCCGTGCAGGGTTCGGCGCTGCACTGCACGCAAGGCGCTGTCCGCGGCGAGCCCGAGCATCCCCACGATGAGGATTGCCGCCATCACGCGATCCATCTGAAAGAACTCCTGGTACCACAGGATTCGCCAGCCGATCCCGGCATCGCCCCCTACGATCTCACCTGCTACGAGCGACATCCAGGCAACCCCGAGAGACAGGCGCGCACCGGCAAGCACCGAAGGCAACGCCGCCGGGATGATGACGCGAAACATGATATAGCGGCGTGAAGCGCCGAGCGACAAAGCGGCGTTGATGAGGCTTGGATCGACACCGCGGATGCCCTCGAACGTGCTGACGAAAATAGGGAACAGGGAAGCGTAGAAGATCAGGAATACCGGCACCGCAGCGCCGACCCCGAAAAGCAGTATGGCGATCGGGATCCAGGCGATGGCTCCGATCGGCCGCAGAAATTCGACGAAAGGATCGATGATCGCTTCAAGCCACCTCGACCACACCGTCAGCAGCGCAAGGCCGAGGCCGCAGGTCGCACCGAGCCCGTAGCCCACGCCGAGATGCATGAGGCTTGCCAGAATATCCTTCGGCAACTCGTCGTCCAGCATGCCGACGAATGCATGCGTCACCGCGAGAGGTGATGGCAACAGGTTGGCATTGGCCACCGTGTGGCTGACGACTCCCCACACAAGCAGAACGGCTGACACTCCGATGAGTGGCTGCAGTGCAGTGCCGAGCCGTCTCATAGTAGTCGCCGACGCTTTACACTGATGTCGCCGATTCTGCCAGCTCAACGAGCACTTCGGTCAGCACCCTCGCCCCTGCGGCAAGGTCTTCTGCAGTCGCCGACTCAGCCTCGTTGTGACTGATGCCACCTTTGCACGGGACGAACAGCATGCCGCTGGGACAAATCGCGTGCAGGTACCGCGCATCGTGCCCGGCCGCTGAATGAAGATCCATGGTTGAAATGCCGAGGCGCTGCGCGCACGTTCTGATCAACGCGCGAATCCCGGCAGGAAAGTCGAGCGACATGGCAGTCGTCAGCTCGACCGTACTGACCGTGCACGGCCCGGCGTGACTCGAACAGATACCCGCCACCTGATCCCCGAGCCGCTGCAGCACGTTGGAGTCGGGATGTCGCAGATCGATTGAAAACGTGGCTGCGCCTGCAATCACTGAAGGCGCATTCGGCAGGACCTCGAGCCGGCCGACGGTGAACTTCACGACATCGTCGGGATCGTGCATCGCGGCCGACAGTGCCTGGATCATTGCCGTCGCGGCGAGCAAGGCGTCCTTGCGCCGGCCATGAGGCAGCGTCCCGGCGTGTCCCTCTTCACCCTTCACACTGACGCGGAACGTGCGTTTGCCCTGGATGCCGGTCACCACGCCAATAATGACTCGTTCGAGCTCGAGCACGGGGCCTTGTTCGATGTGCGCTTCGATGTACGCGGCAACGGGTTGCCCGAGTGCCCGTTGCGGCACGTCCGGAAACGCCGCACGCGCGGCCGCAATGCCATCAGCGACGCTCGCACCCTCGGCATCACGCACCGGCAACAAGTCGTCAAGGCTCGCCACGCCTGAAAAAGCCGCGGAACCCATCATGCCGGGCACGAAGCGAGATCCTTCTTCGTTCATCCAGGCCACGATGTCCACGGGGCGGCGCAGCTTCGTTCCCGACTCGACGATCGCCTGCACCGCCTCGAGACCGGCAAGAACGCCGTAGACGCCGTCGAATTTGCCACCCGTGGGCTGGCTGTCGAGATGCGATCCCGTCATCACGGGAGCGGCGCCTTCTTCCGCGCCCCTCAGTCGAAGAAACAGATTGCCGATGGGATCGGTGTACGGAGCGAGGCCCAGCTCGCGGCCCCACCCGATCAACTCGCGGCGCGCATCGAATTCAGCGGTTGACAGCGCCTGCCGGTTCACGCCGCCCGTCGCGGTCGCACCATGACGGGCCATTTGCATGTGCCGTTCCCAAAGACGGTCCTGGCTGACTCGGGTCGCGGCCATCGCGCTCACTTCAATTCGTTTTCATGATCTGAGCCGGCGTTGCACGGGGGTCGCGGGGCGCCCACTTGCCCGCCTCGACCATGGTGATGAACTCGCCCAGAAAACGATTGAAGTGTTCCGGCTCCTCCAGATTCATGGCATGCCCGGTCTTCGGCAGCACCAGCAACCCGCAGGTCTGAATGGCACGTTTCAGAAACAATCCCGGCTGCAGGCAATGGTCGTCCTCGTCGCCCACGATGACGAGCGTCGGCACCGTCATGGCACGCAACCGATCCTCCCAATCGTAGATGGAAGGACGTTTGGCTTGCACACCGCGCATGGTATTGGCCGCCCCCACTGCTGAATGCTCGCCCAGCATGTCAGCGAACTCACGCCAGCCTCTCGGGTCCTTGTTCTGAAACTGGACGCGCGACGCGCCGAGCGAGTAGGTCTTGGCGAATTCCTTGCTGCCCTGTTGCTCGAACTGGCGCGCGACTTCGAGAGAGACCGCACGGAAGTACTCTTCGAACTGCTTTTCGGCGCCGTAGCCGACACCGCCGATGGCAATCGACAGCGCGCGCTCCGGCCGCTCGAGACCGAATTGCAACACGGCGAACCCACCCATCGAGACGCCTACCGCATGCGCGCGCGTGACATTCGCCGCATCCATCACCGCCACGATGTCCTGCATGGCGTGGGTCTGGGAGTACATCTCGACGCTCTCAGGGACGTCCGACGGCGGATATCCGCGTGCCGCGAAAGTGATGCAGCGGTGATGCCGCGAAAAATGCCGCATCTGCATCTCGAAGCTTCGGTAGCTGCCGCCGAATTCATGAACGAAGATGATCGGCGTGCCGGAGCCCGCCTCTTCGTAATGGAGGCGGATCCCGTCATCGGCGCTGGCGTAGGGCAATTGGGTTTCCTTAAAAGAGAGGCGGAACTTCTCTGATGTCCCGCGCCTTGGCGACCATCGCCGGCAGGCGCTCGCAGAATGCGTCGGCCCAGGCTTCGGGCACTGTGGTGCTGACCTTCACGAAGCGATGCCCGAATGTCGGTGTGTGATAGGTGCCCTGCCGGATCATGATGTTTTCGCTTTGATACGCAGTCACGAGCGCTTCCGGCGTCACACCGGCGTCGATGCATTCGACCACCAGAAAGTTGGCTTGCGACGGATAGACCGCCACCGCCATTCCCGGAATGCGCTCGACCGCCTTCAAAACCTCGGCCTGGTTGCGCC
Source organism: Pseudomonadota bacterium (assembly GCA_030946875.1). GTDB lineage: Bacteria > Pseudomonadota > Gammaproteobacteria > Burkholderiales > Casimicrobiaceae > CAIWHR01. The sequence continues at coordinate 20,490 of JALYXY010000087.1, read as the reverse complement.
GCTGCCGGCGGTTGATGTCCGGCAACCATTCATCTTTCACTTTCAGTCCGGCGATCGCCGCGCGCTGCGATATGACGTTGCTGCCGAGATTGTTCGGCGGTGCGGCCGCGAGCCGCTCGATGAGATCGGGATTCGCGACGATCGCTCCGATGCGCAGTCCGGCAAGGCCGAACGCCTTCGAAAAACTATAGACCGTGATCGTCTTCTCGGGATAGAACCGCGCGGCCAGCGTGTGGTGATCGGCAAAGTGGAAATACGTGCAGTCGTGAACGAAGTACGCGCCGGCCGACCGGGCGATGCGGGTGAAGGCCTCGATTTCCTCGGCGGTGTAGCACACCCCCAGTGGATTGTTGGGGTCCACGAGATAGATGATGCGTGTCTTGTCCGTGACCACCGCTTCGAGCTGCGCCGCCGTGAGCCGATATCCGTTCTCGGGCTTGTAGATGGGAATCTCGACAATGCGCGCACCCGCGGCCCTGGCGAAGGCCATCGGCCACTTCCACCCCGGGTCGGTCGTCACGAAGTCGAAACCCGGCTCGCTCAGATTGCGGCAGGCGTTGTACAGACCTTCGACGCCGCCATCGGTCACCAGCACCGATGCATCGGGCAACCCAAGGTCCTGCTGGATGAGCTGCCGCAATTCCTCGATGCCCGCGGGCGGCGCATACGCGTGGTACTCCTCCAGACGGATGGACTCCGTCATCGCCTCCACCACGCGCGGATGCGTCGGAAAGTGGTTGGTGTTCTGACCCAACCACATGAGCTTCGGATTGTTGAAAAGCTCGTCGAAGTAACGGTTCTTGATCTCAAACAGCCGCATGCGGACGCGCTCCCAATTTGATGACGGAGCCGCGCGACGCGATACCGCCGTCGATCGTGACGACCGTTCCACTGATGTACGCCGCGCGGGGCGAGGCCAGAAACACGATGAGATCCGCGACCTCATTGGCCTCAGCCGCGCGCCCGGCCGGGAACGAGCTGCACAGTTCTTTCCAGCGGCTGTCGTCGCCATACAAATCGAGCGAACGCCGCTTGTTCATCTTGACCATTCGCTCCGTATTCACCGGGCCCGGGTTCACCCCGACCACCCGCACGCCGTAGTCCATGCTGGCGCCGCCCAGGGCCTTGGTGAAGGCCATGAGCGCGGCATTGCCGGTGCTTCCGGCAATGTAGTTGTAATCCCAGTTCTCACCGGAGTTGCCGATGTCGTTGACGATCACGCCGCTGCCCCGCTGCTTCATGTGCAGATACATCTCGCGGGTGAGATTGATGTAGCCGAAGAGCTTGAGATCATAGCCTCGGCGCCAGTCGGCTTCCGACAGCGCTTCGATCGGCCCCGATGGGACCTCCCCCGCATTGTTGACAAGGATGTCAGCGCCCGCACACTGTCGCGCAAGCGCCACCATGTTTTCGGACACGGAGAGATCGAGCGGATACACCGCGACCCCCACTCCGTACTCGCGCGACAGCTCGGTGCGGGCGGACTCGAGCTGGTCCAGCGAGCGCGCCGCAAGATGGAGTGAGCATCCTTCTTCGGCGAACGCCCGCGCGGTCGCGAGACCGATTCCCTTCGAAGCGCCCGTGATCAGGACCGATTTGCCTTCAAGACCAAGTTTCATGACGCCCCTTGTGGGTGGATGCTGACAGTGCCGCTACGGCACCGGCATCGAATTGGAAATGACGTGCCGCTCGTGCACGCGGGTTGAGCATTCGTCATCTGGATGGCTGCGCGAGCTGGCCGCGATACCAATCGAGGATCTCGGCACCGGTCCACATCACCACGCCCTCATGGCCCTGTATGTAATCGTAGAGCGCCTCGAGGTACTTGATGCGGTGTGGCACGCCGGTCAGGAACGGGTGAATCGAGATGGCCATGACGCGGGGCGCTTTGGCGCCATCGAGGTACAGGCGATCGAACTGGTCGCGTCCGCGCCGCAGGATCTCGTCCGACGGTTGCTGCTGCACGGCACTGATCACGACGTCGTTGAGCTCGACCGTGTATGGAATCGAAATCAGGTCCCCGGCGCGCGTGTGAATGGGAACCGGCTGCTCGTCGAGCACCCAGTCCGCGACGTATTCGATCCCCGCCTCGGCGAGGAGGTCGATGGTCTCGTCGGTCTCGGTAAGGCCCGGGCTTTCCCAGCCGCGCGGCGGCTTCCCCGTGAATTGCGTGATGGCCGCGATGGTGTCGGCGATCGCGGCACGCTGGTCATCGACCTTGTGCATCGGGGTCTGCACGAATCCATGCCCCATGAAGTCCCAGCCTGCATCCAGGGCGGCACGACACGCCTCCGGATAAATCGCGCAAGCCGAGCCATTGACGGCGAAAGTGGCCTTGAGGCCGCGGCTTTGCAATGCGTCGACGAAGCGCCAGAAGCCCACGCGCATGCCGTACTCGTGCCACGCCCAGTTCGGCACATCGGGCAGCAGCGGTTGTCCCATCGGCGGTGGAAGCACCACCCGCGGCATGGCTGCCGTCGGTCGCCAGTTTTCGACATTGACGATCGTCCATACGGCCACGCGTGCATTTCCGGGAAGTTGCAAGGCCCGCCTGCGGTGAATCGGTTCGTACTCGACCCGTGCTCGAACGCTGCCGCCAATGTTGTCTGTCGTCATCATCGTTTTCTCGTGGCGTGCAGGGGGTCGGGACCGCGCAACGTGGGGACTACAGCGGCGAGGAACCTTCACCCAGCAGTTGCAGCGCCGTACCGCAACAAAGATGGTGCCGCTCGTGATCGGTGATGCGGGGCACCGAGTCCACGGTTTCGGACGGATGCTCATCACCCATGTCGAAGGGTGAATCGGTGCCGATGCAGACGTGGTCCGCCCCGACCAGATCAATGAGGTAACGCAGCGCCTGTGCGTCGAATACCAGGCTGTCGAAATACAGCCGCCGAAGCAGTTCCTTCGGTGACGTGGTCGAAAGCTTGCGCGCTTCGGGCCGCACCATGTGACCATGGACCAAGCGTCCGATCTGGTACGGCGTGAAGCCGCCGCCGTGGGCGAGGCAGAGCTTGAGATCAGGCAATTCGTCGAGTGCACCGCTGTACATGAGGTTTGCCAGCATCACGGTCGTATCGAGTGGATTGCCGATGAGGTTGGTGAGGTAATAGCCCTCGAGGCCGCTCTTCGCTCCAACGTAGTACGGATGTGCGAAGACAAAGATTCCCAATTCCTGGGCGCGGCGCAGAATGGGCCGGAACTTCTGTTCCGCGAGTTGCACTCCCTCAATGGAGGTGCCGATTTCGATCGCCTTGAAATCGTAGTCACGGACGACGCGCTCCATTTCGGCAATGGCGGCATCGGGATGCTGCAAGGGAATCGTCGCCATCCCGCGCAGCCGGCTCGGCTTCACCTTCACCATGTCCGCGATGCCGTCGTTCACGAGGCGCGCCGCCTGCGTTGCAAGGTCGAGATCAGCCCAGTAATAGAACATCGGAGGCGCGGGCGAAATGAGGGAAATGTCGATGTGCTTGCGATCCATCGATTCGAGCTTCACCTCGGCATCGTGGAATTCGTCGAACAGCGGATAAACATAGCCCTGTTCATGCACCACCTTGCGCGCCGGGGACAGGCCCTCGATGCGTGCAGCGAACCTCGCGGGAAACTGCGCAATCTGATCCAGTATCCGCGTGGGGATCACGTGACTGTGCACGTCGATGCGAGTGGTCACCGGTTACCCCTGCCCGCTGCGTCCAGACAAGCTGCGAAACGGCTCAGCGTTGGCATGCGGTGAGGTCGATCTCGACGCGACATCCCGGCACGAGCAGTCCACTCACCTCGACAGTGGTGCGCGGCGGCGGGCTGGGGAAAAACTCTTTCCAGACCTGGTCGAAGTAGTAGAAGTCGTTGAGGTCCGTCAGGAAGACCTGCGACTTCACGACATCCTGCAGCCCGCTGCCAGCGGCCTCGAACACCGTGCGCAGGTTTTCCAGGATGTAGCGCGTCTGCTTCTGGATATCGGACCCGTAGTAGGGAAATGCGGGATCCTGCCGCGCAGTCTCCGCAACGCCCGTCTGACCCGATGCAATCTGGCCTGCGGCGTACACGGTTTCACCGGTCAACAGCGCCTGCGCGTAATGCGCCATGGGTGTCGGTGCGTGCGCTGTGCTGATCAACGAACGGGTAGCCCGTGAGTGGACTGCGGTGAGGTCGATCTCGATGCGGCAGCCCGGCACGAGCAGCCTGCGAACCTGCACGGTCGTCCGCGGCGGCGGCGAAGGAAAATACTCGCGCCAGATCTGGTCGAAATGAAAGAAATCTTCTATATCGGTCAGGAAGACCTGCGCCTTCACGGTATCGGAGAACTCGCAACCGGCAGCCCGGTACACGGCATGGATGTTTTCCAGGACATACCGCGCCTGCTTCTGAATGTCCGACGCGTAGTAAGGAAACGCGGGATCGCGTCTCGCTTGCGGGGGCACGCCCGTCGAATAATCTGAAGCGATCTGCCCGGCTGCATACAACGTGTCACCCGCCATCACACCCTGGCAGTAGTGCGCCATGGGCGTCGGTGTGGAAGCGCCCTTGATGACGCGCCGCTCGGCCCCGGGCCTTACTGCAGTGAGGTCGATCTCGACGCGACATCCGGGCACCAGCAAGCCGCTCACCTCGACCGTGGTACGCGGCGGCGGGGACGGAAAGAACTCCTTCCACACCTGATCGAAATAATGGAAGTCGTTGAGGTCGGTCATGAACACCTGCGACTTCACGACATCGGCGAGCCCGCAACCGGCCGCCTCGAATACGCCGCGCAGGTTTTGCAGCACGTACCGCGTCTGCTTCTGGATGTCCGAGCCGTAATACGGAAACGCCGGATCCTGCCGTGCTTCAGGGGCGACCCCCGTCTTGTAGTCCGATGCAATCTGTCCTGCCGCGTACACGGTCTCACCGGCAATCACGCCCTGGCAGTAATGAGCCATGGGCCTCGGCGCGCCTGGCGTCTCGATGACTTGATGCTTCATTGCGGTCCTCTGGTTCAATGCCGGGGTTCAGCCCCCGAGGTACGCCCGGTGCACTTCGGGGTCCGCCATCAGGTCCTTGGCCTTGCCGGAGAGCGTCACACGGCCGGTCTCCAGCACATACGCGCGGTCGGCAAGGCGCAACGCCAGCGATGCATTCTGTTCGACCAGCAGCACGGTCGTGCCCTGGTCGCGGATGTCGCCGATCATCTTGCCGATGGTCTCGACCATCAGGGGCGCGAGCCCCAGCGATGGCTCGTCGAAAAGAAGCAGCGCCGGTCGCGACATCAACGCGCGCCCGATGGCGACCATCTGCTGCTGCCCGCCCGAAAGCGTACCGGCGAGCTGCTCACGCCGCTCCTTCAGGATCGGAAACGTGTCGAACACGCGCTCGATGTCGTTGCGCACGTCGGCCGGATCGGTGCGAATGAACGCGCCGAGCTCGAGGTGCTCCAGCACGGACATCTGCGGCCAGATCTTGCGTTCCTCCGGACAATGCGCGATTCCAAGTCGAACGATGCGATCGGGTGCGAGCCCCTGAATCGGCTGGTCGCGGAATTTGATCGTTCCGCTGCTCGGTGAAAGAAGTCCGGAGATCGTCCGCAGCACCGTGGTTTTGCCTGCGCCATTGGCGCCGATCAGCGCAACCAGCTCCCCCGGTTCGACCGACATCGACACGTCGTCGAGCACCCGTGTCTGCCCCCGATGCAGAGTGACGTGATCAAACGACAGCATGGGCATTCGGGTCGACCCCGAGGTAGGCCTCGATCACGTGCGGATCGGCGCGCACTTCGTCGGGCCGGCCCTCCGCGATCTTCTCGCCATAGTTGATCACCATGACGCGATCGGAAATCGTCATCACGACGTGCATGTTGTGCTCGACCAGAATGATCGCGAGTCCCTGCCCTCGAAGCTCGCCGATGAGCCGCACGATATGCGCGCTCTCCTGGTGATTCATTCCGGACGCGGGTTCGTCGAGCAGAAGCACCGCCGGTTTTGCGGCAAGCGCCTGCGCGACTTCGAGCAGGCGCTGGTCGCCGTACGAAAGCTGGTGGGCGCCGAGTGCGGCCTTGTCGAGGAGGCCCACGACATCGAGCGCCTCGCGGGCGCGCGCCAACGGGTCGGGATCGCCACGCGCCAGCGCACCGGCAGCCACACCGTCGACGAGCGACAGTGCACCGAAAACCTCCGTCTTCTGGAAAGTCCGGATCACGCCGAACTGTGCGATGCGAAATGCCGGCAACCGGTCGATGGCCTGACCACGAAAATGGACATTGCCGGCGGTAGGCTTCACCCGGCCGGTGAGCACATTGAACAAGGTCGTTTTGCCGGCGCCGTTGGGGCCGATGACGCTCAGCACCTCGCCGGCTGCGACGGCGAGGTTCACGCCTTTCAGCGCCATCAGTCCGCCGAAGCGCACCGTCACGTCGCGGGCCTCAAGCAGGCTTGACATGACCGGCGCGCCAGCGCTTCGGAACGAGGTTTTCGATCAGCGGGAAGATCATCCCGCGCGGCATGAAAAGCGTGGTCAGGATGAGGATGACGGCGAAGATGATCATGCGCCACTGCGACGCTTCACGCAGCAGCTCGGGAAGGAACGTGAAGATGACCGCGCCGAGCGCGGGGCCGATCAGCGTGCCCTTGCCGCCGAGGATCACCATGATCAGCATGATGGTGACCCAGGAAAAGTTGAAGAGGTCGGGACTGACGAAGCCCACGTAGTGCGCGTAGAGGCTGCCCGCCGCGCCCGCGAGTACCGCGCCGAAGACGAACGCGATCATGCAATAGCGGAAGGCCGAGATTCCAAGCGACTCCGCCAGCACCTCGTTCTCGCGCACCAGCACGAACGCACGGCCCATGGACGAGCGGACCATCGCGCGACACAGAAGGAACGCGATGACAGCAGCCGCCAGCACCACGTAATAGAAACGTTCCTTCGACGCGATGTCGACGAGGCCGATGCCCGGAACGTAAAGGTCCGGCACCTTGAGCCCCGGCAAGCCCATGAACCCACGGGTGACGTCGACCCAGTTGGTGGCCACGAGCCGCATGAGCTCGGCAAACGCGACCGTGATGATGATGAAGCGGTGACCGCGGGTGCGCAGGATCACCCATCCAAGAAGGAACGCAATCAGCCCGCTGACAACGGCCGCTACCGGCAATCCGACCCACATCGACCACTGCAGACGCAATGACAGGAGGGCCGACACATAGGCACCAAGCCCGAAGAACGCAGCGTGGGCAAGCGAGAGTTGCCCGACATAACCCACGATGAGATCGAGCCCGACCGCCACGATGACGAAGATGCCTGCAACGATGACGAGGTGCAGGAAATACGCATCGCGAACGATGTAGGGCACTGCGAGAAGCAGCACCCCAAGGGCTGCGACCAGCAGGCGCTGCCCAGCTCGATCAAGCACGTTTGAACAGTCCTTCAGGCCGCAGCAGCAGGACGAGAATCACCGCGAAGAAGCCGATGGCATCCTTCCATCCGGCCGGCATGTAGCCGGCGCCGAGGGCTTCGGCAATCCCGAGCAGGATGCCGCCGACGATGGCACCGACGAAGCTGCCGAGTCCTCCCAGAATGACCACGATGAACGCCTTCAACGTAATGATGCCGCCTGCGGTGGGCTCGACCGGAATGAACCCGCCGAGGACGGCGCCCGCTGCCGCAGCAAGCGCCGCACCGAAGGCGAATGTGTACATGTAGATGCGGTCGATTCTGATGCCCACCAGCGCCGATGCTTCCTTGTTCTGGAACGTCGCGCGCATGGCCTTGCCCATTCGCGTATGCCGGATGAGCAGGTGCCCGACGATGATCAACGCCGCCGTCACCGCCATGGAGAAAAGGTACAGCGGTGTCGTATAGATGCCGAAGAAGCTGAGCGGCTTCGTGGGAAAGGGATTCGGGATCGACTGCGGCTGAGGGCCCCACAGCAACAACGCGGAGTGCTCGAGCAGGATCGACAGCCCGATCGTGACGAGCGTGGTCGTCATCAATGGCGCGTCGCGCAACCGGCGGAATATCGAGTGCTGGAGGATGATCGCCAGCAGCACGACGAGCACGACGGCGGTCGGCAGCGCCAGAAAGTAGTTGAGCCCGACGAGGCCGACCAGATAATAGGCGATGAAGCCGCCGAGCATGTAGAACTCGCCATGCGCGAAGTTCGCGATGTTCATCACGCCGAAAATCATCGTGAGTCCGATCGCGATCAACGCGTACGCGCACCCGATCAGCAAGCCGTTGAAGAGGTGCTGGCCAAGAATGACCATGGAACGAAGACCTGCTTTAGGGCTTGCCGATTTTCGCCGTGGTCACCACTTCGGGCACACCGTTCTTGACGACACCGAGGTATACGGTCTGGCCGTATGCCTGGTTCTTGTCGTCGAACTTGATGTTGCCCACGATGCCGTTGTAATCGGTCGTCTTCAGCGCTTCGCGGATCTTCTCCGGATCACTCGAACCGGCGCGGCGAATTGCGTCAACGACGATGCTGATCGCGTTGTGCGCGGCACCGGCAAACTTGGACGGGTTGTCGTTCAGCTTGGCGCGGAAATCCTTCACGAACGCCTCGTTGATCGGAGTCTTGATCGTATAGACATATTCCACCAGTCCATACACGCCATCAGACGCAGGTCCGGCGAGCTTGAGGTAGCTGTCGCTGGTCCATGAGCCTTCGCCGATGAGCGGCACGGTGATGCCGAGTTCGCGGATCTGCTTGGTCAGTCCGACGGCCTGCTGCGTGTTCGCCGCGAGAATGATGGCGTCGGGATTCGACGCCTTGATCTTGGTGATGTGCGACAGGAACTGAAGCTCGCTTTGGAGGAAGTATTCCGTAGCTACGATTTCACCGCCGGCGCGTTCGATCGCCTTCGGATACGAGGCGACCATCGAGCGACCCCAGTCGTCATTGAGCACCAGGAATGCGAAACGCTTCGCCTTCACCGCGCCCGGCAACGCGCCGCCGAATGCGTTACCCAGCATCGGCGTCGTGGCCACGGCCCGGAAGAAATACGGGTTGCCCTGCTCGGTCAACTGCGCGGCGGTGGAAATGCCTGTGATCAGCGGCACCTTGTGCTTCTTGGCAACTTCCATGGTAGCTGCCGTCGACGTGCTGCAGAAGGCACCGAGCAGCGCGACGACCTTGTCGCGCACCACCAGCTTTTCCGCAGCATTGACCGACTGCGCAGGATTGCAGGCTCCATCCTCGATCACGAGCTGGATCGGCCGCCCGAGGACACCACCTTTGGCGTTCATGCCGTCGACGATCATCTTGACGGTGTTGACGTAGATGTTGCCGTCGTATGCCACGGGCCCGGTGAGCGGCTGCACGACGCCGATCCGCACGGCCTCCTGTGCACCGACGACACTGACGCCGCCGATGGCCAGATGGGCAAGGACGATCAGAAATAGTTTGTACGCGCGCATCGGGGATTCCATGGAAGTGTGATGACGAGGTGCGGGACATGGGCACAGGAGAAGCGTGCCCGTCGCGCAATTGCAAAGCTGCGCGCGCATAATATACTGTAGAGAGGGGATTGTATATTTCCGCACGGTCGCCTTGGCGCGCGTTCAGGCGGCGCATCCCGTTGCCTGTTTTCGTGAACGCAAGAGCGATTGCGTTTGCGCCTGCGCCTGTCGTGGATCGCACTCACATGTCACGCCTCCTTCTCCGCCACGCGGACGTCATCTACACCTGTGATGATGCGCGCCAGATCATCGGCGACGGTTATGTGCTGGTCGAACATGGGCGCATCGCCGCAGTCGGTCGCGAGCCGGCGCCCGCGATCGCTGCCGATGAGGAGATTTCCGTCGCCGGCTGCCTGTTGACGCCGGGACTCGTCAACATCCACCACCACATGTACCAGACGTTGACTCGCGCGGTAGGCCTCGCCACGCGGTCCACGATCCTCGAGTGGCTGCAGGTGCTGTATCCGATCTGGGCGGAAATCGACGCGGATGCGTATTACTGGGCGGCGCTCGCCACGAGTTGCGAGCTGCTCTGCTCCGGCTGCACCACCAATGCCGACTTCGCGTATCTGATGCCGGAGACGAACGGGGAAATGGCGGCCGAGGAGATCCGCGGTGTGCGCGAGGCCGGCATCCGCTTCGTGCTGACGCGTGGCGGCATGCCGACCATGGAAGCCGATCTCGAAGCGCGCCTTCGACCGGTCATGGGCTCGCGCATCGACCGGCTGCTCGACCGTGAAGACGAACTCTTCCCGAAGCTCGAGCAAACGATCCATCGCTACCACGACACGTCTGCGGGGTCGATGTTGCAGGTGGCCATCGGGCCAACGAGCGTCACTTACACGCGACCGGAGTTCATGCGGCGCTTCGCGAACCTCGCGCGTGCGAGCGCCTGCGGTCTCCACGTCCATTTCGACCCGCGGCCCGATGAACGCGCCGTGATGCAGGCGCGAGGTGGCCGTCCCATCGATTTTCTGCGCGATTCAGGCTGGCTGACCGAACGCACCTGGTTCGCACATGCAACGCTTCTGGATGGCGACGAAATGAAGGCGTTTGCCGCCGCGGGCGCGAGCCTTGCGCACTGTCCCCGCTGCATCGTTCGCCTCGGCAAGAAGGTCGCGCGTGTCGGGCACTGGCGGTCCCATGGCATCAATGTCGGCCTTGGCGTCGATGGCGCGGCAAGCAGTGACATGAGCAACCTGCTCAACGAGATGCGCCTTGCGCTGGTCCTGCATCGCGTCGGCGGCTATGAGGACAGCGAACCCGCGGGTCAGTGGATGACCCCCGAGGATGTGCTGTGGATGGCCACCCGAGGGGGTGCGCGCGCGCTTGGGCGGGCCGATATTGGCGAGCTCACGCCCGGCAAGGCTGCGGACATCGCGGCATTTCCATTGCGCCGGCTATCGCATGCAGGCGCCGTGACCGACCCGCTCGGCGCGCTGCTCCTCGCCGGCAGTGACCCTTACGCGTCGCTGGTGATCGTCAACGGCCGCGTGCGCGTGCGCGATGGTCACATGGTGGATGTCGACGAAACCCGCGCCCTCGACGGCACCAATGCCGCTGCGCGACGATTACTTGACGCGTCGAAGCAGCGTGCCGGTATCGATCCCGTCGGTCAAAGCCGCATCGGCATCTGATTCGCGGTGCTTTCGTGTGGCAGGCCGATGGGTCGCCGCGGCTGCCATGGCCACGGAGACGACGTCGTTGCGCAGCGTGTCGAGATGGCCCCGCATGTGCTTGCCTGCGGTCACCTCGTCCATCGCGAAGATCGCGTTCACGATCTGCTCGTGCTCGGCAAGAGTCACCGACATCAACCCGGGGTGGTACGTCGCTTCCCTCCGGCAAGGTTCCAGGCGGTTGCCGAGATCGATGGTCTGCGCCACGAGATAGCCGTTGTGGCTTGCGGTGTAGATGCACTCATGAAAGCGGGCGTTGGCACGATAGAACGCTTCAGGGTCATTGCTTCGGGCTGCGTCGATACACGCCTGGTGCGCGACTGCTAGCGCCTGCCGGTCCTCGGCATTGTGCCGGCGCGCCGCGAGCATGGCGCAGCCGGCTTCGAGCACTGCCATGGCTTCGAACATCTCGGCCAGGTCGATGATCGAATACTCGATCACGAAAGCGCCCGCGTGCGGACGAATCTCGATCAGTCCCTTCGATGCGAGCAGCCGAAGTGCCTCGCGCACCGGCGTGCGGGACGCGCCATGCAAAGCGCCGATCGCGTCTTCGTCGAGCTTGGTGCCCGCTCGCAGCTTGCCCGACACGATGTCGCGCTCGATGACCTCGCGTATGCGGTCCGTATGTGTCCCGGCGGGCGCCTTCACGCCTTTCATCGATACACGTTCTCTTGCGCCCATCGTGCGTTTCTTCCATCCAGCTGCGATCAACGCACGATTTTAGGCGATACGATGCAAATCGCATACGGGATGTCGGGCCGATGGCGTACCCGCCGTCGCGTTCAATGAGCGTGCGCTCGACGCTCCGGCGCTTGCGAGGCGCCCGGTTCCGGGCTGCTCTCGATCATCTCGCGCATTTTCGTGGCGAGGTTTTGCATGGTGAAAGGCGCGCGAGCTGGTCCGATTTCATCAAGCGCAATGGGATCACTGCGGAGCAATGAAATGGGCGCCTTTACTCGCTCTCTGGTTGGATGCACCCTCGTGTTGCTGATGCACGCGTTCGGCGTGCAAGCGCAGCAATACCGAACACGCCCGATCAGCCTGATCGTTGCCATTCCGCGGGGCGGCGCGCCCGACGTGGCCGTGCGCGTGAAGCAGCGTGCAGTAATCGACCTGCTGCACGTGCCTTACAAGGGCGGCTCGCCTGCCTGATGTGAAGCAACGATTGCTTGAATCGGGCGGCCTGAAAGCGATGGCGTTGACGCCCGCGCAATTCGCATCGCTGATCGAAAAGGACGCCGCCAAATACGAACGGAACGTCCGGGAAATGGCAATCGTCGTCGAATAGGGCGTTCTGCCACAGGTCGAGGAGCAGTTGGTTTGCTTACGACTCACGGCTGCGGCGAATCGAGCGGCACCTACGTCCCTGACGCTACCGGGGCTGATTCGCCCCGCGTGACGTTGTCTGCCGGCGCAAGGCTCCCCATCCCGCAATGAGCAGCAGGGTGGCAAGCAGGAACGTTCCCCACTCAGACAGGGTCGGAATGGCCGTACTTACAGTCGTGTTGACGCCTGCGTTGCCACCTGCACCGCCACCGCCACCGCCACCGGAGAACGGTGTGCAGGTCGGCACGGTAATCGTATCGGCATCGGTCGTGACCGTTCCACCGAAGGCCAACACTCGTCCTGTCACATTTGCGAAGTGGCCAATCGTGATCCCGGCCGCATCGAGAATGTTGCCCGAGAACGTAGGTGCGACCGACGGGGAGGCATTGGCGCCGAGCGTCGCGGCCCCAACGGGCGCCCAAAACACGTCCGCAGCGCAAGCGCCGGCTACGAGGGCAACGCTGGAATTGGCTCCGGTCGTCAGCGCGCCTCCCGGGCGGAAGATGTACACGCCGGCGCCGTTCAAGGTCACTGTCGAAGACGCGGTGATCGTCATTGCGCCGCCGCTGGAGTAGCAACCTGGAGGAAGCACGCCGGGCGGATTGGTACCGATGACCACTGTGTCCAGAGCGACCGCACCAGCGCCGAGAGACGTGCAGACCTGGCCCGTCAGATTCACCAAGGCAAGGCTTTGATCAGCACCGCTCGTGGGAGCGCAGGGCGTCACGACCGCGCCGGTAATCGAGAGAGGCGGTGTGACCGGGCCCGTCGTAAAACACACGTCGCCCGTAATGATGGTTCGCGGTGCGGTATTGGAATTGGTGAACGTACTGGAAACCACAGCAAAGCTGGTTGCGGTGCCGAGGCCTGGTGCGGTCGCAGCCAGCACTGTCGTGGTGGACGAGATCGAAAGAAGCACCAGAAATGCCAACTGTTCAAACAACCGAGAATCGTGGCGTCGAAAGCCGAGCGCTGTTGTTACGAGCCGGGTCTTGCCGGCGAGCCATTGAATCGTGCCGATCGTCGAAGGGTTCATGCCACTTATATAGCTCGACGCACGCAAGAACTGGGGCACATTTCGACAGGCGGATCTGCAAACCGACGGATGGCGATTGGCGAAGCCACGCAGATACGGCGACCCATCGCGCCGAGTGCGGCGTAGATGAGGGCTCCGATCGCCGCACCGTTACCATAGCGTCCGCCTGCCCGCAACCAGAAGGCGAGCGCAGCGGAATCTTCCACTCATGTTGGCGGGGGTGGGTCGCGCAAACATCGGACTGTCACCGGCGCTACACTGAGAGCCGCCCGCATAACCCACGAACCATTGCGAAAGACCCTTGCATGACCACCACACGTCAACGCGAATTGGAGGGGATCGCCCGCAGCGCGATGCTCGAGCGCGGGCTGCTGCCCGATTTTTCCACCGCAGCGCGACAGCAGACGGACGCAATCGCAAGCGCCGCGACCGCCGAGGACCCGACAACTCGCGACCTGCGCCACCTGCTGTGGGCCTCGATCGACAACGACGACTCACGCGACCTCGATCAGTTGTCGGTGGCGGAGCCTCGTGAGGGCGGGAGTGTGCGACTGCTCATTGCCATCGCCGATGTCGACGCGCTGGTGCACCTCGGGTCCCCGATCGACGCTCATGCCAGCACGAATACCACGTCGGTCTATACGGCAGCGGGCGTGTTCCCGATGCTTCCCGAAAAGCTTTCGACGGATTTAACGTCCCTTGGCGAAGGCAATGACCGTCTGGCGATGATCATAGAAATGTCGATCGACCCGCAGGGCGTCGTCACTGGGTCCGATGTGTATCGTGGCCTTGTGAACAATCACGCCAAGCTCGCCTACAACAGCGTTGCCGCATGGCTCGATGGCACTGGACCGACGCCCCCGCAGATCGCGGCGCTATCAGGCCTCAGCGAGCAACTTCGTACCCAGGATGGCATCGCCCAGATGCTCAAACGGCGGCGGAGTGAAAACGGGGCACTGAGCTTCGAGACACTCGAGGTTCGGCCGGTGTTCGAAGGCGGAATCCTCGCGGACCTCCGAGTGGATCCGAAGAACAGGGCCAAAGAGCTGATCGAGGATTTCATGATTGCGGCCAATGGAGTAACCGCGAAGTATCTCGAGCGGAAGGGTCTACCGTCCCTGCGCCGTGTCCTGCGTCCGCCAGAGCGCTGGCAGCGCATTGTCGAGCTTGCCGGCGCCCACGGCGGCAGTCTGCCCGCAGAACCAAACGCCACCGCACTGGATGCGTTTCTCGGGGAGCGGCGCAAGATCGATCCGGCGGGCTTTCCCGACCTTTCGCTGTCGATCATCAAGCTCCTTGGTCGTGGCGAATACGTGCTCGAGACGCCTGGCGAGGAGACCATCGGCCACTTCGGTCTTGCGGTGAACGATTACACCCACTCGACGGCACCTAACCGGCGCTTTCCTGATCTCATCGCGCAGCGCTTGTTGAAGGCGGCACTCGCCGGGCGAGCTTCGCCCTATGGCACGGATGAGCTTGACACCCTCGCGCGTCATTGCACCGAACAAGAGGACAACGCAGCCAAGGTAGAGCGACTGGTGCGCAAGGCCGCCGCCGCACTGCTGCTTCAATCGAGAATCGGTGCCGAGTTCGACGGAATAGTCACGGGAGCAGCAGACAAGGGAACATGGGTGCGCATCTCCGGCCCAGTGGTGGAAGGCCGAGTGGTGAAAGGGTTCGCGGGACTGGACGTCGGTGATCGTGTTCGCGTGCGGCTGCTCCGTACCGACGCTCAACGCGGCTTCATCGACTTCGCGCAGGTAGGTGCATCGCGATGACGCAGCCCGCGCCAGCCCGTCCTCCCGTTGCATACAAGAACGAAGAGTTTCTGGATAGCGACGACGCGCGGCCACTGCGCATACTGGCCGAATACATTGAGCCGCTCCATGCCTTTCACCATGAAGGGGTGTGCGACACGATCGTGTTCTTCGGCTCGGCTCGCCTGGCACGAGACGGACCGCTGGGACGCTATTACGACGAGGCGCGCGAGCTTGCCCGGCGCGTGACCACGTGGTCCATGAGCCTTCCGTCGACCTCCAGACACTACGTCGTTTGCTCCGGCGGCGGTGGCGGCATCATGGAGGCGGCCAACCGCGGGGCGGCGGATGCGGGCGGCAGGAGTATCGGGCTCAATATCGGCCTGCCGCATGAGCAGCGCCCCAACCCCTACATCACTCCGGAACTATCGTTCGAGTTCCACTACTTTTTCATGCGCAAGGTGTGGTTTGCCCATCTCGCCCGTGCGCTGATCGTGTTCCCCGGTGGATTCGGTACGCTCGACGAGTTGATGGAAATTCTGACCCTCTCCCAGACGGGAAAGCTGGCGCGCCCAATTCCAGTTCTTCTTTACGGCCCCGATTACTGGAAGGAGGTCATCAACTTCGAAGCGCTGGTGCGACACGGAATGATCGAAGCTGCGGATCTCGCGTTGTTTCAGTTTGTCGACGATCCAGCGAGTGCCTTCCGCCTGCTCGAAGCGCGGCTGACCGTCCAACCGGAAGAGGTGGCGGCGCCCGCCTTCGCCCATTCACGAACCAACGTGGCGGCGACCCATCCCGCTTCGAATCCAAACCCACCGCAATGACACCGCTCATGCTTCAACACATGGATGCTTATTGGCGAGCTGCCAATTACATCTCCGTCGGCCAGATCTATCTTCGCGACAATCCGCTCCTCAAACGGCCACTGGCCATCGCGGACGTCAAGCGCATGCTGCTGGGGCACTGGGGAACGACGCCCGGGCAGAACTTCATCTACGTGCACCTGAATCGGGTCATCAAGCAATACGACCTGAACATGATCTACGTCTCCGGCCCCGGGCATGGCGGCCCCGCGGTCGTCGCCAACACCTATCTCGAAGGCACCTACAGCGAGATCTACCCCGCGATCAGCCAGGATGAGACTGGGCTGCGCAAGCTCTTCACTCAGTTTTCATTTCCGGGAGGCATTCCCAGCCACGTCTCCCCCGAGACCCCAGGCTCGATCCACGAAGGCGGTGAATTGGGGTACTCGCTCAGCCACGCCTTCGGTGCTGTTTTCGACAATCCCGATCTGGTCGTTGCGTGCGTCGTGGGCGACGGCGAGGCAGAAACCGGACCGCTCGCGACCGCCTGGCACTCCAACAAGTTTCTGAACCCGATTACGGATGGCGCGGTGTTGCCCATCCTGCATCTCAATGGCTACAAGATCGCCAACCCCACTCTCCTGGCGCGCATCAGCCACGAGGAGTTGGAACAACTCTTCCGCGGCTACGGTTGGACGCCGTATTTCGTCGAAGGTCATGAACCCGGGCCGATGCACGACGCCATGGCCGCGACGCTCGACATGGCGGTAGCGCAGATCAGAGACATCCAGCGGGATGCGCGAGTCCACGGCAACGACACGCGTCCACGCTGGCCGATGATCGTGCTCAATTCACCCAAGGGGTGGACGGGGCCGAAGGTGATCGATGGCCTGCAGATCGAGGGCACTGCGCGTTCGCACCAGGTGCCGCTTTCGGATCCCGCCAGCCATCCCCAACATCTCGGGCTTCTGGAAGACTGGCTACGCAGCTATCGGCCGCAGGAACTCTTCGACGAGCACGGCCGGTTGAAACCTGAACTCGCGGCATTGGCACCGCAAGGCGAACGGCGCATGGGTGCCAACCCGCATGCCAATGGCGGCATGTTGCTTCGCGAGTTGCATCTGCCGAATTTTCGCGAGTACGCGATCGAGGTTCCCCACCCGGGAGTGGGCGGCACCGGTGACACACGTGTGCTGGGACCTTTCCTGCGCGATGTCATGAAGCTCAACGCTGACCAACGCAATTTCCGGGTCTTCGGTCCCGACGAGACGCTTTCCAATGGCCTCGCCGCCTTGTTCGAACAAACGAGCCGCCAATGGAACGCCACGATCCTGCCGGAGGACGAGTTTCTCGCCTCGACGGGGCGCGTGATCGAAATGCTCAGCGAACACCAATGTCAGGGCTGGCTCGAGGGGTACCTGCTGACCGGGCGGCATGGCCTCTTCAACTGCTACGAGGCCTTCGTTCACATCGTCGACTCGATGTTCAACCAGCACGCCAAGTGGCTGAAGGTGGCGTCACAGCTGCCATGGCGCAAACCCATTGCATCATTGAATTATCTTCTGGCGTCGCATGTCTGGCGTCAGGATCACAACGGCTATACCCACCAGGACCCCGGCTTCCTCGACGTCGTGCTGAACAAGAAAGCGGAGATCGTTCGGGTTTACCTCGCACCCGATGCGAACTGCCTGTTGTCGGTGATGGATCACTGTCTGCGCAGTCGGCACTACGTCAACGTGGTCATCGCAGGCAAGCACCCTGCCCCGCAATGGCTGACGATGGAAGCCGCAGCGGCGCATTGCGCGCAAGGCATTGGCATCTGGCAGTGGGCCAGCAATGACGCAGACTCCGAGCCCGATGTGGTGATGGCTTGTGCTGGCGACGTACCCACTCTGGAGACGCTCGCCGCCGTGTCAATCCTCCGACGGCATCTACCCGAGCTGAAGATTCGTGTCGTCAACGTAGTCGATCTTCTGCGACTGCAGACCCCCGCCGAGCACCCGCACGGATTGAGCGATGTCGAGTTCGATGCACTGTTCACCCGCGACAAACCGATCGTATTTGCCTTCCATGGTTACGCGTCGCTCATCCACCGGCTGACTTACCGCCGCAAGAACCACGGCAATCTTCACGTCCACGGCTACAAGGAAGAAGGCACGATCACGACCGCCTTCGACATGACGGTGATGAACCATCTGGACCGCTTTCATCTGGCGATGGACGCAGTCGATCGTGTTCCACAGATGACGGAAAAAGGGGGGTCCCTGAAGCAGCTGCTGCTGGACAAGCTTGTCGAGCACGGGCAATACATCCGCACGTATGGCGAGGACATGCCTGAAATCAGAAACTGGAAGTGGGCCGCTGCTGCTAACGTTTGACTTTGCTCGCGGCGAGCCGTAAGGCGTTGCGCATCATGGCCGTCGTGCGTGCGTCACTTCACCGGACTCACATCGGCGACCTCGTACGTCACGCCGCCACGCATCATCCCCTCGCCGTCGGCCGGCACGCGTTGACGCGGTGCCTTTGCCATCGGAAAATCGCTCGTCGTATGATAATCGGCGCGACCCACCGAACCATTGATGGACAGTCAAGCCACGCCGTCGATTGCCGCCGCCCTGGAACAAATGGTGCGTACAGGTGCGCCCGCTACGCAGATCGCCTCTGCGGTGGCGGAGACCTGGCGTCAGGTTGACCACTCGCTCACCGCAGTCATCGGCCCTCAGGGGGTGCTAGCCCTCTACAAGCGCAGCCTCATGCTCACGGCTCGCGCGCATCCCTGGCTTGGCCCGCAGGTCAGGGCCGAAGACACGGTCGATGTCGCACAATTTACGGCGGCATTGGCGCAACAGGAGAGTCACATCGCGGCGCTTGCCGGCGGGGACTTCTTGCAGATTTTTTATGGGCTCGTGAACAGCCTGCTCGGCCCATCCCTTACTCGCAGGTTGCTTGGCTTCATGTGGCAATCTCCCTGAAGAAGTCAGAACCGATGAACTCGACCTCTGATACGAAAGTGACCATCAATCGGCTGTCCACGGGAGTGCCCGGGCTGGACGATATCCTGGGCGGTGGACTGCCTGAGTATTCATTCAACCTGATAGGCGGCTCACCGGGCTGCGGCAAGACGACGCTCGCCCACCAGATGATGTTTGCGCTCGCGACGCCGCAGCGTCCTGCGCTTTATCTGACGGTTCTCGGCGAGCCGCCCATGAAGATGCTGCGCTACCAGCAGCAATTTGCGTTCTTCGACACGCAGGCGATCGGTGACTCGGTGCACTACGTCAATGTCTCTCAGGACGCCGCCTCCGGGGACCTCGAACAGGTGCTGAGCCGCATCGTTGCCGAGGTAGAGCGCCTCAATCCAGGGCTGGTCTTTGTCGACTCTTTCCGGTCCGTGATCAGAGCGAGCGCGGTGCAAGGCGCGCCGGAGAGGGGCCAGCTGCTCTTCATGCAGCAGCTCGGCTTGCTCATGACGGCCTGGCAGGCCACCAGTTTCCTGATCGGCGAATACCCGGTCCAATCCGATAGCAACCCGGTGATGACTGTGGCTGACGGTTTGATCTGGTTGCGCCAGAGTGTCGAGCGCAACTCGATGGTGCGCAAGATGGAAGTCAAGAAGATGCGCGGACAGGCGACCCTGCCGGGTCTGCACACCTTCCGCATCAGCGACGCTGGCGTCGAAGTGTTCGCTCCCGCGGCGCGTTCCACCCTTGCGCCTGTCGCCACCGGCGCCTTGCCTAGTGCCGATCGGCTGTCGACAGGTATTGCCGGGGTCGACGAGATGCTCGGCGGCGGCCTGCCCCGCGGCTATTCCATTCTCGTGGCCGGACCTTCGGGCTCCGGCAAAAGCATCCTTGCGGCGGCGTTCCTGGCAGAAGGCGCGCGCGCCGGTGAGACGGGCGTCTATGCTTCCTTCGAGCAGCGGCCCACCAAGCTACGCAACCCTGTGGTGGCCGCGCTGGTGGCTCAAAACAAGGTAGGCCTGGTTGACAGCAGAGCATCCGATCTCTCGATCGACGAAACTGTGAGGCTGCTGACCAAGGAAATCCACCGGATCAAAGCCGCCCGCGTCGTGATCGATTCTTTGTCCGGCTTCGAGCTCGCTCTCTCCCCCACCTTTCGGGAAGACTTTCGCGAGTCGCTTTTCCGGATGGTCACCGCATTCGCGGAAGCCGGCGTGAGTGTCCTGATGACTTCGGAGCTCGAGGACCGCTACACCGATCTACGCTTCAGCCCCTATGGCACGGCCTTTTTGACGGACGCGATCATCGTGCAGCGCTACATCGAGCTCGACAGCCGCCTGAGGCGCGTGATGGCCGTGGTGAAGGTGCGTTCGAGCGACCATTCGGATGAGCTTCGCGAGTACACGATCGACGGCAATGGAATCAACGTCGGCAAGACTCTTCCGGAACAGGAAGGTCTTCTCGGTGGTCGCCCGACTCGCAAGGGAGACAAGCCTG
>JALYXY010000051.1 GCA_030946875.1 Pseudomonadota bacterium | reverse complement strand
CCGTGGCGGCGACGGTCGGTCGACTGATGCAGATCCTCGCCGCTCAGAGGCAGGTGCTGTGCGTGACCCATCTGCCGCAGGTCGCCGCATTCGCCGACGCTCACTACCGGGTCGTGAAAGAGGGCGACGAGGCGAGCGTCCGCACCGACGTCGATCGACTCGGGACGCACGACCGCGTCGAAGAGCTTGCGCGAATGCTCGCCGGGAGCGCCATCACCGCGAAAACTCGCGCCCACGCACAGGAGCTGCTGCAGCAACACCGCCGTTCCGGCTGAACGCGCAAATGCGCGCATTTGCGCGCATTTGTGCGATTTTCGCGTATTCGCGTATTCGCGTATTTCGCGTATTTCGCGTATTTTAGTTAACGCCGCTCATGCAAAAAGCGGCCCGCAGGCCGCTTTTCTTCGCCAAAGAAAGCGTCAGACGTGCCGGCTGCGGGCCTTGGTGGCGCGGGTGTTGTGCGCGAGCACTGCAGTGAGCTGACCCTTCACCCGCGACTTGACTTTGGCCGCGGACTTGCCCAGCGCCTTGGCGCGAACGAACCGGGGCTCGGGCACCTCTTCGGCGCCAGCCGAGTCACCTGTCTCGAGCCAGTGCTTCACGCGCTGGGCATCACCGACGCGCGTGTACTTGCCCAACGAGTCAAGGAGCACGATGACGAATGGACGGCTGGAGATCGTCGTGAGCATCACAAGGCACTTGCCCGCCTCGCGGATGTAGCCCGTCTTCGACACCTGGATATCCCACTTGGGGTTCTTCACCAGCATATTCGTGTTGTTGAAGCCGATCACCTGCCCCGTGGGGTGCACTTCGACCGCGGCGCTTCCGGTCGTCGTGAACTCGCGGATGAGCGGGTATTGCGCGGCAGCCGTGACCATCTTCGCGAGGTCATTGGCGGTGGACACGTTTTCGGGCGTGAGGCCTGTGGGGTCGGCGAAACGGGTGTGCGTCATGCCGAGCTCGGCCGCCTTCTTGTTCATCTCGGCGACGAAGGCCGCCGTGCCGCCCGCATGGTGCCGGGCGAGGCTCGACGCCGCGCGGTTCTCCGACGCCATCAGCGCCAGGCGGAGCATTTCCTTGCGCGACAGGGTGGTGCCAAGACGCAGGCGGGAGCTGCTGCCCTTCAGGAAATCGAAGTCCTGGATGCCCACCTGGATGAGCTCGTCCATCGGCTGGTTGGCGTCGAGCGTCACCATGGCCGTCATGAGCTTGGTGAGCGAGGCGATGGGCGTCACTGCATCGGCCGCCTTGGCGTAGATCGGCTGGCCGGAGGTCGCGTCGAAAATCAGCGCATTGGCGGACGAAAGGCGCAGCCTGGACACATCAGGCGTTGCGCCAAGGGGCTGCGCCAGGCTCGCGGAAGCGGCCAGTAAACTCGTGGAAACAATAAGAAGCCAGCGGATCATAACGTCGCAACTGAAGTGGTGTGACCTTATAGCACAGCCTTTTTGCTTCCGCCAAGCCCCCGGCCTGCAAAAATGTCGGAGACGCAGGTGCCGACGCAACAAACGAGCCATGGGCCTGGGCTACAAGCCCCGGACGACGGAATTTACCGGCCCGCGGGCAGCCCTGCGAGAGACATATCGGCAGCGACCCCCGAATGCGCAGGCTGGGCTCCCTGGACGCCGCTCAAAAGGCCGCCACCGTTGCCGTCCTGCTCCAGCGCGACGTGTCGCTCCTCATCCTGTTGCAACCGCCACATGCGGGCATACATTCCGCCCAGGGCAAGCAGGGCCGCGTGGGTGCCACGCTCGACGATGCGTCCGTGATCGAGGACCAGGATCTCGTCGGCGTCGACGATGGTGGACAGCCGATGCGCAATGGTGAGCGCGGTTCGATCGCGAGCAATGCGCTTCAGCTCACGCTGTATGGCTTTTTCGGCTCTGGAGTCGAGCGCACTCGTGGCTTCGTCGAAGATGAGGATCCGCGGACTCTTGAGGATGGCGCGCGCGATCGCAACACGCTGCTTCTCGCCACCCGAAAGCTTGAGGCCACGCTCGCCGACCGGCGTCGCATAACCATCGGGCAACCCCGAAACGAAATCGTGGATCTGCGCGAGACGCGCAGCTTCGACGATCTCCTCGTGACTCGCTCCAGGACGGCCATAAGCTATGTTGTATTCGATCGAGTCGTTGAACAGCACGGTGTCCTGCGGCACGATGCCGATGGTGGCGCGCAGGCTCGATTGAGTAACGCCCTGTATCTCCTGACCGTTGACCAGAATGCGGCCGCGACCCACGTCATAGAAGCGAAAGAGGAGCCGCGCGAGCGTGGACTTGCCGGAGCCCGAAGGCCCCACCACCGCGACGGTGCAGCCCGCCGGTATGACGAAGCTCACGTCGAACAGGATCTGCCGGTTGGGCTCGTAGCTGAAGTCCACGTGCTCGAAGCGGATCTCGCCGCCACCCACGTCGAGGGGCCGTGCACCCGGCGCATCCTCGACCTCCGCGTGCTCCGATGCGAGCGCGAACAGCCGCTCCATGTCGGCGAATGCCTGCTTGATCTCGCGGTAGATCACGCCGAGGAAGTTGAGCGGAATGTAGAGCTGGATCATGAATGCATTGACCAGCACGAGATCGCCGATGGTCATGCGTCCCGCCACCACGCCCACTGTGGCCCTCCACATGATGAGCGTCACCGCGATGGCGATGATGGCGCTCTGCGTGATATTGAGCGCAGACAGCGACGTCTGGCTCTTGACGGCCGCACGTTCCCACGTCTGCAGGCTCTCGTCGTACCTGCGCGCCTCGAATTCCTCGTTGCCGAAATACTTCACCGTCTCGTAGTTGAGCAGGCTGTCCATCGCGCGGGTATTCGCCTTCGAGTCGAGCTCGTTCATGTGGCGGCGAAAGCTCGTGCGCCATTCGGTGATGCTGATGGTGGCCACGATGTAGAGCGCGAGGGCGACGAGGGTGATGGCAATGAACGTCCAGTCGTAGCGCACCACGAGGATGCCGGCAACGAGCCCGATCTCGATCAGCGTCGGCAGGATCGAGAAGAGCGTGAAGCTGATGAGCGTGGAGATGCCGCGTGTTCCCCGCTCCACGTCGCGCGTGAGGCCCCCCGTCTGCTTCGCGAGATGGAAGCGAAGGCTCAACGCATGCAGATGCCGGAACACCTGCAGCGCGATGTTGCGCACGGCACGCTGCGTCACCTTGGCGAACAGGAACTCGCGCAGCTCGGTGAATGCCGTGGTTGAAAGGCGTAGCAGCCCGTACCCGAGGAGCAGTGCAAGCGGTACGCTCAGCACCGCCGTGCGCACGTCGAGGGCATCGACGATGTGCTTCATGAGCACGGGCACGCCGACATTCGCGAGCTTGGCGGCGATGAGTGCCGCGATCGCAGCGATCACTCGCCCTTTGTAAGCCCACAGATAGGGGAGGAGCTTCTTCACCACCCGCCAGTCGCTGCCGGTAACGGGTGCTGGGAGTGGCAGGGACGAGCTGGAATGGCGACGCATGGATGTTGTCAATGGGGGCGCTCGGCCCCATTATCAAGCGCAAGCGGCGCGGGCGCGACGGTGAACGCACCAACCTGCCGCGGCTAAGGCTCGCGATCCGGCCGCGTGACCGTAGCGGCACCGGTGTCCCGCGTCCGGCGCCGCCCCCGGAACCACTCGTTGCCGCCGTAGCCCATCAGCCCCATTGCGGCGCGGACCACACCATAGGCCATCCAGTTGAGTGCCTTGCGTGCACGCGAACGCGCGGCCCACCGCTCGGAGCCGACACGCCGGGCCCCGTCTTCGATCATGCGCATGAGCTCCTGGCGAAGAAGGTCGGCGAAGTAGGGATCGCGCACCACAACGTTCGCCTCGCGCGCCATGAGAAGGCTGTAGGGATCGATGTTCGAGGAACCCACGGTGGCCCATCGCCCGTCGATGACGGCCACCTTGGCGTGCAGGAACGAGCGGTGATATTCCTGGATCGCAATGCCCGCCTCGAGCAGCTGCCCGTACAAGGCGCGCGTGGCGTAATGCAGCAACCGGAACTCCACCCGTTCCTGCAGCAGGAGCGTGACCGCAACCCCGCGCTGTGCGGCGGCGATCAGTGCGCGACGAAAGGCAACTCCCGGGAAGAAGTAGGAGTGCGCAACCACGATCTCGCGTTTGGCCGTGCGTATGGCTGCGAGATAGGATTGCTCGATGTCGCGACGGTGCCGGAGGTTGTCGCGGATGACGAACTTGGCCGTCTGCCCGCCGGTGCGTTCACCGCGACGCGGCGGCGGAAAGAGCGGCACCGAGGTCTGGCCGGTCTGCACGAGCTCGTTGATCGCCCACACGCGTTGCATCGTGGCGACCACCGATGGCAGGAGCGGCCCTTCCATTCGCACCGCGAAGTCGACCCGCGGCGGCTTGTGACCGGGCGTGTGCATGTCGTCGATGATGTTGATGCCCCCGACGAATGCAACCTTGCCGTCGACGTGGCAGAGCTTGCGATGCAGCCTGCGCAGGCGGTGCGAGCGGAAATGCCACGGCCGCACTTCGGGCCGATACTTGAGGAGCTGAATGCCGCTGCTGCGAAGGTCGCGTTCGAGCTTGCGCGTCAGGTAGTGGCGGGCTCCCCATCCATCGACCATGACCCGGACCAGGACATTGCGCGCGGCTGCAGCGGCGAGCGCCGCAGTCACGCGTCGGCCCGTCTCGTCCTCGGCGTAGATGTAGGTTTCCAGCCACACCTCGCGCTCGGCGGCGTCGATTGCGGCGAGCAATGCCGGAAAGTACTCGGTCCCGCTGCGCAGCAGGGTGATCCGGTTGCCCGGCATGTAGCTATTGAGGACAGCCGAAGGGTTGCGCACTATCGGCGCCGGCTGCGGCGTACGTTTTGCAATGAGGTGCGGTTGAACACCCTCGGTTACGCCGCGGCCTCGGAGGTCTCGAACGTGGCGGCAAGCGCCGCATGATCGGACAGGCGCGCATTGGGAAAGGCATAGTGCACGCGTGCATCGATGATGCGCAGGCCGCGCGCGTAGATGCGATCCAGTCGGAACACAGGCATCACCGAAGGGAACGTACGCGCGGGGCGGCCGCGCACCTGCTCGAACACCTCGTCGACGCCGATGCAGTCCATCAGCATGCGGTTCGCCTTGTGCCGCCAGTCGTTGAAATCACCGGCGATGATCACGGGCTCTCCGGACGGCACCGTGGATCGTATGCGCTCGCACAAGGCGCTGAGTTGCCACTGCCTGCCACGCTCGAACAGACCGAGATGCACGTTGAGGCAATGCAGGATCGGGCCGCCGTCAGGCAGCGCGATCCTGCAATGGAGCATCCCGCGACTCTCGAACGGATGCGCCGAAATGTCCACGTTTTCGAACTGCGCGATCGGGAAGCGCGAAAGAAGCGCATTGCCGTGATGGCCGTCCTGGTAGACCGAGTTCTTGCCATAGCAGACCTCCTGCCAGCGTCCTCCGGCGATGAACTCGTGCTGCGGTTTGACGGGCCAGTTGTGATAGCGATCGGCATGCCGACGGTGCACTCCGATCACTTCCTGCAGGAACAGGACGTCTGCGGAAAGGCCATGCAGACGCTCCCGCAGCTCATGGATCACCACGCGCCGCGCAAGATGCGAAAAGCCCTTGTGGATGTTGTACGTTGCGATCGTGAAGCGCATTGCAGGCTGGGCGCGAATGCGCCGGTCAGGGATAGAGGCCCCGCAATTCGCGCGCCTCCAGCACCCGTTTGCACGCCACGATGTAGGTCGCGGTACGGAGGGAAACGTTTTCGCGCTGCGACGTCTCCCAGATGGCGCGGAAAGCCTCTTCCATGATGCCGTCGAGCCGTCGGTTGATCTCGTCCTCGGACCAGAAGAAGCTCGAAAAATCCTGCACCCACTCGAAATAACTGACCGTCACGCCGCCTGCATTCGCGAGCACGTCGGGGACGACCAGCACGCCGCGATCGTTGAGGATGTCGTCTGCTTCAGTGGTGGTGGGACCGTTGGCGCCTTCGAGCAGGATGCGCGTGTGAATGCGCGGGGCATTGCCGCCGGTGATCTGGCTTTCGAGCGCGGCGGGAATCAGGAAATCCGAAGGCACGTCCCAGAACGCGTCTTCTTCGAGTTGCGTCGCATCCGCGTACTCCGTGATCGGGCGGCCCGACGCCTGCAGAGCGGTGAGTTTCTCGACGTCGAGACCATGCTCGTTGTGAATCGTGCCCGAAACGTCCTGCACCGTCGTCACGCGCGCGCCTGCCTGGTGGAACACACGCGCCGTCGCGTTGCCGACGTTGCCGAACCCCTGGATGCACACCCTCGCGCCCTGCAGAGGCAGTCCGATCTTTTGCGCCGCGGCGCGGCCCACGACGAACACGCCGCGACCGGTGGCGTCCCGACGGCCCAGGCTGCCCCCGAGCGACACAGGCTTGCCGGTGACCACACCCGTTGACGTGCGACCCTGATTCACCGAATACGTGTCCATCATCCAGGCCATGATCCGCTCGTTCGTGTTCACGTCCGGCGCAGGAATATCCTTGTCGGGTCCGATCAGGATTCCGATCTCGCTCGTGTAGCGCCTCGTGATGCGCTCGAGCTCGGCATTCGAGAGGTCGCGCGGGTCGCACCTCACGCCACCTTTGGCGCCGCCGAACGGAACGCCGATGGCCGCGTTCTTGATGGTCATCCATGCCGCGAGCGCCATCACCTCCGAGAGCGTCACGTCCTGATGGAATCGGACTCCCCCTTTTCCGGGGCCGCGCGAGGTGTTGTGCTGCACGCGGTAGCCTTCGTAGTGCACGACCGTTCCGTTGTCCATCTTGATCGGAACGTCCACGATGAGAATACGTTTCGGGCGCTTGAGCGATTCAACCCAGTACGCGAGATCGCCCAGATAAGGCGTCACGCGCTCGACCTGATGCAGAAAGGTGCCCCACGGCCCGATCTCGCCGCCAGAGAGATACGACGGAACCTGGTGCAGCGTTTCGTGTGGAATCATCGCAAAGGGGTCCGATACGCGGGCCACCGCATCGCGCGGGACGCGCTTGCGCGGCGTGTCGCGGCGCGGCGCGCCAGGGGGCGGCTGCGGGGCTGTGGCTTCAATGCGCGATGGTACTTCATGTCCGCAGAGCAATCGGGTAGGGGACCGGGTCACCCCGGTCGCCCTCCCACACCACCGGACGTGCGGTTCCGCATCCGGCGGTTCATGCAACACACTGAAGTCGGCGCGTCGTAGCAAGCACCGACACCAGACCTAAACG
>JALYXY010000019.1 GCA_030946875.1 Pseudomonadota bacterium | reverse complement strand
CTCGTTCTCCGTGCGCGTGGTCGGTACCATCAGTCCGACGGCCGTGCCCAACGCGAGCGCAACTGCACCCAGGGCCAGTGGATTTTCCTGCAACGTCTGATTGAACGTCTCTTCGACGCGACGCGCCTGATATTGCGCACGATCGGCGAGGTAGCCTGCGGTCTGCTGCGCCTGGTCGACCGCGCCGCTCACTGCATTGCTTGCCTTCCCGGCGAGATTGCTTGCCGTACGCTGTACCTGGTCGGTCACTCCGCTGGCAGCGTCACCCACGCGGCTCGCAATGCCACCTGCGGAACCACCTGAACGATCCCATTCGGATCCATAGCGCTCAGACGACGTGCGCCCGCTGCCATAACCGCGACGGCTGCCTTGTGAGCCGCTCGTATATCCAGGGCCCATGTCGTCGTACCCGGTGTCCGTGCTGTACGAATCACGATCCCGCCGCGACATGCCACCCGAATCGCTGCGGCGGTTCATCCACAGCCAGGCCAGCCCGATGCCAACCAAAGCCGAGGGAACAGGGTTGGCCCTGATGGTGCCACCGATGGTTCTACCGCTGTCACTCACGCGCTCTACCATGTCCTCCACCTTTCCTATGGTTGCTTCCCGGACTGTATCCCTGACTTGCCTGACCTGCTCGAACACCTGCTCCTTGACCTGCTCCTTGAGATAAGACGGGCTGAGCCTCTCCTGCAACTCATCTATCGTCTCGCTCATGCCGGCGCGAGTCTCCTCGATGTTCTGGCGGATCTCCAGCACCTGCTCGTCGGGGTTGGCTTCATCCGCGCTGTCTTGCGAGCGGCTCGCCAACTTGGCATCGTCGCCTGTGTTCTTGTATTCGTCGGCTGCCGTCATTTCATCTGCTCCTTCGCCCATTCTTTATCCTGCTTCAAGGTGTCCATCGTCGCGCGCGGAACCGCATCCAGGTGCTTCAGGGCATTGAGGTGCTGCTGGGTCATCCAGTACCCGATGCCCGTCACCACCACGCCCACGAGCAGCGCCGAGACCCAATATGGCATGTGCTGCCCCAGGAGCAGGATCACAGCGGCAACGATCGCCAGCACGCCGGCGTACGCCACCGCCCCGCCGAGTCCGATGAGCCCGACCTGCGTCCCGACCTGGGATGCCTTCTGGCCGAGCTCGACCTTCGCCAACTGGACCTCCTGGCGGACCAGGGTGGTCGTGTCGTTGGCGAGTTGAGAGAAGAGCTCACCGATGGATCGCTCTTCCTTCCGCTCTGCCATCAGATATCTCCCCTGTTTTGCGAAGACGAGCTGCGCGACGGCGACTGGGAGAAGCTCCCGGTATCCGACGTAGACGACGAACCCCCCTGCGTTTGCGAGCCCGTGGTTCCACCCATCGTCGAACCGCCAAGACTTCCACTTCCACCTTGGCTGCCACGTGCGGCGTCACCATATTGCTGGGTGCCCGCGTTTCCGTAGCGTTGGGTTCCGGCACTGCCGGATTCCTGCGAGCCGGGATTGCCGTATTGTTGCGACCCTGTCGTCCCGTATCGCTGCGAGCCCCCACTACCGCCATATCCCGAAGTTCCATATTGCTGTCCCGCGCCGTAGCTCTCGAGACTGTGGCTACGGTCGATCGAGCCGCCGTATCCGGATCCGCTGCTTGCCTGCCCCGAGCTCTTCAGGAACCGGGCTCCGAGAAGGCCCAGCAGGAATGCGCTTCCGATGAAGAGCGCCGGCTGGCGACGTGCAAACTGCCCCACGTTGCCGACCATTTCATTCACGTTCGTCGAGCGCAGGTATCCTGAGAGGCGATCCATCTGGTCAGCCGCGGAAGCGACGTATTGGTGTACCGCCGCGCCAGGACCATCGTTTTGCTGTTTCAACTGATCGCTCGTCTGGCGAAGCGCCTGCGCGACTGTGCCCAGCCCTTCGGCAGCCTTGTCGCGTTGTCCGTCCAGCTGAGTGGTGACCTTGCTGCCGGCCTGGCTAGCCACGTTGGAGATCGTGTCCTTCGCATGGCCGATCACGTCCGAACCACCCGCGCCCGAAACATCCGAGCTCGTGTCGAGCCCGCCGCTGGATCGACTGCGGCCGTATGACTGCGATGAACCTTGGTCGGGCGTCGTCGAGGGATTGGTGGCGGATTGCCGCCCCGGGGAATTCGGTTGCTCATGCATCGCGTTTCCTTTCAACGATGGCTGGCGCGTCGCGCCGGTGGGATACGGACCTGCGGTCAAACCCAAGGGAGTGCAATTTGCATACCCTTTGAAAATGTCTGTTTTGACAACGAAATGCGCGCGGCGGCCGGTAACTATTGCGCGGCCAAATTGCACGGCGCGCACATTCGTGCAAACCGCGGCGCTTCGACCCGCGACGTTCCGCCGCGAGCGCGGAGCGACTTGCCGCGCCGTCCGGAAGGGCTCGGGCTTGCACCATACTGCCCTCCAGGGCGGCGCGACAGATCGAACACGAGTGTATCCAACGGACCGCGTTGGTCCTGTCGCCGGACGCCGCGTTGTGATGTCAGCCGATGGGAGGGGCGGCGCCGGCGGAGGCGGAAGGGGCCGCGGCCTTTGACTACGAGGCGCGACTTTTCGGCGCCGACCTAGAACCGATACAGCACGCCTGCCCGAAACGACCGGCTCTCGGCGGGATGAAAGTGAAAGTCGTCGACCCCGGCGGCCGGCTCGCCGCGCAACCGCGATGCGTAGTAGTACGTGACGTCGTCGGCCTTGCGGTCAAAGAGGTTGAACACGTCCAGGCGCAGGCTCAGCGCCCGCGTGACCTCGTACGTGACCTGAGCATTGAAAAGGGTCGTGGAACCCGAGCGGACGCTGTTGTCTTCGAGCAATGGCCGCGGGCCGAAATAGCGGCCGAAAACGCTTGCAGTCCACGGCCCCAGTTCGTGCACGGTGATGCCACCTGCGGCAGTGGCCCGCAGTGCATTGGGAATCGAGTTGCCCGCGGCGTCGGCGTCGGTGAAACGCGCGCGGGTCCATGCAAGGTCGAGGTCGACCAGCATCCAGGGGGCGGGCTTGTAGCGGTTGGACCATTCGATGCCGTACCGCTTCGACGGTCGACCGGCTTCGGTCGTGCCTGCATCGCCGACGAACACGAGCTCTGAATCGAATTTGAGATACCAGAGTGCGACCGAAGACTGAAGGCCAGGCACGATCTCGGTGCGAGCTCCTATCTCCGCCCCCTTGGTGCGCACGAGCGGCGTGACCTGAGCTACAGGTTCGCCACTTCGTGGATCGACCGTGGTGGTGGTGCCGCGGGCATCGTTGCTGTGGAAGCCATATCCTCCGTTGACGAAGAACTCGGTCGCCTTCCAGGGGCCGAAAATCAGCGACAGCTTGGGGGATGCGAGGCTCGCGTGGCGGCTGCCGGAATTTTCGGCAAGGGTGCTCGCGACACGAAAGTCATATGAATCCGCGCGCAGCCCGGCGATGGTGCGAAAACGCTTGCTCCACTGCGTCTGGTTCTCCGCGTAAAGCGCGTAGCTCGTCTCGCGCACGTTGTCCTCACGCGTTGTCGCGGTGCGCACCCGACCAACGGTGTCGTACAGACCGAGCGGCGCGATGCGGTCCTGTCTCACCTCCCACCCGATGGTGTTCAGCATCGAATGGCCGAAGAGCTCGTCGTTGCGTGACCACTTGCCATTCCAGCCATAGATCTTTCGATCGTCGCGCTGGTTGAACTGATCGCCCTCGACAGGATGGTCCAGGAAGTAGGTGAAGTTCGAGTACAGATCGAGGTCGGAGCGGATCGCGTACGCCGTCGTCTCGAGGCGCCCCCCCGCAAGGCGCCGCTCGAAGTCCGCAGACAGGCTATATCGGTCGCTGCGCCCGCCATCGCTGGGATCCACCGCGGAAAGACGGCCCAGCAGCCCCTCGCTGACGGCGCGACGGGGTATCTGGTCGGTCGCATTCCAACGGCCGGAGTAAGCCATCGCGGTGACTCCAAGCTTGCCCTCGGACAAGGGCAACGTATAGCGCAGCACCCCGTTGTACTTGCGATAGTTGTCGGGGTTCTCCCACGGACCGTTGTTGTGGAACGCTTCGGCACCGTAGACCCACTGGCCGGAGCCTGCTGCGGCGGAGCCTACGGTGACCAGCCGCCCATAACGCATCGTGCCCCCCGTGACCTCGACCAAATTCTTCTTGAGCGACTCGGCGTAATGGATCTGCGCCGCACCGGCGGTGGCGAAATCGCCCTGCCCGGCGTAGTAGGGTCCCTTGAAGTAGTCGATACGCGAAACGAGCTCCGGTATCAGGAAATTGAGGTCGGTCCAGCCCTGGCCGTGTGCATGCGTGCGCATATTCACCGGCATGCCCGCAACGCTGGTGGCGAAGTCGGTGCCGTGGTCCAAATTGAACCCACGGAGGAAATACTGGTTGGCCTTGCCGGCACCGCTGTGCTGCGTGACGATCATGCCCGGGATGTATTCGAGCACTTCGCCGGGCCGCAGCAACGGCCGATCGTCGATCAGCTGGGGGGTGATGAACCCGGCGCTCGCCGCGTCCGTGCTGCCGATGCTGTTGTCATAATGGCCGGTCACTTCGATCCGGGCCGCCGGTTCGACGCCATCTGCGGTTGCCCCCGCGGCAATCATCAGCAGCAGGGACGCGACACTTCCCTTGACCCTCATATTCATAAATCCCCGGTAGGCACTTTTGAACGATTCTTCCTACCACTATACGCCGCAGCACTGCCTTTGGATGCAATCCGCGTCAGCTGCCGGTCGTCCTACGTCAAAACGGCGGCTTGGCGGATGCCCGCCAGAGCGTGCCCGCGGCATTCTCGCGGCACCATCAACAACACGGGGACAACCATGAACAATGACGCGATTTCACTGCTCAATGAGCTCATCGAAACTTCAAAGGACGGCGAGCAGGGATTCCTGAAGTCGGCCAGAGACACGAGAACCACCGAGCTCACCGCCCTTTTCACCCAGTGCGCTCAGCGGTGCGCCGATGGCGCGCGCGAGTTGCAGGCGCTCGTGACGCAACTCGGCGGCGATCCTGAAAAGTCAGGCAGCACCACGGCCGCATTGCACCGGGGCTGGATCAACGTCAAGGAGGCCGTCAGCAGCCGTGACGACAAGGCAATCCTCGAGGAGGTCGAGCGCGGCGAGGATTACGCCAAGGAGCAGTATCGCAAGGCGCTCGAGCAGGACCTGCCGGCGAATGCGATGACGGTGGTGCAACGCCAATATCAAGGCGTGGTGGCCAATCACGACAAGGTCCGCGCGCTTCGCGAGAAGTATGGCGGCGTCGGCCGGTAGGTCGGCTGGTTTTTAGAAACGAGCGGCGGGCGTTAAGGCCCGCTGTTTGCTGCAAGGGCTTTGCGCGCAAGAGCAACAGCGCGCCACCCGAGCACGCCGCAATCGCGATGAGCCACGGCTCCCGAGCCGTTGCCGCGTTCAGGCTTGGTTAGTGCCCTGTGCTCATGGGTCCCGATTGCGGCCACTGGCGCGAACCGTGCAGCACCGGCGCTAGGGGCATCAGCGACTTTTCGAGGGTGGCCGCCGAGGCATCCGGTCCCGCCGATCGACTCAGATCTTGCCGAGAAGAAGCAGCACGATAAGGATCACGAGGATGAGCCCGAGGCCGCCGCTTGGTCCGTACCCCCACGACCTGCTGTGTCCCCACGTCGGCAGCACGCCGATCAACGCCAGCACGACGATGATCAACAAAATTGTTCCCAGGTTCATGAATAGCTCCCTTGATGAGTGCGATGCACGCACTGTTGCCGTAACCCGATGCTTGCAGGGCCGGTACTCCAATGTACCCTCGCCCACGCGGGGCCGCAACGAATCGGCGGGCTCTGATGAGTTGCCCGCAGCAAAGCGGATGGTTGTGCGACACAGCTTTGCGACGCCACGTCATGTTGCGTGCGCGATCGACCAGGAAAGCTGATCCCTCTCCGACGCCGCGACCCCGAACTCGAAAGTGAAGTCGTTCATGTCCTTGAAGCTCGTCGGCGACATCTACCGTCTTGCGTGGCCCGTACTGATCGCGCAGCTGGCCGTGATGACATACGCGGTGATCGACACCATCATGGCCGGTCAGTTTGCCACCGCGGATCTCGCCGCGGTCGGCATCGGCGCATCGATTTATTTCAGCGTGTTCGTCGCGCTCATGGGGGTGCTGCTCGCGGTGTCCCCCACGGTGTCGCAACTTCTCGGCGCGAAACGCTACGATGAAATCGGTGAGCAGGTGCGCCAGGCGATGTGGCTCGCGCTCGGACTCGCGCTTCTCTCGGTGCTCGTCTACCGCTACCCGGAACCGCTTCTGGCCATGAGCCAAACCTCGCCCGACGTAGCATCCAAGGTGCGCTCGTATCTGGCGATCGCGGCGTGGGGTGCGCCGGCGGGCCTGGCATTTCGGCTTTTCGCAAGCTACACGACGGCCGTGTCGCTGCCGCGCGTGATGATGGCACTCAACCTCCTGGGCCTGACGCTCAAGGTGCCTCTGAACTGGATGCTCGTGTTCGGGCACGCGGGATCGCCTGCGATGGGAGCGGCTGGATGCGCGTTGTCGACGACCATCGTCAACTGGATCATCTGCATTCTGGCCTGGGTCTGGTGCGCCTCGTCTGCGCAATACAAAAGTCACCACGTGTTTTCGCGGTGGTCGTGGCCGCGCTGGATCGACCAACGCCGTCTCGTTGCGCTCGGGATTCCGATCGGAATGACCTTTCTCGTGGACGTGACCGCATTCACGTTCATGGCGCTGTTCATTGCGCGGCTCGGTGCAGTCAACTCCGCGGCGCATCAGATCGCCGCGAACGTCGCCGCCGTCATGTACATGCTTCCACTCGCGATGGGCAATGCAGTGGGCGTGCTGGTCGGTCAGGCGATCGGCGGGCGCAAATTCGCACTCGCGCGTTCCACCGGCATCACGGGCATCGCGCTGTCGGTCGCCCTCGCGGCGGCGTCGGGAGGCTTGCTCGTGGCCGGTTCGGAGGCAGTCGCCGCATTCTATTCATCCGACTCAGCGGTTCGCGAAGTGGCCACCACGTTGCTCATCTTCGTCGCGGGTTACCACGTATTCGACGCACTGCAGGCCGTCACGGTCAGTGCGCTGCGCGGATACAAGCGAACGGTGATGCCGCTGCTCATCAATATTGCCGGCCTGTGGGGCGTCGGTCTCCTGGGCGGCTACGTGATTGCGCTCACCACTCGATTCGATCTTTCTGCAATTGGAGCGAACGTGCCGCTGGGTGTGCCAGGGTTCTGGGTCGCCGCCATCGTAGGCATGTTCATAGCCGGGGTGGGCATCGTGCTCTACTTGCTCGCCATCAGTGCGCCCGACCGGGCCGCCATACGCTCGGGAGCGGACCGCGAGCATGCGAGCACCGCCGCGCCGAGCGCCACTTAAGGATCGAGGCGGCCGCAGCTTGCTGATGGCTTGCGGCCCTCGCAACCTGCCAGTGTCGCCTTTACGGAGCGCGCTTGCGATCGCGCTTCGCCCCGGCGGCTGCGCGCACCGTCGCGGAATCGATCTCCGAGGTTCTTGCGAGCGGCCCTGACTTGCTCGTCCCGGGCTTCTGCACGTCGGCATACCACATCTTTACACCGCCATTGCGCAGGCACGCCGCGCGTTTCGAAAACATGGTCGTGTAGGTGCCATCCTGACACTCGCCTGTTCTTTGCCCCCTGGGCGCCGCGTGCGGGGGCGGACTGGCTGCCGCCGCGCACGTCGCGAACACCGTCACGAGCAGAGCCACAGAGGTCCTGCCGTGAGTCCGACTCGTGATGGAGCGACACACAGCAAGCGCGCGATCGTGACAGCCGGGGTCGGCAGGGAACGCGTGGAGCGTGGAACTTCGCGAAAACATCGCCTCAAGCGCGTGAGTGAGTCCTGCCGACCTGGCTCAGAGGAATCGCCGCTGCGGGCTGCGACTCGGCAGCGAGCGATTGCAGCAAAGCCAACATCGGCCCGACGCTCGCCGACAGCGGAAAGCGCGTTCGGGCACGGGCCTGACCGGCCACGCCCATCAACCTGCGCCGCTCATGATCCTGCATCAACCGCAGCACTGCCGATGCGCTTCGTTCGGGACTGTTGGGCCAGGACAACAGTCCCGTGGTCCCCGCTTCGACGATCTCCGGAACGCCGCCCACGGCGGTAGCGACGACGGCACGACCGCAGGCCATGGCCTCGAGCAGCGCGAACGGCATACCCTCCGTACGTGAAGTGCTCACGACGAGATCCACCGTGTGATACACCGCTCGCATGTGGGTGTGGAGCCCTGCGAAATGGACTTGCGGATCGATCTTGAGCTCGCGGGCGAGGAGCTGCAACTCCACCAACATCGGACCTTCGCCGACAAGGACGAACTGACACTCCGGCAGGCGGTGGTGCACGAGACTCGCCATGCGGATGAAATCGTCAGGGCCCTTCTCCGGGGAGAGCCGCCCCACGAACGCCACGAGCGGAGCGTCTTGCGCAATGCCGAGGGCGCCGCGGATCGGAGCCGACTCGTCCGGCAGCGCCAGGAAATCGCAATCGACGCCGTTGGGGATGAAGTGCACTCGCTCGTTCGGCACCCCCATGGCGAGCGCGTGCAGGCGCGCCGCCTGACAGATGACCGAGACGTGCGTCGAGCCGAGGCGCAGCAGTTCGAGCTCCCTGAGCGAGAGCTTGCCCCCGTGAACCGTAGCGAGTGCCGGCACACCGGTGATGCTGCCGAGGAGACTCGCCAGCAGGTGCGCGTTGGGCAGATGCGCGTGCATGACCTGAATGCGGTGCATCCGCATCAGCGTTGCGGCGAGCTGGATCGTGTCCCACGTCGGCTCGTCGGCAATCGGCGCAATGTACACGTCGGCGCCGCCCTCGCGCAGATCGGCCGTGAAGGAACTCTCGAAGGGGCAAATGCAGACGACGCGCACCCGGTCTGGCGGCAGGTTTCTGACGAGTTGCGCAACCCACGACTCCATGCCGCCGACGACGCTGTTGCCGATGATCTCGAGAACTTGCAGACGATCGTCGCCGGCCACTGGGATGGTGGTCAGCATTCAGGCCTCCTTGTTACGCGCAAGCCATGCGGCGGCCGTGCCGCCCATAACTCGCGCCCGTTCCGTGGAACCGAGGTCGAGCTTGTCGAACAACTCATGCACCTCATCTATCGCGCTTCTGATATGCGCTCCGCTGCACGGAAGGAACCGATCGCTGCCGAATTGAAGCAGATTCGCCGTCAGCACCGCGACTGCTTTCTGAAGCACCTCGAGACGATAGACGGGAGGCGGCCCGAACGAGATATCGAAGCGAAACTGACTCTCGTCGGGAGGAACGCCGTTGATGAGGTCGATCAATCCCACTGCATTGGCCTCGTCACACCATGGCCACCCGAGATGCGCCAGGGTCACCTTCAGCCCCGGGTGGTCCCGCAGCGCCTCGAAAAAAACCGGCCGGCAGTAGCGCCCGGAACGACCGTCGATGAAGATGCCGCTGTGGAACAGGATCGGCGCGCTTAAGCTCCGCGCCTCCTCGTACACCGCATGGGCGCAATCGTCGTACGGATACCACCCGCTCGGCACCATCTTGACGCCGGTGAGGTGCAGGTGCTCGATCGCGTGCCGAAGATCCTCGCGCGCGCCCGGCAGGCTCGGATTGATGACCGCAAGTCCCACCAGGCGATCGGCATGCCCGCCCACGACGCTTGCGAGATGGCGGTTTGCCGCCTGCAGCGATTCACGATCGTAATAGCTGTACGGCGCGTCGAGGAAAGGTGCCAGCAGGACGCCGACGTCGACGCCGGCGTCATCGAGACTGCGCAAGACGTCGTCAGTGCGCTCGCGACCGGAGCAGTGCAGATGGGCGTCGACGATCATGGCCTTGACCCAGCGCAGCAAAGCGCAGCCCGCACGCTCGCACCGCTGGCTCCGGAGGATGAACCAGCGTTATCCTACTCCGCGCTGGCTGCTGCCCCGTGCGTACCCATTTGCAGCACGAATCTGGCGGCAGCCTCCGCACCGCCGCCTTGCATCAGCATTTGTTCAGCCCTCTCCACACGCGCGGCGCGCGTGCCATCGTTGTCGAGGATGTCGTGCAAGGCGTCTTTCACCGTTTCGACGGTGACGGTTTCGATCCACAATACGACGGCGGCGTTGGATCGACGCAGATGAGTGCCGAGCACCCATGTCTCGTGGATGGTCCCTGGAACCATGAGGATGGGCGTGCGCAATGCCGCGGCTTCGAAGGTCATGTTCGATCCCTCCGTGACCGCGACGTCAGCGGCACGAATATACGTGAGCATGGTGTGGGGCGGCAGGGGACCGACGACGTGAACGCAACCCGGAAGTGGATCCGGAACTTCAGGACATCGGATCTCGTCCGGATCGCGCACCGAAACGAGCTCGAGACGCACCCGCTTTCCGACCGGAACCTGAATGTCGCCGACCGCGCCGACGACGGAGGCGAGAACCTGCTCGCCAAAGGCTCGCCCGAACGTCATGCCGCGGGGGGCGTACAGGATCACGCAATCGGCATCCGTGTACCCAAGCTGTGCGCGTGCTTCGGCGCGCGACGGCACGTCCTCGACGTCGAGAAACGGCCCCGTTTTCACCACCGGTCTTCGGATCAAATTGAGCTCGGACGGAAAGTCGAGACCCTGGGGATAGGCCCAGACGATCCCGTCCGTCTGGGCGAGCAGAGGCCAGTCCATGAAGAGCTCGTCCCACAGCGGATACATGGGCACCGAAATCCATCGCACCCCGGGAAGCAACGCGCGGAGCGGGATCAGGTGTCGCGACGTATCATCGACGATGATGTCGGCATCGCCGAGCGTGGCGCGCACGACGGCGTCGCGCTCGTTTCGGCTGCGGATGGGCAGGAGGTTCACGCGATGCCCGGTCGCCGCCACCACCTCGATGTTGAAAGGCCGGATTCTTTCCATGTCGAGCAGGTATTCGATCGTCAAAGCAGGATCGATGCGCGTCAGCGCGCGCGCCAATGCTGACGTCCTTCCTACATGGCCCAGCCCGCCGCTCACCGACGGAATCATCATGATCTTCATACGGACGACTCATTGCGCATGATGCCGTGCCTCGTGATGGTGGCCCGACTTCCCGTCGCTGGGCAGGTCAAGAGCAGGATAGCCGCGACATTGGGCGAGGCCGATGCGCTCGCATTGTATCGATGCGCACTCGCCGATAGCGTACTGCTCATGCGCGAGAGCGTCGGCGCGCATCTTGCGATCAGCTACACCCCCGACCACGCGGAAGCGCGACGTGAATTCTCGCGCATCGCTCCGGGCTTCACATTGTTGGCACAACGCGGGCCGGCGTTCGGCGAACGACTCTTCAACACGTTCGTCGATCTGCGGGCCCAGGCATTGACGCCGATCGTTCTCATCGGGAGCGACAGTCCGAGCCTTCCGCCGCACTGCCTTGCCACCGCACTCGACGCGATCGCGCGGCCGGACGTGGATGTCGTCCTCGGTCCGGCGCACGACGGTGGTTACTATCTGCTCGCGCTCAAGGAGCCGCAGCAAGCATTGTTCGACGGCATCAGCTGGGGCACCTCGGCGGTCGCGCAGGAGACGCGAGACACGGCCGCGCGATGCGGCCTCCGCCTGGTGGAGGCGCCAGCGTGGTACGACCTCGATACCGAGAGTGATCTGCAGCGTTTGCTTGCCGACGTCTCAACCACAAACGACGGGCGCGCGCTCAACACGCGCGCGTGCATCGAGGCCATCTTTCGCCGCTAGTGGCGGCCGGCCTGCCTTGGCGAACGCTATGCGATCTGCGCCCCCGCTGTCGCATGCACGAGGCTCCCGCGCGTCGCCGTGGGCTTCAGGTTGAGGAAAATGTTGCAGGCAAATACGACTACGCCACACGCCGCCACGATTTCCGCGGCGGCAAGTACCGGGAGCGCGCTCGTGTTGCCGAGCAGAAAAAACCAAAGCGCCCCCATCATGACCGGCACCGACAGGTTATGCAGCCAGAAGTGAATGCGCGCGAGGCGACTTTCTCCGGCCGCCGGAAACACCGTGTAGATCAAGCCCGCCAGTGCCACGGTGGCCCAGCCGAGCAGGTTGAGATGCGCATGCACCGGACGCAGCTTGAAGTTTTCGGTGACTCCCATTGCAATGCCGGCTGACCCCGGCGATCAGATAGATCACCGCGAGCTTCAGCCAAATGATGCCTGAATCAGACGACTTGACGGTTTGCGTCGTGTTGGCAATCGATTGCATCGTTCTCTCCTTCGTTGAAGGTTGACTCCAACTTCAGTATCAGCCCGCAGGCATCATGGCGAGCGCCTCGAGGCCGTCGCGGGTGCGATCGAGCCCTCTCCAGGCCGAGCTAATATGATCGGGTTGCAGCTTGAGGACAGCTCCTGATACGCATGGCCCATCGCCGCCGGCTGCGCGGGTGGAGCCGAGAGACGTCGCGCCTCGCGCGAACGTGCAGCCAGCCGCGACCGCCACGCCGACGGCATCGAACGAGGCGGGGTCCCGCGCGGCATGTCCGTCGGATCCGCAGATCGAAGCTGTGCCCGTGCCGGGAAGCCCTCGCGAACGCATTTTCAAGCACGCAATCTTCGAAAATTACAAGGCAGAGATCAACGGCTCGATGCCCTCGCCTGCGAGCATAGGCCTGACATTCGAGGCGTTCGAAATTGGACAGCCCGGCATAAACCGGGTCACCCGCCAGGGGCTGCATATTCAACAGCCGCAGAGGGCGCGAGAATGTATCCCGCGAAGACGAAGCACACCTATTGCAGGCTGTACAAGGACGGCCCGCAATTCACGCTGTATGAAGGCCGCTACGACGCTTCATGGATCGTCACGGCGACTGGGCGTGCCCGACTGCCCCGGGCCACAAAATGCTCGGGTACAAGTAAGTGTCCGGAGTTGCGTTGCCTATCTATCCGCGCGCCTCCGCGGCAAACTTCTACGCGGCACGTGCGATGCGAGCCAGCTCGCCGACGCCCGGGCACGCTTCGCCACCACGCCGAGGGGCAATTGCACGTAGTCGTCGTTGAATACCTCGAAGCTGTACGCGCCGTCATACCCGAGGCCGTCCAGGCGGACCACGAGATCGGCGAGCTCCGCACTGTGCACGCCTTCACCCGGGAACACACGAAAGTGCCGCGCGGTCTCGATACGCTCTTCGGGCGAACGGATAGACCGCCACATGAAGTCGGCGAGCTGCACGAGAAATATCTTCTCGGGATAGATCTCGTCCAGCCGCTCGAGCGATGACCCGCTCGCCAGGATGTGGAAGGAGTCGATGCCGATCCCGAAATTGGGATGGTTCACCTCCTCCACGATGTCCCAGGACTGGGTGTACTCGTTCACGTCGCGTCCCCACGATAGCGCCTCGTACGCGATCCTGATGCCCAGAGGAACCCCCAGCGTTGC
This sequence comes from Pseudomonadota bacterium, assembly GCA_030946875.1. Taxonomy (GTDB): domain Bacteria; phylum Pseudomonadota; class Gammaproteobacteria; order Burkholderiales; family Casimicrobiaceae; genus CAIWHR01. The sequence continues at coordinate 10,181 of JALYXY010000019.1, read as the reverse complement.
GAGCTTGCGCAAATCGCGCACGACCTTCTCTCGATCACCCGTCGCATGTTTGGACGTGGAAGAGCAAACGAGCAGCAATCGCGAACCGAGCTGTGCGCAGAGCTCGAGCATCCCCTTCGCGATATCGACCTTGTAGCGGTGCAGGTGCCCCGGCAGGCCCTCGAAATCGCGCAGCACCTGGAATCCCGTAACCGCGAGACCGCTGTTGCGCACGACGTCGATCGCCGCGCGCTCGCCTTCGGGTCCGCCGACGACGTCGCGCGCGGAGAGCATCACCTGCGTGAATCCGGCTTCCATCATCGCGTCGAGCTTGAGGCGCAGCGGTCCCGCAAGCGAGATGGTGTCCATGCCGAAGTGCTCGAGGTTCATGCTGCGCGCTCGCTTCCGCCGCCCTGAAGATGGCTGTGCACGAGCTCGAACGTGACGCCGCCAAGGTAGATCTGCGTCAGCGCGCCCTTCTCGTTCGGTTGCACGGGTCCGCGATCGACGAAGACGACGCCCGCAGCGGCAAGCGCACGCGTTGCCTCGGGTACGTCGGGCGTCCCCAGACCGATGCGCACGAGCCGCTCGTCCCACGCGACTTCCTCGGCGCCAGGTGGCGGTTCGATCAACTGGAGATAGAACGTGTGGCAGGGACTTTCGAGCAGCGTGCCTTTGGGGAGCACTCCGAAGTATTTGCCCCCCGGCAGCTCGCTGAAGCTGAAGAGATCGCGGTAAAACGCAATCCACTCCGGCGTTCGATCGCTGTAGATGGTTTGCACGACGCCGAAGTAATGCAGCCCCGCAACGGCCGGCGGGTGCTGGTTCACATCCGGCAAGGCAACGAAGTCGACATCGTAGATCGTCAGGTTCTCATACCGGTCGACGAAATAGATGTAGCTGTCATCGACACCACGAATGCCCGGTATGTTGAGCTCCATGGCCGATGCGTGGGTGGGTATCTCCCAGGCGCCGAGATCGCAGGCATGCTGCCATGCGGCGCCAGCATCCCTCACCCGCAACGCGATGGCCGAGATCACCGGCGTCGCGGTCAGCGGCGCAGCCACGGCGCGCAGATCGCTGTGCGCGTTGACCACGAGGTTCATCGAGCCCTGTCGGTAAAGCGTCACCTCACGCGAGCGGTGCCTTGCAATCGGCCGGAAGCCAAGCTTCTGCAGCAGGCTGCCCAGAACCTGCGGCTGGGACGTGGAGTACTCGATGAACTCGAGGCCGTTGATACCCAGCGGATTGCTGAGTGCGGGATTGTTTTCCTCAATCATCCTTGAGTCCTGTGCGTTGAAAGCGTGGCCACGTGGTAATCGCGTTCGCCGCCGGATGATGCCCTGAAATCGTGCTCATCACCTTCGCGCCGCTTCCGCCGCCGACACGACCGCGCGAAGACCGAGAAGGTAGCTGTCGACCCCGAATCCCGAGATCTGGCCACGCACGATGTCGACGAACACCGAGGTGTGACGAAACGCCTCCCGCGCGTGAATGTTGGACATGTGGACCTCGGCGACCGGACAGGTGAGGAGCGCGAGCGCGTCACGGATGCCGTAACTGTAATGGGTCCACGCCCCGGCATTGATGACGACGCCATCACAGGCGTCGGCAAACGCCCGATGGATGCGCTCGACCATGGCCGACTCGCTGTTCGTCTGAAAGGCTTCGACTTCGACCCCGAGGTGCGATGCGGCATCGACCAGCCTTGCATTGATCTCGTCCAGCGTGATCGTTCCGTACTGCTTGGGATCCCGCTTGCCGAACATGTTGAGATTGATTCCGTGCAGCACCAGGAATTTCATGGAAGCCCCGCCCTCGTTGCGCACGATGCAATCATTTGATTGGAGCCCGCGGCAGAATGGTCTCGCCACGCTCCATCACGTAGGTGTGATCAAGCGAGTACCACGTTCCGGCGCCATCCCGCTCCGCGAAAGCATCGGCTTCGTGGCGTACGAAATCGCCCATGAGTGCACGCGTGACCCCGAATTGCACGTCCGTGTCGATGTGCGGGTCGTCCGGGTCGTAGACCTGTGAGATGAGCACCTTGTAGCCCTCCTTCACGATCAGCGCGTGCAGGTGCGCGGGGCGGAATGGATGGCGGCCCTGCGCCCGAAGCAGGCGACCGACGACGCCATTCGTGGGAATCGGATAGCCGATCATCTTCACAGTGTGAAAGGAGAATCGACCGTCGGATTCGGTCGTGAATCTACCCCTCAGGTTCATATCGGCCTGTTGCGCGTCCTGGTTCTCGTACAGGCCCGCCGGCGACGCGTGCCAGATGTCCACCTCTGCTCCGCCGATTGGCGCGCCCTTCGCATCGACGACTCTGCCGGTCACCTGGAGCGGCACGCCGGGCGTCGGCGATCGCACGATCGTACCGCCGTTCTCCACCCGCGGCGAATGCATGCGCCAGAAGGGTCCGAGCAGCGACTGCGAGGTTTGCCTGCTTTCTCCCTTACCATTGTTCAGGAGGCATACCAGCGACGAGAGTCCCAGCGAGCCCGCCATGAGAACCGTCTCGTTATGATTGTCGCTGCTCGTCTGCCCGAGCTCGTTGATCAGGGCGGCGGCCGTACGCAACTCCGCTTCGGTCAGACCGACTTCGCGAACGAATGCGTGGAGATGCGTGACGAGCGACACCAGAATCTCGCGCAGGCGCGGATCGGTCGTTCGCTGCATGACTGCGAGCACGTCGGACGTCACCTCGGCCGCGCTGGCGTTGATCATGGCTGCCGCGATGACAATGGGTTGTTCATAATCATCGAATGTACCTCCATGGCGAATGTCAGCCAACCCTCGCTAAAACCGGTACGATGCGCGGTGCGTGGACTTCGCCGTCGGCACTCGCCGGACGGCGCGCAGCTTCTCGAGCGTGTAGCAGCGTCGAGCAGGCCAGCAGCGCGCCGTGATCGACACCCCGAAGCACGAGCGGGCGAAGGCTTTTCTCGGAGACATTCTCGGGCACTGAAGCGAAGGACGATCGTGATCTCCGGCAAGACCGTGCTTATCGCGCACCTCGGTTTTCCGACCGAGGCGTTCAAGGCGCCGATGATCTACAACCCGTATTTCGAGCACGCCGGCATTGACGCAGTCGTAGTGCCGATGGGTGTACGCGCGGAGGATTACCCGCGGTTTCTGCCCGAGCTTTTCCGGGTCAGCAACATACGGGGCGCATTGGTCACGATGCCGCACAAGGTGACCACCGTGGCCCTGCTTGATGCCGTCACGCCCACCGTGCGCGTTGCCGGCTCGTGCAACGCCATTCTGAGACGGCCTGACGGATCCCTGCTCGGCGATATGTTCGACGGCGAAGGATTCGTGCGGGGTGTGCTTCGTAAAGGTCGGGACATTCGGGGTTCCCGCGCGCTGGTGGTGGGAAGCGGTGGCGTCGGCTCCGCTATTGCAGCCTCTCTCGCCGCGGCCGGCGTGAGCGGTCTTGGCCTCTTCGACGCGAATGCGAGCGCCGCGACTGCACTGGCCGCGCGTCTCACGTTGCACTACCCGCACGTGCATGTGGCGACGGGGTCGAATGATCCGGCGGGCTACGAGATCGTCGTCAACGCCACCCCCTCCGGCATGAATCCCGACGATCCACTGCCCGTGGATCCTTCGCGGATCGACGCAGGGGCGTTCGTGGGCGAGGTCGTGATGAAGCAGGAGATGACACCCTTGCTCCGCGCCGCGCAGGCACGTGGATGCGAGACGCAAGTCGGCACGGACATGCTGTTCGAGCAGATTCCCGCGTACCTCGAGTTCTTCGGCTTCGAGTCGACGACTGCCGACGTGCTTCGCTCGCTTGCAAAGATCAGCTACTGACGAGATGCAAGCGTCAGCCGTGAACAATAGTGAAGAGTCCGCACTGTGACGCCCGTGCGCATCGCGGTGGCAGGCGCAGGATCCATTGGCCGCAGGCACATCGAGGAAATCGCACGCAGCGCCTGCGCGCAGCTTGCCGCAATCGTCGATCCCTCACCGAGTGCGCGCGCCCTCGCCGACGAGCACCGCGTGCCCCTCCATGACTCGTTGGACATGCTGTTGCATGACAGCTGTTGCGACGGCATCGTGCTCGCAACACCGAATGCATTGCACGTCCCGCAAGGCCTCGCATGCATCGCAGCCGGGGTGCCTGCGCTCATCGAAAAGCCGATCGCGCCCGATTTCGCGGAAGGCGCGCGCCTGTGCGAGGCGGCCTCGCGGGCCAAGGCGAAGATTCTCGTCGGCCACCACCGCCGGCACAGCCCTATCCTGCACAAGGCGATCGAGATCGTGACGTCCGGCGTGCTCGGCCGGCTGGTGGGCGTCGTCGGAAGCGCGGTGTTCTACAAGCCTGACGAGTACTACGAGGGGGCGAATGCGTGGCGGCGCCAGGCCGGCGGCGGGCCGATTCTGCTCAACATGATCCATGAGATCGACAACCTCCGCGCGATGATCGGCGAGATCGTCGCCGTACAGGCGTTTGCGTCCAGCGCGACCCGCGGTTTCGAAGTTGAAGATACGGTCGCGATCAACCTGCGGTTCGAAAATGGCGCGCTCGGCACGTTCCTGCTATCCGATACTGCAGCCTCCCCGAAGAGCTGGGAACAGACCTCGCAGGAGAACAAGGCTTATGCGAGCTATGAAGACGAGGATGCCTACACGATCATGGGCACCCGCGGCTCGCTCGGTGTGCCGACCATGCGTGTCCGGTGCTATGACCGTGACGCGGATCGTTCGTGGATGAAGCCCTTTCGCACGTCGGTGGAGCGCGTCGAACGCGAGGATCCGCTGGCGCGGCAGATCGAGCACTTCGCGGCGGTGCTTCGCGGTGACGCCGAGCCGCTCGTCACGTGCCGCGATGGACTGCAGAATTTGAAGGTAACCGATGCCATTGCGCAGGCTGCCCGGAGTGGTCAGCTGATCGATACGCGCGGTTGAGCGAGCTTCGCACGGAACGGCGAACCCGGAACAAAGGTGTCGTCGCGAGATCCACCCTGCGCGTCAGCGATTCGCTACTCCGTGACAGGTGTGACTTCCGAATGCGGGGGGGTGCCGGCCTCATCTGCGGGCAGGAGATGCACCGCGCGCGCGGTCAGGCTCACGCTCACATGCTCTCCGACGGCGATGCGGCCTTCGCGGCCCAGCACTGATTCGATTGCAACCACCAGCATTCCGCCGACGCGCACAGCGTATTCGATGCGGTCGCCGCAATACTCCATCTGCTCGACCACGCCGCGCGGTTCTGCGCTGGCCATGGGCACGAGTTGCACGGCTTCGGGTCGCACCAGCACCAGCACATCGGTCGCGGTACATGCCTGCGCCGGGACGTCGATGCGGTGATGCAAGGTTTCGACCGTGAGGTGCTGACCCGTGCGTGCGACGACGCGACCCGGCAAAGCGTTGACCCTGCCGACGAAATCGGCAACGAAGAGGCTTGCCGGCCGCGCGTAGATCTCTTCGGCCGTACCGATCTGCTCCACGCGTCCATCGCGCATCACGGCAATGCGGTCGGAAAGGCTCATCGCCTCGTCCTGGTCGTGCGTGACATACAGCGCCGTGGTGCCGAGGCGCTTCTGCAGACGCCGCAACTCGCCGCGCACTTGCACGCGCAACTTGGCGTCGAGGTTGGACAACGGCTCGTCGAACAGCAGGAGATCCGGCTGCATGACGAACGCCCGGGCGAGTGCGACGCGCTGCTGCTGGCCGCCGGAGAGCTGACCCGGCAGGCGCGAGGCCATCGGCTCCAGGTCCACCGATGCGAGTGCGGCGGTCACCGCGCTGCGCACCTCGGCTTCGGGCGTGCGCCGAATCCGAAACGAGTACGCCACGTTCTCGAACACGGTCAGATGCGGGAAGAGCGCGTAATTCTGGAACACGAGGCCGATGCGTCGTCGATGCGAAGGCAGCGCCCGTATGGAGCGACCGTCGAGCAGCATGTCTCCCTGGTCAGGCTCCTCGAGACCGGCCAGCGTGCGCAACACGGTCGTCTTGCCGCAGCCTGAAGGTCCCAGCAAGGTCACCAATTCGCCCGGCTCCACGCGCAGCGAGAAATCGCGCACAGCCGGCGCACTCCGGCCGTCGGGGAGACGGTAAGCCTTCGCGAGGCCGCGCACTTCGAGTGTCTTTGCGGGCGGTCGGGCCATGCTCATCCTAACCGGGCACGGCGCCAGCCTGATGCCGCCAATCGCGACCGAGCAGCCGGGGTGCGCCATGGATGACCAGCAGCACCAGCGCCACCAGAATCACACTCAACGCCGCCGCGTCCCCGACATCTCCGCGGTCCATCTGCGACAGGATCGCGGGTGTGACCAGCGACCAGTGCGGCGAGACCACGAAGATGACTGCGCTCAGCGTCGTCACGCTGCGGGTGAAGGTGAAGATCATGCCGGCCAGCACGGCGGGACGCACGAGCGGTACGAGAACGCGCCAGAGGGTCTGCCCGGTCGTGGCGCCCATCGTGATCGAAGCTTCATCGAGCGAGCGGTGCAACTGGTCGAGTGCCGCGACAGTCGATCGCACGCTGTAGGGCAATGACCGCACCGCGAAGGCCACGATGATGATGAACGCGGTTCCGATCAACAGCAGCGGCCGTTCGTTGAATGCGAGCGCGAACCCGAGCCCGATCACCGTTCCGGGAATCGCCAGCGGGAGGCTCGCCACGAAATCGACCGCGCCACGCCAGGGCATGCGGCTGCGGGCAACGAAGTACGCGGTGACGAGTCCCACGATGGCGGTGACGATCGATGAGACGATGCCCAGGCTTATCGTGTCGACGAGTGCATCGCGGGAATTCGTGATCGCCCCCACGAAGTGACGCGCGGTGAAGGTGTAGTTGATGCCGAAGAGCTCGGTCATCGCCCCCGCGAGCACCGTCAGGTACTGCATCAGGATGACGATGGACACTCCGCCGCACAACGCGAGTGCCGCCGCGCGCGCGGCCGGGTGGCGGTTCTGCGGATGCCGTCCCGATGCCTTTCCCCCGACGGACGCGAAAACCGTACGTCGCGCGAAATGCTTGTGCGCGAAGTACAACAGCAGCGCGGGCACCAGCAGAATTACCGACAGTGCTGCGCCCTGCGGGATGTCGTACATGCCGATGATGGCGAGATAGATCTGTGCCGAAAGCAATGAATAGTCGCCGCCGAGCAGCAGCGGATTGCCGAGATCGGCGAGCGAATAACCGAAGAGCAGGAGCGCCGCGCCCGCAAGGCCTGGGCGCAAAAGCGGCAGGCTGACGCTCGTCAGGGTCCTCACGGCATTCGCGCCCATCGTGCCTGCCGCCTCCTCGAGCGAGGCATCAAGGCCGCGAAACAGGTTGAGCAGCAACAGGTAGGCAAATGGAAAGTACGACAGCAACTGTGCCGCGACGAGGCCCCAGTACCCATACAGTGCGGTCGTCTGCAGACCCAGGACGCCATTGGTGATGAGACCGCGCCGGCCGTACAGCAGGATCAGGCTCAAGGCCATCAGTATCGGCGGTGAGATCGTCGGCAGCAGCGCGAGAAAATGGAAGTAGCGTTTGCCGGGAATGTCCACCCGGCTCATTGCGTAAGCGTAGGCAGTTGCGAGTGCCGTGCCGAGTGCCGCCACCGTCGCGCCGAGAAGAAGCGTGTTCCAGATCGTTCGCCGCTGGTACGCATCGCCGAGAACGTTGGCGATGGGCTTGAGCGACAGGACCCCATCGACCCGTACTGCGCGCGCAAGCAGGTCGAAAAGCGGGTACGCCACGAAGAGAGCCAGCAGCACCAGGATGCATGGATACAGCACAGCGAGAGCCCAGCCGCGACCGGGCATCTCCACCTGCATCGGTGCTGTGTCCGATGCAGCGGCGGCGCTCGTCACCCTACTTGCGTCCGGCCAGGATCTCTTTCTGGAAGCGGTCGATGAGCTGCTGGCGCACGGTGCTGCTGCCCGCCCAGTTGAAATCGAAGTTGATCAGCTTCACGTTCTGGTAAGGCTTGACGAGATCGTGCACCTTCGCCTTGGGATGGGTCGGCACGTCGAGGTATTCGGTTGCAGCGAGTATCTCCTGCGACTCGGGCGTCAATGACCAGTCGATGAAGCGCCGCGCTGCATCCGCTTCCGGCGCGCCCTTCAGCATCGCGACGCCGAAGAGTTCGTAGCCCGTACCCTCCTGGGGCAATGACATCTCGATGGGGAAGCCCTTGTCGATACTGCCGAGGATGTCGTGGGCGAACAGAATGCCCACGCCGACTTCGCCACGACCCACGAGTTGCGTGGGACCGATGCCCGAGCGCGTGTACTGCGCCACGTTGGCATTGAAGCGTTTGAGATACTCCCAGCCCTTCGCCTCGCCCATAAGCTGCAGGATCGTGGTGAGAAATGTGTAACCCGTGCCCGAAGTTGCCGGGTTGCCGAGACAGACCTGACCTGCGAACTCGGGCCGGGCAAGCTCCTCCCAGGTGCGCGGCGCCTTCAGCCGCTTCTCTTCGAGGAATTTCTTGTTCGAAGCGATGCCGATGAAGTCGACGTCGGTGCCCGTCCACCAGCCTTCCGGATCCTTGTAGCGCGCCGGAATCGCCGCAGCCTCCGGTGAAATGTACGGTTGCAGCAAGCCATCCGACTTGAGCGTCAGGAGGGAGGGCAAGCCGATGCCATACGTGATGCTGGCCTGCGGGTTGTTCTTCTCCGCACGTATGCGATTGATGGCCTCACCGGCGGAGAGGCGCAGGAAGGTGGTCTTGATGCCTGTCTTTGCCTCGAAACCCTTTGCCAGCGCGCTGCTCGTGTTCTCTGGCGGGCCGAGGTACAGCGTAACCGTTCGGCCCTGCTGCGCGCGGCCGCCCAAGGGCAGCGTCGCCGCTGCGCTCCCCAGCATCATTCCTGCAAACTGTCTGCGCGTGATTCCCACACTTCCTCCGTAATGACGATGGACGTAGTTGGCGTTAGTTTTCCTGCATGTTGCCAGATGCGCGGCCGCCGTCAAAGCGTTGTCGCGTCGCCACTGCAGCCGCGAGCAGCAGGACAACCGCGGATGCCAGCAGACCCATTCGCAACGAGTCGGTGGCATCGGCCAGCCAGCCCGTGAGAATCGGTCCGATGGATTGGCCGACAGCGAATACGGCGGTAAAGCCGGCGACTGCGGCCCCCCAGGAAGTCTTGGGCAGCGATCGCTTCACGAGCGCAGTGATCGCCGCAGGCGCCGTGAACATTCCGCCGCCGAAACAGGCGGCCGAAGCGATCATCGCACTCAAGGACGTGCTGAGTAGCGGCACAAGAGCACCGACGCCGGTGACTGCACACGCCGCCGCGAGCACTCGCCCGCCATCCCACCGTGACAGCGGTACCCGCCAGGCGAGCGGCGCAAGCATCGTCGCCATGCCGAGTGCTGCCCACGTCGAGGCGACCTCGAGGGCGCCAGCACCGTGACTCTTCATCCATGCAACGATGAACGTCATGTAGGCGATGTATCCAAGGCCGAACAGGAAGTACCCCGCGAGTGCACCGGGAAACGCGGCAGCCTGCCATCGGCTGTCCCTCGATCCGCTCGAGGTCTCCTCGATGCGCAGCGCGGCAAGTGCCGCGACGATTGCGAACACGACCGAGACAAGCCCGATCGCGAGCCAAGCATCGGCCCATGCAGCGTCACCGTGAACTTCGAGCAGCCACGGTACTCCGGTGCCCGAAACGAGAATTCCCACACCCGCCCCAGCGAAGTAGATCGCGATCGCAGCAGGCGCGAGCGAAGGACGACGCGCAAACACGTTGCTCGCAAGAACGCCACCGCAGATGAACACCGTCGCCCCGCTCACGCCGGCGATGAATCGAAAGACGAACATCACCCCGAAGCTCCCGGTCAGTCCGGAGCCGACCAGTGCCGCCGCCGTCACGAACATGGCAACGCAGAACATCCTGCGGTTGCCGAGCTGCGAAACGTAGCGAATCGTGAACAACGCGCCGATGAGGTAGCCCAGCGCATTTGCGGTGTTGAGCCATCCGGCAAGTGTGTAGCTCCAGCCCAGATCTGCGCGCATCGACGGCAGGATCAGCGCATAGGCAAATCGCGCGAACGAGTTGGAGACCGCGGGCCCGAGCGACAGGGCGGCGACACACCAGAATCCTTTGCGCATTTCGTTCAACGGTTTCACTGCCTGCGTTTGGAGGGGATGGACGAGAGGCTCGCAGCGCATCCCCGCATCGAGCAAGGTTGTGCTTGCCTGATGTGAGGTGCGAGCGAGGCAGCGTGTGGAAATCGAATGCCG
>JALYXY010000043.1 GCA_030946875.1 Pseudomonadota bacterium | reverse complement strand
CGCAGACGCCGTGCAGCGAACCCTCGCCAGCTTGCGCTTCTTCGATGCCAGCGCGCAGGGCACTGAGCCGGACGCCACCGGCTACAAGGGCTTTTATTACCACTTCCTGGACATGCGAAGCGGGAGTCGGGTCTGGGAGTGCGAGCTCTCCACCGTCGACACCGCCTTCCTGCTCGCCGGCATGCTGACCGCGGCGGCGTTCTTCTCCGACGACACCGACGACGAGCGTGAAATCCGCGAGCTTTCCGACAAGCTCTATCGCCGTGCCGACTGGCAATGGGCGCAAAACGGCGGCATGACGGTGTGCCAGGGGTGGAGGCCCGAGAGCGGATTCCTTTCCTATCGCTGGCAGGGCTACGACGAGGCGATGTTTCTCTATCTGCTCGGCCTCGGCTCGCCGACCTTTCCGCTGCCGGCCGAAAGCTATGCCGAGTGGACGTCGTCCTATCGATGGCGCCGCATTTACGAGATCGACCTGTTGTATTCGGGGCCCCTCTTCACGCACCAGATTTCGCATCTCTGGTTCGACCTGCGAGGCCTGCGCGACGAGTATATGCGTGGCAAGGACAGCGACTACTTCGAGAACAGTCGTCGCGCGACCTATGTCCAGCAGCGCTACGCGATCGACAATCCGCGCGGCTTCAGCGACTACGGTGAAACCTGCTGGGGCATCAGCGCGAGCGACGGCCCGGGGCCGGGCAGCATCGAGATCGGCGGCCGCAAGCGCGACTTCTTCGACTATCTGGCGCGCGGCGTGCCCGACGGGCCCGACGACGGCACCATCGCGCCCTGGGCGGTGGTCGCGTCGCTGCCGTTCGCGCCCGAGATCGTCCTGCCCACCCTCGGCTATTTCATCAACCACGTGGATCTGAAGACCGAGGATCGTTGCGGCTTCAAGGCAACGTTCAATCCCACGCACCCAGACAGGTCGAAGAATCCCTTCGGCTGGGTGTCGCCATGGCAGTTCGGACTGAACCAAGGCCCGATCGTGCTGATGATCGAGAACTATCGCAGCGGCTTGCCGTGGCGATTGATGCGAAGCTCACCTTACGTAACTTGTGGGTTGCGGCGTGCGGGCTTCACGGGGGGCTGGCTCGACGGTCCCCACGGCAGGAGGTCGCCGCCACCGCCAATCCGCTAGTTCGTCGCAAGGACCATCGGCGATCGCGGGAACCTCGGGTTGCACGATGAAGCGGCACCGAACGTATCGGCAATCGGCCGCAACCCCAGCCATCTCTGAACGCCCCGCTTTGCTATCGTGCGCAGCGGCGGTCAACCGCCTGACCATACGTCGCCGTGCTTTGGCGTCGCATCCGCGAGTGGATTGCGCTGCCTCGGCAGGTGGGGACCGGTTGGCTGCAGCCAAGGGTCATCGCGGGGAACCGGACGCCCGATCAGTCGCATCAATGCGACGTCCACGACACAGCGCTGGTATTTTCTGTCGACGGTGAGCACAAACCACGGAACGGCAAACCGTTGACGTCCGAATCCCAGCAATCCGCCAAAGGCAAGTACCGCGTATCGAATGCAGCCGGTATGTGCGTCGACGATGATTTCCTCAACTTCGCCCAAGCACTTGCCGTCACCGTCATAGACGTCATCTCCGATCAGGCTTGTGATTCCCAGATGACAGGCGTTTGGTGTCAAATCGGCACCCGAGGATATCCGCGGTTTGGTCCTCATCCAGTTAAACACGCGATGCACCCTCCATGTCCCTATCCCCCTTGGGCGATCATCCTGGCGAAGTCAAAGCCTCGATCGTGACCAGTCTTCCCCGCTTTGACGGCACCATGAGGACCTCGCACCGCATCGAGCGTTCGGCCTCGGGCAGGAAGCCTATCTACCGAGTTCCGCCCATGGTTGCGTGCTAATGCGTGCATTTGATCACGAGCGAACATAGCGGTCCGTGCGCCGTCGCACATATCGTCGGGCCAGGTTCGCGCCATCATGGCTGTATCGCGCGGCGAACCCGACTGACCCCTATCATCACTCGGCCGAGCGAGCGACCATGCTGAACGGCTGGATTCATCACTACAACTGGCGCGCCCGCATCAAGGGATCGGCCGGTTACCGCCCGTTAGTCACTTGGCTGTGAGCAGACAACCCGTAGACACTTCACAACCACCCGGAGAACGTGATTGCCATCGCAGCCACTCTCCTTCGCGCCGACCTTGGCTGCTGCTCCGTTTCCGTGGACGCTGCGTCACAGAGCGCGCACTCGCTGGAACGACGAGGTCAGATCACGATCAGACTTCAATACTAGCTCGTCTTCACTGAATGCGACGATGGTGCTTGAAGCAATCGTGTTCCTCAAAGGCTCATTTTGCGCACCAGTGACTCTGAGAGTGATGATTGCGCCCGTGATCTTCCACGTGCCTTCAACGGTACCTGTCGCACTTTGAGACAGAGTGTTGGCAATGAACCCCATAGGACGTAGTTCGCAGAAGAAAGTGCCATCACCATGGATTGCCATTGTTTCTTTTAAATCGCCAACCGTGCCTCTCCAGCTCCCAACGAGTTTCGCCGAGTATTCCGCTTCTGGGACCCGGGATGAATTGTTTCCACAGAACGCTAGAAAAAGTCCCAACATAGCGATGGCTATTGCCCTTGCCAGACGGGTGGAGTCAGATTTCATGAGACTGTTCTTTGAGAGTGGCTATGAGAATGTGCTTGGACGATCACCATGGAGGCACCGTGCAACGCGGGACGTTCGCGGACAGCTGATGGCCGGTGCGTTTGCCACAGGTCGTACGCCCAAGTCCGTGCTAAATGCTGAACTATTCCGAGTACGCCATGCGGAGAGAACTGCTCGTTCACTTGTGGGGCCGGCATCCATCTTCCTCTTGGTCGTTGCGAGCACCAGCGCACTGCGTGGCGGCCGCGAGGAGGTGTGAGGCGTAATCACCCGGTCGGTCAGGGGTCAGTTTGAACTTGACTCCCGACCGCCCGGTCTGCTTTTTTGCATGCCAGCGCCGTTTCGTGCTTTTACAGAGGTTTTCCAGCAGAGGTGTGTAGTCTGTCTAGACGGTCCGAGTCGGTCCGTACGGTGGCGTACATGGACTCGACCAGCAAGGCGCCGAAGCACGGGAGGAGCGGGTTCAAGAGGATGCGATCCGCCGAGCCCGACATCTGGACTCGACGCGCACTTCGACTCGATGTTCATGTCGGTCGTCGGCGAGAAGGATGAAGTCGCCTGTTTGCGCTACGCCGTCGACGATCACGCGGACGGAGTCGAGCTCACCGTCGTCGGTGATGTCGGTTCTGCGTACGGCAATGTCGTAGTAGGTTTCGCGATGCCGGTAGCGCAATGCGAACTTATTCCACCCCGGAGGCAGGCACGGCTTGATGCGAAGTCGGTCTACCTCCAGCTCGAGTCCCAGCAGCGACTCCACGACAAGGCGGTACATCCAGCCAGCCGAGCCCGTGTACCACGTCCAACCGCCACGGCCGGTGTGCGGGGCGAGCGCATAAATGTCGGCAGCGACGACGTAAGGTTCCACCTTGTAGGTCGCAGCATCCTCTGGCGTTCTCGCGTGATTCAATGGGTTGATCATCGCCGTCAATTCCCAAGCGCGGGCGCTGTCGCCCAGCGCGGCGAAGGCCATGGCGCTCCAGATCGCCGCGTGCGTGTACTGGCCACCGTTCTCTCGCACGCCTGGCACATATCCGCGGATATATCCCGGCTCGAGATCGGAGGTGTCGAACGGCGGATCGAGAAGCTGGATCAGCCCGTGATCGCGACGAACGAGGCGCGCGTACACCGCGTTCATCGCCCTGCGCGAGCGCTCGGCATCGCCCGCTCCGGACAGCACCGACCAACTTTGCGCCACCGAGTCGATTTGGCATTCAGCGTTGGTTATCGAGCCCAATGGCGAGCCGTCGTCGAAGTAGGCGCGACGATACCACTCGCCGTCCCAGGCATTTTCATCGACTCGCAGCCGGAGCTGTCTTGCCTCGGCTGCGCAACGCTCCGCGAACGATGCGTCGTCATGCAGGCGCGCCACTTTGGCAAACTCGCCGAGGACGTGACAAAGGAAGAAGGCGAGCCATACGCTTTCACCTTTGCCGCGCATCCCCACGAGATTCATGCCGTCGTTCCAATCGCCGGACCCCATCAGCGGCAGTCCATGTTCGCCGAATCTCAGACCGTGGAGAATTGCCCGCACGCAATGCTCGTAGACGCTCCCGGTTTCGTCCGACCGGCTCGGCAAATCGTAGTAAGAATCGTCCTCCGTATTGACCGCGCGGCCGTCGAGGAAGTG
>JALYXY010000041.1 GCA_030946875.1 Pseudomonadota bacterium | reverse complement strand
CTGGCCGGCGAAGTTCAACTACCGTATCCTTCTTCATGGGTGGCGTGACTCCCTTTGTGGGCTGCTGAAAACGATCTCGACAATCGCATTCCAGCAGGTCACGCCGCCTTCTTCAACTCATCGTCGTGCACCAGATTCCGTTATAGCTCCCGGTTCGGCGCTCACAGCCTGCTCAATCTAGCGCGGCCGCTGCAATAGCGCCCGCCGCCGAAGGCGCTCGAAGTCTGATCGGCCACGCTCACCCGGCACGACGACTCGCAGTCGAGCACGACCTCATGCTGCAGGCGCGACGGCGCGACAACGCGAGGGCGACTTCCGGGAATGCGTCGAGGAGCGAGCGGCCGCTGCGCGACAGAATGCGCACCTGGTCGTCACCCTTCATCACCAGCGCGCGGAAGCCGTCGCGCTTGAGCTCGAAGCTCCACCCTTCACGCGTGACGGGCACGCGTTCTAACGTTGGATGCGCGAGATCGAGGTGCGTGACGACGAGCGTCGACGTGGTGTGGTCGCGAGGCATAAGCAGTGTGCAGGCGCACGGTACGGCGTCGAGCTTTGCGCCCAGCCGCTTTAGTGGGTGCGATTGTGGGAGTCAAGCAATCCAAACCCGGAGGTGACTGCCGCAACCGATTGTAATTGCTGGCGTCCCCAAGGGGATTCGAACCCCTGTACTCACCGTGAAAGGGTGATGTCCTAGGCCTCTAGACGATGGGGACCTGGATCTGCCGCGCGTCGGCAACTTGCGCGGTGAAGCGGTGGTGGAGGTAAGCGGGATCGAACCGCTGACCTCTTGCATGCCATGCAAGCGCTCTCCCAGCTGAGCTATACCCCCACGGCGAAGGTGCAATTATAGCGGCCGGGCTGGGGGAGTGGCAAACCAAGCCATGCCGTTACCGTGTGCGGTCGTCAAGGCAAGGGCGGTGCGCGGCATCCGAAAAATCGCAGCGGATCTCCCGATAGCGCAGCACACGACTCTTCCATCGGACAGCCGATACGTGCCGATCGCGCGGCGCTCCTGCAATTGGAGCACGACGATCGGTTCACCCCCTGCGCTGCCTCAAAAGGGTATGCGGCACAGTTCGCGCAGTTCGCCTCGTTCATCCGCTATGATCCGCGCACACTGGCCTCGAGCATAGGCTCCACTGCATTGTTTGCCTTATGCCCCTACCCCCCGCTTCAGAAGCTCGGGTCGTCGATCTCTCGAACAAGGTCGTGCTCGTCACCGGAGCAACAGGAGGCCTGGGACAAGAGATAGCACGTGCCTGTGCGGCCTCGGGTGCCACGGTGGTCTTGCATGGCCGCGTCGTACGCAAGCTCGAGGCCTTGTACGACGAGATCAAGGCCACGAGCGCACCCGAGCCGGTGATCCTGCCGCTCGACTACCTCCGCGCCGGCGCGCCTGAATTCCACGCCGCCGCGAGCGCACTGCAACGTGACCTCGGCCAGCTCGATGGCCTGGTGCACACGGCCACACTTCTCGGCTCCCTTGGTCCCATCGAGCATCAATCCTTCGATCGCTGGCTCGAGGTTCTACGCGTCAACGTTGCCGCACCGATGGCACTGACCCGGGCCATGTTGCCGGCAATGTCGGGCTCGCCGCACGCAAGCGTCGTATTCACCGTCAATGAGCGCGGGATCGCACCTCGCGCTTACTGGGGAGCCTTCGGCGCCTCCCATGCAGCCATTCAAGCTCTTGCCGCGACTCTGGCCGACGAATGGGAGCACCGTGGCGAATTACGGGTGAATGCCATTGTCCCGGGCCCATTGCGTTCGCCGTTTCGCACGCAGACGCATCCTGGCGAGGACAAGGGTCCCCTGCCCGCTCCTGTCGATCTCGTCCCGCTCTATCTGCACCTCATCAGCGGCCAATCGAAGGCGGAGAGCGGCGTGCGCATCGACGCGCACGCATGGCTCTCCGGCTGCCCTGCAACTTCGAGCCTGACTCAGTGAGCGAGATCGCCTTTGAGCCACGCCGCCGAAGAGGCTTCGCGAACGTCAGTCACCACCGCCCGAGAACGTCCGTAGCGAAGCATCACGCGCAGTCGGCGGCGGTCGGCCGCTGAAGCTGCATCGGCGAGCACCGGAATCGCGCGATACGTGTGCGTCCCGTCAGGGCGCCACACGACAGCCGTATACAAAGCGCTCACATAGCTCGCATCGAGCACTTCGCCCCTGCGCATATTGCCACTGCCGGATGTGACGGTGATCCGACGCTCGGCCGTCAGCACGACTCGAACGTGAGCGAGCTGCAAGGCCCCACGCAAGTCCAGAGCGCCTGCTGCAAGACAAGCGAGACCGCCGGCGAGGCGCACCCAGACGGGCAGCGGCATGCTCAGCACAAGTGCCGCCGTAGCACTCATGGTGCCGACCGCGAGCGCCACGCGCAGCCACGAGAGGTGAAGCGTCACATGCAGGTCGGGGATGCTTCTCACGCGGATATTGAATCCGCACGAGACAAAAGCGCCTATCCGCCAGACGACCTAGAACCAGCCCCGTCAGGCAACGGCGATCAGGCCGGCGTCTTGCCGGCGAGCAACAACCAGGTCGAGACCACAGTGTCCGGATTGAGTGACATGCTTTCGATGCCTTCAGCAAGAAGCCATTGCGCGAGGTCCGGATAATCGGAAGGACCCTGACCGCAGATGCCGGCGTACTTGCCAGCCTTGCGGCACGCCTTGATGGCGAGTGAAAGCATGACCTTCACCGCATCATCGCGCTCGTCGAATGTCGTGGCGATCGCTCCGCCGGAATCGCGGTCGACCGCAAGCGTGAGCTGGGTCATGTCGTTCGAGCCGATGGAAAACCCATCGAAGTGCTGGAGAAAGCGATCGGCGAGGATCGAGTTCGACGGGATCTCGCACATCATGATGATGCGCAGACCGTTGCGTCCGCGTTCGAGCCCCTGATCGCGCAACAGACCGATCACCTGCTCGGCTTCGGCAGGCGTACGAATGAAAGGCACCATGAGCTCTACGTTCGTGAAGCCCATCACGTCGCGCACGCGTTTCATCGCGTCGCATTCGAGCGCGAAGCAGTCGTGGAATTCGGGTGAGATGTAACGCGACGCACCACGAAAACCCAGCATCGGGTTCTCCTCGTGCGGCTCGAACATCGTGCCTCCGAGAAGATTCGAGTACTCGTTGGACTTGAAGTCCGACAGCCGCACGATCACCTTCTTGGGATGAAACGCCGCGGCGATGGTGGAGACGCCTTCTGCGATCTTGCTGACGTAGAACTCGGTCGGGCTCGCATACCCTGCAATTCGTTCGCGCACCTGCGCGGCAAGATCGCGTGGCAGGCGCTCGAGCTCGAGCAGAGCCTTCGGGTGAATACCGACATTCTTGTTGATGATGAACTCGAGGCGCGCGAGCCCCACGCCTTCGTTGGGCAATCGCTGGAACGAGAACGCAAGCTCCGGGTTGCCGACATTCATCATGATCTTTGTGCCGACCGGCGGCATCCGATCGAGCGCCACCTCATCGATCTGAACCTGCAAGAGGCCCGCGTACACGTGGCCGGTGTCGCCTTCCGCGCACGACACCGTCACCGCCGCTCCGTCCGCGAGAAGAGCCGTCGCATCACCGCAGCCGACTACGGCGGGAATCCCCAGCTCGCGGGCAATGATCGCAGCGTGACAGGTGCGCCCGCCGCGATTGGTGACGATCGCTGCCGCGCGTTTCATCACCGGCTCCCAATCGGGGTCCGTCATGTCAGCCACCAGCACGTCGCCCGCGCGCACGCGGTCCATCTCGGAGGCCGATTTCACGAGGCGTACGGTGCCCTGCCCGATCTTCTGGCCGATCGCGCGGCCGGTCGCCAGCACCTCGGACGTCGAAAGCAGGCGATAACGCCGAAGCGAGTCGCCCGTTTCGCGCGACTGCACCGTCTCGGGCCGCGCCTGCAGGATGTAGAGCTTGCCGTCGATGCCGTCGCGACCCCATTCGATGTCCATCGGGCGGCCGTAATGCTTCTCGATCGCCACGGCGTAGCGTGCGAGCTCCTCCACTTCGGTGTCGGTGATCGAGAAGCGGTGGCGCTCATCAGCCGGCACTTCGCGGGTGACGGTGGAGTGCCCTGCCACTTGCGATTTCGTGAACCCCATCCGGAGCGACTTGCCGCCCACCGACTTGCGCAGGATGGCCGGTCGACCCGCCGCGAGGTTCGGCTTGTAGACGTAGAACTCATCCGGATTGACCGCGCCCTGGACCACCGTCTCGCCGAGACCATACGCAGAGGTGATGAACACCACCTTGTCGAACCCGGATTCGGTGTCGAGCGTGAACATCACCCCGGCCGCACCGAGATCGCTGCGTACCATCCGCTGTACACCAGCGGACAGAGCGACTTCAGCGTGCGCGAACCCCTGATGCACCCGATAGGAAATGGCGCGGTCGTTGTACAACGACGCGAATACATGCTTGATCGCTTGAAGTACGTTTTCCAAGCCTTTGATGTTTAGATACGTCTCCTGCTGGCCGGCGAACGATGCCTCGGGCAAGTCCTCTGCCGTTGCGGAGGAGCGCACGGCGAAGGTCGCTTCTGAGCTATCCGGGGCGAGCTCGGCGTACGCACTCGCCACGGCCTCCACCAGACCGCGCGGCAGATGGCATTCGCTGACCCATTTGCGGATCTCCTCACCCGCGAGGGCCAATGCGGTCACGTTGTCGACATCGAGCTGCGCAAGGCGCCCGGCAATCCGTTGCTCGAGCTGGTTCTCGCTCAGGAACTCGCGAAAGGCGAACGCGGTGGTGGCGAAACCGCCAGGGACGCGGATCCCGGCGTGGGCCATCTGACTGATCATCTCGCCCAATGAGGCGTTCTTGCCTCCCACCGAGTCGACGTCGTGCATTCGCAGTCGCTCGAACGGAATCACCCGCGCTTGGTCGCTCATGCCACCCCCTGAATCGTTGACGCGCCACACCTGCGCTGGCGCCTGTTTTTGAGTCGGGATTTTACCTTGCAGGGCGAAGCGGCCTGAGACCTCGTGCTCCCCACAAAAGACAAGGGCCCGAAACCAGGGCCCTTGCGGAGAACGTCGTAGGTGAGCAGCGCCTCACTCGATGCGACTGCCGGTCAACTGGCTTTCGGCCGGAAGCGGGAGATCGATGCTCTCGGCGTGCGCCGGATCAGAGGCCGTCATGCCGGCCCGCTGACGACCGCGAACGGCGCGGCGGAGCGTGCGGTAAAGATCGGGATGCGATTCCTTGAGATAGCTGATGATCTCGAAATCGACACGCTTCACCTGCGAAAGGTCGATTTGCTCGACGTGCACGAGCCGTAGCAACTCGGAAACGGGCTTTGGCATCTCGCGCCCGCTTTCGTAACGAGAGCCGCCGCTCTGCGTCACGCCGATCTGGGTCCAGAACTGCTCCTGGTTGAGCCCCAGTCGCCGGCGAATTTCGCGGGGATTGAGAACGCGGTCGAAGATCTTCACGGGTCCACAGATAAAAATGCGCGCCGCACATGTGGCGCGCAATACCAATGGCATATTGTTGTACAAACAAGGTCAGCCTCGCAAGGTCCATTCGTCCGAAACAGGCCAAAAGGCAACCTTATGTTGCAAAAACACGTCTGCCGCGGCGAAAAAGGCGATCGCCCGCCGATCGGCAACACTCAGTGCATCGTCATGCGTGGTGCCGAAACGCTCTGGATGCTGACGTTGACACACGCCGGAAGCCCTGAGGCCACCGCGTGCTCGAGCGCCAAGGGCAGGTCTTCGGGCCGACTGACCTCCTGACCATGGCCGCCGAGCGCCTGCGCCACCTGTTCGTACCGGGTGGGCAGCAATTCGCATCCCAGCGCGCGGGCAGGCCCGAAAGCTCGCAGCTGGATCTGATACTCGGCATTCCACCGCGCGTCGTTTCCCACGACCACGACGATGGGCAGACCGTACCGGCGCGCGGTGTCGAGCTCGCTCATGTGGAAGCCGAAGGTGCCGTCCCCAATCGCGGCGACAACCAGCGACCCCGGTCGTGCGAGCTTCGCAGCAAGGGCGAACGGCAGGCCCGGACCGATCGCGCCCGCCGGACCATTGATGATCCTGTGAGGGACCGAGACGGCAGCCTGGATCCACTGGCAGAATTCGCCACCGTCAGACACGAGGATCGCTTCCGGATGCGCATCCACCAACGTCTGCACGGCGCTGCAGACGCTCAGCGGATGCATCCCCCTCTGTATCTCTGCGGACGACCCCGCAGTGCCCCACGACGCAGGCCGATACTGCAGCGCTTCGGTCACCTCGGCGCTCCACTCCGCTGGAGCGCCCTGAACGCCATCAGCCGCGGCGATGAAACCACGCACCACGTCGTAGGGATTGCTGTCTGGCGCGAGCTCATGCACCTCACACCCCGCGTCGAACACGGCCCCGAAACGCAACGTGAAATCCTGCGCCTTGCCAATCAGCAGCGCCGCATCGGCGCGAGCCAGAACGTCGCCGAACCGACCCAGGCTCGGATCGTGAATGCCGCGCGGGCTCTCCATCACGACGAGCGGAACGCGCAGCGTATCGGCGAGCTCCCGTTGAAGGGCGCGCCCGGCCAACGTCGCAAGCGCGGGGCCTGCAATCATGACCGGGCGTTGCGCCGCCGCGAGACGGCGAGCAATGGGTCGCACGGTGTCGATGAAGCACGCGGGTTGCGGTTGCAAGTCGGTCAAGGCTGGCGGAGGCGTGATGGTCAGCGCCTCCAGCACATCGCTCGGCAGCGAAATGCTGACGGGCCCCGGGGTGCCTGACAGCGCGAGTCGCATCGCTGACGCGACCAGTGCGCCAAGCGTGTCAGCGCGCTCGGCGGTCCACGCGGCTTTGGTGACGGGCGCAGCGAGATCGGCTTGGCGCATCTCCTGAAATGCGCCGCGGCCAAGCTCGTCGCGAGGAGCGTGACCCGACAGGAGAATGACGGGTGCCTGCGACGCGAGTGCGGTATACAGCGCCGAGACAGCATTGGCATGACCGGGACCGCCGGTCACCAGCGCAACGCCGACCTCACCGGTCATGCGCGCCCACGCATCGGCCATGTGCACGGCCGCCGCCTCGTGACGTACGTGCACGAGGGTGATGTCAGAATCGAGAACGGCGTCGAATATCGACATCACGTGGTTGCCCGACACCGCGAATACGTAACGCGTACCGGCACGTACGAGTGTTTCGACCAGAAGATTCGCACCTCGTCTTTTCACGGCGCATCACCTCGACTTGAGAGCCACGTGGCGCTTGAAGTATGCATGAGCGTCCGGCTGACGCCGCTACGGTGTGCGCAGCGTCGCCATGCTGCGAAGCTCGCACGAAGCGCACATTGCACGGACGCGAGCACGGGCCTTTGGTTACAATTGAACGATGTTGCGCTACGACCTGCATTGTCACTCGACGTGTTCGGATGGTCTTCTTTCGCCCGCTGACGTTGTCTCGCGCGCGGCGAGCCGGGGCGTGGATGTGCTCGCGCTCACCGATCACGATCAGCTCGCCGGTCTGGCGGAGGCTGCCGAAGCTGCGCGAAGCTGCGGCATCGAGCTCGTGCCCGGATGCGAGCTTTCCGTGAGCTGGGAAGATCAGACGCTCCATGTCATCGCATTGCGCATCGACCCCGACGCTGCGGCACTCAGTCAAGGCCTGCAACGCATTCGCCATGGCCGAACCACCCGCGCCCGACGCATGGCCGATGCGCTGGCCGAGTCCGGAATCGCAGGCGCGTACGCAGGCGCGCTGCGCTATGTCACGCACGGCGATCTCATCTCGCGCACGCACTTCGCGCGCTTTCTGGTCGACGCGGGCTACGTCCCGGATGTGAAAGAAGTATTCAACCGCTTCCTCACACCGGGCAAGCCGGGGTACGTGGCGCACGAGTGGGCAACGTTGCCGGATGCGATCGACTGGATTCACGCCGCGGGGGGTCAGGCGGTGCTCGCACACCCCGGACGCTATCGCGTGGCCGGCACCGGATTGCGTCGTCTGCTGGCAACGTTTCGCGATCTCGGCGGGGATGGTCTCGAGGTGCTCTCGTCCTCGCACAGTGCCGCGCAGGCCGGCGAATTCGCGACCCTCGCGCGCGTGCACGGCCTGCTTGCCTCAGTGGGCTCCGATTATCACGGCACCAATGAAAGCACTCTGGATCTCGGCGAATTGCCGCCCCTGCCTGCCGGTGCGACGCCCGTATGGCAAGCCTGGTGATGGTCGACATCCGGCACATCGACGGTCCGGCCTGACCCGATGACGATGCTCGGTGCGCCGCCGCGGCGCTACGTGTTCTTCGTGTCGGACCGGACCGGCATCACCGCCGAGATGCTGGGCAACAGTCTTCTGTCGCAGTTCGAAGACTTTCAGTTCGTGCGCGAAACCATTCCCTTTGTCGACTCGCCCGAGAAGGTGGACGCGGCCGTGCGCCAGATCAACGATCTCGCCGCGCGCGAAAGTCAGAGCCCGCTTGTGTTCAGCTCGATGGTCGACGAAACCGCCAGCGCGACCCTGTGCCGCGAAGCGCAGGCCCTCACCCTCGATCTCTTCCAGGTGTTCATCGCGCCGCTTGAAACGGAGCTGAACGCCAAGAGCTCGCATGCTGCCGGACGCTCCCACGGCATTGCCAACAGCCACGAGTATTTCGCGCGCATGGAAGCGATCAACTTCACGCAGGCGCACGACGACGGCGTTGCGACGCGCGACCTCGGCAAGGCCCAGGTGATCCTGGTCGGTGTCTCGCGCTGCGGAAAGACACCGACTTCCCTGTATCTCGCGCTGCAATTCGGCATTCGCGCCGCCAATTTCCCGCTCACGCCGGACGACTTCGCCGATCGCCGCCTGCCGCAGTCGGTGCGGCCGTTTCGGGATCAGCTGTTCGGGCTCACGATCAATCCCGATCGCCTGCACCAGATCCGGGAGGAACGTCGACCGGGCAGCAAGTACGCCTCGCTCGACACGTGCCGTTATGAGGTGCGCGAGGCCGAGAACCTGATGCAGACCGAGAACATCCCGATGCTCGATACGACGGCGAAATCGATCGAGGAGATCGCCACGACCATCCTGCATCGCGGCAAGCTGCAGCGGCACATCTACTGAACGCGAGAAGAGTCGCTCGGGGAACTTGCGCCGGTTCGCTGACGCACGCATTCGAAGAGACAGATGGCGGCCGCAGCAGCGGCGTTGAGGGATTCAATCCCCCCTGGCATCGGAATCGTCACGCGCACGGTGAGCGCTGCGTCCACCTGCGGCGAGAGTCCTCCGCCCTCGTTACCGATCGCGATCGCGATGCGTCCGGTGAGAGGCGTATCGAAAAGGGAGCGACCTTCGCGTGCCACGGCGCCGACGACCCGCCCTCCAGACTGCGCGTAGTCGCGACACCACGTTGCAAGATCGACCTCCTCCTCGATGCTCAGCATAAAGTGCGCGCCTTGCCCGGCGCGCAATACTTTGGGCGACCACGCGAAGACGCAGCGCTTCGATAAGAGAACACGGTCCACGCCTGCGGCAGCCGCGCTGCGCAAGATGGACCCCATGTTGCCTGGATCCTGAAGATCGTCCAGCAACACGCAGAGATCGCTGCCCGAACGGACTGCCTCGCGCGGCGTTGTCACCACGGCAACGATGCCGACTCCCACGGGAAGCGACGCGAAATGCCGGAAAAGCTCCACCGGCACGACGAGGCTCGCCTCCGGCAGCCGCTCGACGAGTGCCTTCGTCCCCGGCCGATCGAGTGCGTCCTCGCACACGATCAAAGTCTCCGGCGCTCCGATGCGCTCGGCATACACCGTGACGAGGTGCTCGCCTTCGAGCACGCACTTGCCGGACTTGCGACGGTCTCTCGAAGATTCGATGAGCCGCGCGGCCTCGCGCAACCGCGTGTTGTGGGCGGAGGTGATGCGCTGCATGCAACGCGGCGAGAAAGCTAATGTCCGCCGGGGGCGGCGGCGCTCAGCGCCTTGGTCTCATCGCTGCGCTTTGCGCTCTCCGCCCCGCGGGCATCCTTGGCTCGGGTCGGGTTCTGCAGCTGGAAGAACACTTCATCCTGGCGCACCATGCCGAGCTCGCCGCGCGCGCGTTCCTCGATCGCTTCGAAGCCCGTCTTGAGATCGCGCACGTCTGCATCCAGACGATCGTTGCGCGCTTTCAGCGTGGCGTTGCCCTCACGCTGCTTGGCGAGCTGGCGCTCGAGCTCGCGAACCTGGAGCCACCCGCCCTTGCCGAGCCACATCGGATACTGCAGGCCGGCAATGAGCACCAGCAGGATGATCGCAAGCCAGCGCACGATAATAAAACCCTGTCAGCGTAAATTGAAGAACGCAGCGCGTCCGGGGTAGCTCGCTGCCTCGCCGAGATCCTCCTCGATGCGCAGCAGCTGGTTGTATTTGGCGACGCGGTCCGAGCGCGAGAGCGACCCTGTCTTGATCTGACCCGCATTGGTGCCGACCGCGATGTCGGCGATCATGCTGTCCTCCGTCTCACCCGACCGGTGAGAAATCACCGCGGTGTAGCCGGCGCGGTTGGCCATCGAGATGGCGGCGAATGTCTCCGTCAGCGTGCCGATCTGGTTGATCTTGATGAGAATGGAATTGGCGACGCGTTTTTCAATGCCTTGCTTCAGGATGCGCGTGTTGGTCACGAAAATATCGTCGCCGACAAGCTGCACGCTCTGCCCGAGCCGCTCCGTCAGGAGCCGCCAGCCATC
The DNA here is from genome assembly GCA_030946875.1 of Pseudomonadota bacterium. Taxonomy (GTDB): domain Bacteria; phylum Pseudomonadota; class Gammaproteobacteria; order Burkholderiales; family Casimicrobiaceae; genus CAIWHR01. The sequence continues at coordinate 5,561 of JALYXY010000041.1, read as the reverse complement.
CCAGTCGTGCTCCGACATGCCATCCTCGATAGAGATGATCGGATACTTGTCGCACCAGGTGGCAAGCACGTCGATGAACGCAGCGCTCGTGAGCGCAAGTCCCTCGGATTCGAGCTGGTATCGGCCGTCTTTGTAGAACTCGCTGGCGGCGCAGTCGAGTGCCAGCGCGATGTCCTTGCCGGGTTCGTAGCCTGCCGTGTCGATCGCCTCGACGAGCAGCTGCAACGCCGACTCGTTCGACGGCAGGTTCGGAGCAAACCCGCCTTCGTCCCCGACGGTCGTCGGCATGCCGCGAGCATCGATGATCTTCTTGAGTGTATGGAAGACCTCCGCACCGTAACGCAGTGCCTCGCGAAAGGTGGGCGCCCCCAGCGGCACCAGCATGAACTCCTGAAGGTCGATCTTGTTGTTGGCGTGCGCACCGCCGTTGATGACGTTCATCAGCGGCACCGGAAGCTGCATCTCGCCCACGCCGCCCAAGTATCGATACAGCGGCAACGAGGACTCGTCCGCCGCGGCCTTGGCGACGGCACACGAGACGGCAAGAATTGCGTTCGCGCCAAGCCGACCCTTGTTGTCGGTGCCGTCGAGATCGATCATCGTCTTGTCGATGAACGATTGCTCGGATGCGTCGAGGCCGATGATCGCCTCGCAGATCTCGGTGTTCACGTTTTCGACGGCCTTGGTGACTCCCTTGCCGAAGTAACGCGCCTGATCACCATCGCGGAGCTCGATTGCTTCCTTGGACCCGGTCGATGCGCCGGATGGAACGGCGGCGCGTCCCGAGACGCCGGACTCGAGCACCACGTCGGCCTCGATCGTGGGGTTGCCGCGCGAATCGAGAATCTCGCGTGCGATGACATCGACGATTGCACTCATTTTCAGCGACCGGTTTATCCGTTGTGTGTCAGTGATGTCACGACGCGCCGAGCCATTCGGCTTCGGCGAAGGCGTGGCGCTTGGTCACGGCGTCGAGCTCGAGCAGTGTCTCGAGCAACCCTTGCATACGGTCGAGCGGCCACGCATTGGGACCGTCTGACAGCGCGGCGTCAGGGTCGGGATGCGTTTCCATGAAAACGCCGGCGACCCCCGCCGCCACGGCGGCACGCGCGAGCACGGGTACGAATTCGCGCTGGCCACCGCTCGAGGTGCCCTGACCACCCGGCAATTGCACGGAGTGCGTGGCGTCGAACACGACGGGGCATCCGGTCGATCGCATGATGGCCAGCGAGCGCATGTCGACGACCAAATTGCGATAGCCGAACGACGCGCCCCGCTCGCACACCAGGATGTTGTCGGTGCCGCTCGCGGCGCGCGCCTTGGTCACCACGTTGCGCATGTCCTCGGGTGCGAGAAACTGCCCCTTCTTGATGTTCACGGGCTTGCCGGCGCGTGCGACTGCGGTGATGAAGTCGGTCTGGCGGCACAGGAATGCGGGTGTCTGCAACGCGTCCACCACCTCTGCTGCCGCAGGAATGTCCAACTCGGTGTGCACGTCCGTGAGCACGGGAACGCCGAGCTGCCGCTTGACTTCGGCCAGCACGCGCAAGCCCTCCTGCATGCCAGGTCCGCGATACGACGTGCCGGAGCTTCGGTTGGCCTTGTCGTACGACGACTTGAAGATGAAAGGCATCCCGAGCGCCTCGCAGATGCGTTTCAGCTCACCCGCGACATCGATCTGCAGCTGGAGCGACTCGACGACGCAGGGCCCGGCGATGAGGAAGAGCTTCTGATCGAGACCGACGTCGAAGCCGCAGAGCTTCATGACGCGCCTGAAGGTCGGCTGAAGATCGTCATTGCAGACGCCGCTTCAGAGGGATGCGATGAGCTCGGCCACCGGCGGCGAGACCGGCGTGCTGGCACTTTGCTGACGCTCCAGGGCTGCGCGAACGAAGCCAATGAAGAGCGGATGACCACGCCTGGGGTTCGACGTGAATTCAGGGTGGAACTGGCACCCGAAAAACCATGGATGCCCGGGGAGCTCGATCATCTCGCAAAGATCGCCTGCAAGAGGGCTGCGCGCACGGGCGCTCACCACGAGACCCGCCGCTTCGATTCGCGGCAGATAGTGGTTGTTGACCTCGTAACGGTGACGATGGCGCTCGGCCACGCGTGTCGCGTTGAAGATGCGGTGCGCGAGCGTGCCGCTCACCACGTCGCAAGGCTGCGACCCGAGCCGCATGGTGCCGCCCAGATCGGAGCTCGCGTTACGCTTTTCGATCGAGCCATCGCGGTTCTGCCACTCGGTGATGAGCGCGACCACGGGATGCGGCGTATCCGCATCGAATTCGGTGCTGTTCGCGCCCTCGAGGCCCGCCTTGTGACGCGCATATTCGATGACTGCAAGCTGCATCCCGAGGCAGATGCCGAGATAGGGAATGCCGTTCTCGCGGGCGTGGCGGATCGCTGCGATCTTGCCTTCGACACCACGCTTGCCGAATCCACCGGGCACGAGGATGGCGTCCATGCCGTGCAGCCCGCTCACCCCGTCGCGTTCGACCGTCTCGGAATCGAGGTAATGGATCTGCACCTTGCAGCGCGTGTGGATCCCGGCATGTATCAGCGCTTCGGACAGGGACTTGTACGATTCCGTGAGGTCCACATATTTGCCGACCATGGCAACGTGCACCTCGTGCTCCGGATGCTCGAGGGCATAGACGAGCTTGTGCCACGTCGAAAGATCCGCAGGCGGCACGTCCAGCTCGAGCTTCTTGCAGACGATGGCATCGAGCCCCTCCGCGTGAAGAGCAGCAGGGATCTTGTAGATGGAGTCGGTATCGAGTGCCGGGATGACGGCTTCGGGCGGCACGTTGGTGAACAGCGCGATCTTGCGGCGATCGCTGTCGGGGATCGGGCGATCAGCGCGGCAGAGCACCACATCGGGCTGGATACCGATCTCGCGCAGCTCCTTGACGGAGTGTTGGGTCGGCTTGGTCTTCATCTCGCCGGCGGTGGAGATGAACGGCACGAGCGTGAGGTGCACGTAGCAGACGTTTTCACGTCCCAGCGTGATGCCCATCTGCCGGATGGCCTCCAGAAACGGCAGCGACTCGATGTCGCCCACCGTGCCGCCCACCTCGACCACCGCCACCTCGGCGACGTTGCCCCCCATCTCCGCAGCGGCGGCGATCCAGCTCTTGATTTCGTCGGTGATGTGGGGAATCACCTGCACGGTGCCGCCGAGATAGTCACCGCGCCGTTCCTTGCGGATGACGCTGTCGTATATCTGGCCGGTGGTGAAGTTGTTGCGCTTGCCCATCGGCACGTCGGTGAAGCGCTCGTAATGACCGAGGTCGAGATCGGTTTCTGCGCCGTCTTCGGTCACGAACACCTCGCCGTGCTGGAACGGGCTCATCGTTCCAGGATCGACGTTGATGTAGGGGTCGAGCTTGAGGTTGGTGACGCGCACACCGCGGGTGGTGAGGATCGCCGCAAGGGATGCGGCCGCGATGCCTTTGCCGAGCGAGGATACGACCCCGCCGGTGACGAACACGAACTTGGTCATGGTGACAAGTTCCGGGAAATTCCCATTTTACCCGATGCATTCTCGAGGCGCGAGCGCGCGCGCCTTACAACTCGGGCAAGTTCGCGCGGTTGTGCCCGCAAGGCCACACTCCGGGCCGAACACGAACCACGGGCGAGCGGCTAAAGCCCCATTCCGCTCGCCATGCGCTCACGTGCAACGTCACGCGGGAGCACCGCGAGGACCGCGTCGATGGCCGGCGTATGCGTCGTCCCCGTCACCAGAACGCGCAGCGGCATCATGATTTGAGCCGGTTTTAGACCATGCCTCGCCGCACTGGCCCGCATTGCCGTGCCTATGGAGTCGCGGGTCCAGTCGAGATCCGCGAACAGCCTGTGCAGCTCGATCAGCGCAGGACGGTTCGCATCGGTGAGATGCTCGCCCAGGAGCTCTGCGGAAGACTCTACGCTCTCGTAGAAGAAACGCGCCGCGTCGGCCATCTCGCTGAGCGTCGGGGCGCGGTCGCGCAGCAAGGCCGCAACCTTGTGTAGCTCGGCCCCCCCGCGTACGTCGAGTCCAATCGCTTCCGTGTAGGGCTCGAGCCGCTTTGCGAGCTCGTCGTCGGACAGGCGCTTGATGTGCTCGTGGTTCACCCAACGCAGCTTGTCGGGATCGAAGCGGCCGGGCGACGAGGAGAGCGCCGCGAGGTCGAACCATTGCACGAGCTCCTCGCGGGTGAAGATCTCGGCATCCCCATGCGACCACCCGAGCCGTGCCAGGTAATTGACAACCGCTTCAGGCAAGTAGCCTTCCGCGCGATATTCAAGGACGCTCTTCGCACCATGCCGTTTCGAGAGCTTCTCGCCCTCGGGGGTGAGGACGGTCGGCAGATGTGCATACAGCGGGGGTTGCATGCCGAGCGCACGGATGATGTTGATCTGCCGCGGCGTGTTGTTGACGTGATCGTCACCCCGGATCACGTGGGTGATCTTCATGTCGAGGTCGTCCACCACGACGCAGAAGTTGTAGGTGGGCGTGCCGTCGGCCCGCGCGATCACGAGATCGTCCAGCTCGCCGTTGTCGATTTCGATCCGGCCTTTCACTCCGTCGTCCCACGCGACGGTGCCCGTGCTCGGGTTCCTGAAGCGAATCACCGGCGCCACATCCGGCGGCGGCATCCTCTGTCCCGCGTTCTCGGGTCGCCACCGACCGTCGTATCTTGGCTTTTCGCCCCGGCTCGTCTGTGCAGCCCGCAGCGCCTCGAGCTCCTCGGGGGTTGTGTAGCAGCGGTACGCCAGCCCTCTCGCGAGCATGTCGTCGAGCACGGCGCGGTAACGATCAGCGCGTTGCATCTGGAAGTACGGACCCTCGTCGTACCCAAGCCCCAGCCACTGCATGGACTCGATGATGGCCTGCACTGCCTCCGGGGTGGAGCGCTCGGTGTCCGTATCCTCGATGCGCAGAATGAAGACGCCGCCGTGGCGTCGGGCGAACACCCATGGAAACAGGGCGGATCGAATGTTGCCGAGGTGAATGAACCCGGTGGGGCTCGGAGCAAACCGGGTACGAATCGTCGCCTGGACCATCACCACTCCGGATCGGGAAGCTGGGCAAAGACCCTGCGCAGGCCCTCGCCCCATTGCGCATGGATCATCCTGAAGTACGCATCGTCCTCGTCGATCCGGCGCTGCAGGCCGACGCGAAACGAGTCCACGGAATATCTCAGGAGATCGATCGGAAGGCCTACGGAGATGTTGGATCGCATGGTCGAGTCGAAAGACACGAGCGTGCACTTGATGGCTTCGGTCAGCCCCGTCTCGCGCGTGACGACGCGATCGATGATCGGCTTGCCGTACTTGGTCTCACCCGTCTGGAAGTAGCAGGTGTCGGCGGTGGCCTCGATGAAGTTGCCCTCGCTGTAGACGTTGAACAGCCGCGGCGCCTCTCCCCTGATTTGCCCGCCCACCAGAAAGTCCGCGCCTGCGTCGATGTTGTTCTGCATGAGATAGGGTGCATCCCGACTCTTCACCTCACGCAGGGCGTCGCCGAACAGTCGCGCGACGTCATCGAGGGTGGCGACATTGAGCAGGTTCTCGGC